>JANXNW010000275.1 GCA_025353905.1 Hymenobacter sp.
GCTCAACTCCGTGGCCCTGGCCTACGGCACCCACTTCCACACCGCCGTGCTTGAACCTGCCCACTACGTCCGCACCGACGAGCGCGGCATCCGCTGGCCCGACCTCGAAAGCCTGGCTCGCCAAATCCGCCGCCAACGCTACTGCCGCGACCTTTTATATCGGGGTCAGGCCGAGCAGTCGTACACCGCCACCCACACGGTCACCGGGGTAGGGGTCAAGCTTCGCCCCGACCTACTCGTGCGCAGCCGCGCCGGCCGCCAGCTCACGCTCATCGACTTCAAAACCACCAGCAGCCCCGACCGCGCCCACTTCCTGGCCACCATCGAAAAGTACGACTACGACCGCCAGGCCGCTCTGTACCTGGACGTGCTCCAGGCCACCCGCTTTCTCATAATCGGCGTGCAGAAGAAAGCCCCTTACGACGTGTGGCGCGTCGAGCTGACGGCCACCCCCGAATTAATAGCCCAGGGCCGCAAGAAGTACGAGCGCCTGCTTCGCGCCCACGCCGCCCAGCAGCGCCCAGCTGTCGCGGCTCGACCCACGTGGACTAATTTATCCAACTGACTTTCAACTATCTAAGCTCCTCGCTCAGATTCCTGCCGTCGTAAAACCCAGCACGGCCGCCTGCTCGCCCTCGCCCAGCCGGAACGCGGCTTCGGCGGCGGCCATCTCGTAGCGGATAGTGATGTCCGTCTCGTAAGCCACCAAGTGGTCGCAGAGCAGCGTCAAAGCGCGGGCGGGCCAGCCGCCTTGCAGGTGAGCTTCCAGTTCGGCGACGCTCAGGTCCTGCATGCTGATTTCGAGCGCCGGCAAGGTTTCGGCGTAGTCGCCGCCCAGCACCAGGCTGCGGCCCAGTGCGAGCTGGCCCAGGGTGTTGCCCGCCCCGGCCGCCGCCCCGTCGGCCCCGGCCGAAGGGGGCAGCTGGTGGCGCAGCGGGCGAACCACGCGCAGCCGCACGGGCTGGCCCAGTACGCTTTCAAAGCACTGCTGGGTGCGGGCCAAATCGCCCACGATGCCGTGGGCCAGCGGGAGCACGTAGAGCAGGTTGGTGAGCGGGCCATCCGGCAGGCCCGCATCGGCAATGCCCCAGAACCGGGCCTGCATCTCGTTGTACCAGTGGGCCGACAGGTTGGTGAAATAATGCCGCTCTACCTGTTCGATGCCCACCCGGCAGCGAAAAAACTCCTGCTCCAGGGGCAGGAAAAACTGGCGGGTAGCTTTTTCCTTGCGCCGCTGCAGGCGAATGTCCTCGACCATCGCCCGGATGCTGCCGGCCGGGTTGGGCGTGGCGCTGCCGGGCTGGTGAAACACCTGCTGCGGCACGGCATCGTAGAGTCCTTCGCGGTGCAGCTCCAGCACGGTGCGCACCACCGGCCGGTGCCCCCGCTCAAACTGCTCGTCGCGCACCGTGCCCAGGTCGCGGCGGTAGCGGCGGGCAAAGAGGCCCACGGGCTGAATCAGAAAGTCGTCGAGCGCGTAGCCGTAGTCCAATAGCTCGGCCAGAATGACTTCGAGGCGCAGGTCGAGCGGCTGGCGGCGCAAGTGGGCCAGTAGGGCGTGAACGGAGGTCGGACCAGTCATGAGCAATAAGCAGTAGCGCGGATAGGGGCGCGGCTAGCCGAAAGGCGAAGGTAACCGCGCCGGCTCAGCAGACCGGGCAGGAGTGGCCGCTCACCAGCCCTGCGAAAAAAGCACCGCGGCCGTAAATTGGGCCGGATTCAAAAAGCGCCGTACTTTGGTTGCCTGCCCCAACGGCGCGGAGCCAACCTGACGGCCCCGCCCGCATTTGTTTTTACCGCCCATGCTTCCCAACCCAACTTCCCAGGCCCGTGGGGCCGCCAACAGTGCTTTATCCAACCTCAGCTCGCGCGTCCAGGGCAGCCGGGTTTTCCTGAGTATCCTGCTCTACGTGCTGCTCACGGGGCTCGGCTTCGGCCTGCTGGGGCTGGGGGCCGTGCGCAGCTCCTGGAGTTTTCCGCTTACGTTGGCGCTGCTCATGGGGGCCATGCTGCTGCTGGGCTGGCTCTACGCCGCACAATTGCCGGGCTGGCTGAGCTGGCTCGACCCCGAGCAGTCCTGGCAGGCCGGCCTGACGATAGTGGTCACGGCCGGCTTGGGGGCCGGGGCCATCTGGGCGTTGCGCTGGGTGCCGTGGGCCAAAAACTACTTGCCGCCGACTGGCTTTCTGGTCGCCGTGCTGCCGTTTTTGCTGCCTTATCTGTTCTGGCAGGCGTTTCGGGCCTGGCAGGCCATCCCGTACCGGCGCTACAAGCTCTGGCGTTATAACCCGCTGGCCCCCAGCCCCGACCTGGCCCGCATGGACCTCAACCATTTCATGGTCGTCCACTTCTGGATGACGCGCCGCTTTGGGGAGGCTCTCTACCACGATTTTTCGTCGAAAGCACCCTACCAGATGCGCCTGCACGAGCTGTTCGCCATCTTCCTCTCCGACTACAACCAGCTCAAGCCCGACCAGGCCCTGCAATACCTCGACCGTGAGGGCCAGGCCTTCGGCTGGCTCTTCTACGCCAAGCAGCCCTGGTACCGCGGCCGCAAGTATTACGACCCCGACCGCACGTTCCAGGATAATTTTCTGCGCCAGGGGGCCATCATCGTGGCCCAGCGCGTGCCCGCCGAAGCCGCCCGCTAGGCTGGCCCATGCGCCCGTGCGGCGCTTGCTTTGCCGCTACTTTCGTGGTCGGTTTCCCGTTCCTATTCTTCCGCTTGCCTTATGCTCCCTGAAATTACACACTACCCGGTAAACTGGGTGGACGGCATGAAAATCGCCCGTCGCCACTTCGCCGAGGCCGACCACTTCACCACCGACCACCTGCGCGACGCGACGGCCCTGCACCTGCGCCCCGACTACTACGGCCTGCTGCCCAAAACCAATCAGCTCGACAGCCCCTCGTTTGAGCTGCTGCTGACCGTGGACGGCCAGAACGAGGTGCTGGCCCGCCTGCCCGAGTGCCACGCGGTGACGGCTGGCGGTGCCCGCATCGAGCTGACCCAGAATGCCACCCCGCTGCTGGCCCGCACCAACCTGGTACAGCTGCTCAACACGTTCGGGCTGCCCCCCACCGAAGGGCTGCGCTTCAGCGTCGTGCTCACGGTCAATCCGTTCGAGCGCGTGCCGGTCGGCACCCCCGCCCCCGACGAGCTGCCGCCCCGCCACCCCTACACCCGGCCGGCCTACGCGCTGAGCTTCGTGCCCACGCAGCAGCTCGCCGGCACGCTGGGTAGCGCGTTCTCGCTGCCGGTGGGCGAGTTGCTGCTCACGGATGGGCAACTGCGGCCCGTGGGTCACTTCATCCCGCCCTGCACCGCGCTGGCCAGCCACCCGGCCCTGCTGCAAGCCCTGCAACAGCTCGATAATCAGCTGCTGGAGCTGGAGGCCGATGCCATCCGCATTATTCACAAAGTGAAGCTGCGCACCGACAAGCGCAGCATCTTGGCCGACCTTGTGCGTGAGCTGGCCGAGCACACCGTATTTGCCCTGGCCCAGCAGCTGACCACGCTGCGGCTGATGGCCGCCGCCCAGCCGCCGGTCTATCTGCTCGACGCGCTGCTGCGGGTGGCCAAGCAAATAAAAACGTCGCTCGACTGCTTCACCGACGCCGAGCGCGAGGAGCTGCTGCGCTACTTCGAGCAGTGGTCCGAAACGCTGCCCGCTACCCTGCTCGGGGCTTTGCAAACCGCCGTCACGCTGCGCTACCAGCACGAGCTGGTGCACGAGCACCTGCGCCAGCAGCAGTACCTGTGGCAGCTGCTGGGTAATATCTTCCGCCTGCTCGCCCAGCTCGAATACATTGGCAAAAACAAGGAAGGCTGGCAGACCTTCATCAACGAAAACCCGGTGGCCCAGTCGGCCCCGGTGCCGGCGGGGGCCACGGCTGGCCCCGACACCCAGCCCGGCCAGCCCAGCGGCCCCATCCGTTGGAACCCTTTCACCAACTAAGCTGCTTCGGCCGCTCACCCTTTCCTTGCCCGCATGAAACCTCTCAACCAACCCGAACGCCGCACCCGGCTGTGGCAGTTTTCGTTGTTTTACCTGCTGGCCCTGCTCGTCCCCCTCGGCGCGTCGTACTACCTGTTTTCCAATTCGAGCATCGCCGACGAAAACGTCCGTCTCAAGCAAGAGGCCGACCGCACCCACCAGGAGCAGGCCCTGCTGGTTACGCGCTTCGACACCCTCACCCAGCACCTAAAGCGCATCGACGAGATTGACGCGAGAATATCGAGGGAAACATACCTTACTGAGCGCAGCAGGCTGATACTCAATAATCAAAACAACAGCAACGATATCGCGGTACGGCTGAGTGAGCTGCGCAACGATACGACGCAGCTGCGAACGGCCGCGCACCGGCTGCTGGCCCGCAACGTGCTGCGCGATTTTGACTTCTACCGCTCCACGCGCAATACTATCGACGTTTTGCGCCAGGACGCCACCAGGTCCCTTGACGGGAACACCCGCTGTTTAGAGGTAAAAGCCGACTTGGCCGGTGCCAAGCAAGAAGTCATGGGCTTGAAGGCGCAGGTTGTCCAACTGCAAGCGGCGTTGGCCAATTCTGGAAGAACTCCTCCTCCTCCTCCTCCCACTGGGGGCGGAAATTGCGATGCGCTCAAGCTTCAGGCAGCCCTGTTGCGCAACCAGGTGGACTTTGCCAAAGCCGATTGCCTGCGCCAGCGCGCCCTCGACCGCAAGAAGAAAAGTACGGAGCGTAAGAAGCTGCTTGAGGATGCGCGCGCCGCGTTCATTCAGATTTTGCAGAATCCAGCTAACGATGGTATGAAACAAAGCATAGAGCAAACGCTAGGCCCCATCAACGTGGAGCTGGGTAAAGAGCCGGGCTTTTTCGGGTTTCTCAGGGGATAGCCCGCTTCTTTGCTCCCATGAATCCTTCCTACTACCGGTTGCCCCTTGACCTGGCCGGCCTGCTTGAGCGCCAGCAGCTGCCGCGCTGTCCGGCGCAGGAGTCCATCGCCCAGCACTTGTACCTGCTGCTGACGACCCATTTCGGCGAGTCGCGCTACGAGCCGGAATTCGGCTGTCAGGTCTGGGAGCAGGACTTCGAGGCCATGACCACGATGAGCTGGAAAGACACCGTGCAGCATTCCATCGAGCGGGCCGTCATCGCGTTTGAGCCGCGTCTGGTGCGGGTTCAGACCCAGGTAGAGGTGCTCGACTTTGAGCTGAAAAACGTGAGCCAGCGCATTCGTAAGCGCCTGGAAGTTACTATTACGGCTGCCCTGCACCGCACCGACGAGCCGTTCACCTTCCAGGCCAGCCTGTTCGTGGCTCCGCTCTCGGTTGATTGAGTTGTTAGTTGTTAGTTGTCAGTTGTCAGTTGTCAGTCAGAACACTACTAGAGGACTAGCAGCTGACAACTAGCAACTAACAACCAGTCGTTTTCTTAACACTCCGCATCCCTCTCGCCCCATGCTGCCTCCTGCTTCTTCCATCGGACCCGACTTCACCAAGGCCAGCGTCAAAAGCCGCCTGGCTCGCCAGGCCGCCGAGCTATGGGGCTACGGCGAAGCCGACCTCGACGGCTTCGACCCGCTGGTGCACGTCTTATTCGAAGCCTGCGCCGTGGAGTTTGAGAAAGTTGGCCAGGAGCTGCAGAACACGGAGGCCCGCCTCGTCGAGCGCCTGGCCACGCTGCTCAATCCCGACGTGGTGGATACGCCCCGCCCGGCTCACGCCGTGGCCCAGGCCCGCGCCCGCGAGGCCGTAGTGCAGCTGCCCGACGACGCGCAGCTCGTTTTTACGCCGCCCACGCTGGGCGGCGGCGGCCGCCAGACGGCGGGCCAGGAGCTGTTTTTTTCGCCCCTGCAAGCCACCCGCCTCGTGAGCGGCACCGTGCGCTGCCTGGCCACCGATGCCACCGTGTGGCGGGTGGAGTTGGGCGGCCAGAAGCGAGTGGTGGCCCAAGCCGCCGCCCCTGCGCCAGCCGAGCACCGCCGCCTCTGGATTGGGCTGGAGCTGCCCGCCAGCGGCATCAGCTTCGGCGACCTCACGTTTTACTTCGATTGGCTCAATGAGCCGCGCCGTGCTGCCTACGCGGCGTTTCTGCCCGGCGAGCAGTGGTTGCTGGGCCACACCGAGGTGCTGCCTCAGCAAGGGCTGCCCGAGCCGCCCCCCGCCATCGGGGCTGCTACCGGGGTGCTCAACGGCGAGTATGACTTCCTGCGGCGCGTCGAGCAGCAGGTGCGCCAGCACTACGCGTCGGCTTTCGTGCGGCTCAGTGGCTCGGCCGGCGCGCTCACGGCCTACGTGCCCCGCCCGTATCCGGCTGAGCTGGCGGACGGCTTCAACCCGGCCACCGACCTGGCTGCCCTCACCCAGCCCCTGACCTGGCTGGAAGTGCGCTTCGCCCACGCGCTACCCCCCGAGGCGTTCGACCAGCTCGTGTGCGCCCTCAATTGCTTTCCGGTGCTCAACCGGCGCTTGCACAAGACGTTGTTTCGCCTCCAGCCCGCGCTTAATTTTTTCCCGCTAGTCAGCGAAGACCCGTTTCTTGCCGTGCGCGACGTGTACAGCCTCAGCAACGTAGCCTATCGCCCCACATCGCTCGGCGACTTGGCCGAGGGGGCCACCGACACCTACACGCTGCGCAGCCAGGGCGTGGCCCGCTTCGACAGCCGCACCGGCCGCGAGGCCCTGCGCGAGCTGACGGAGCTGCTGCGCGACGAGAGCCGCGCCTTCAGCGCCACGGGCAGCGAGTTCGTGGGGTCGGTACTGCGCGAGCTGGACCAGAACCTGGCCCGCCTGCGCGAGCGCCTCGACCGTACCCGCGCCCCCGACCAGCCCATCCCGTACCTGCTGTTGCGCCCCCAGGATGCCAACGACAGCGTGTACCTCGAATACTGGTCGAGCAGCGGGGAGGCCGCCAATCGGCTGCCTGCCGGCAGTGTGCTGCGCGTACAGGACAGCTACTTTCTCGAAGAAGCGCGCCTGCTCAGCACCACCAGCGGCGGCCGCGAGCGCCCCCGGCCCGACGAGCGCACCCACGCGCTGCGTCGCAACCTGCTGGCCCGCAACCGGCTCGTGACGCTAGCCGACATTAAGGCGGCCTGCTGGGCCGAGCTAGGCTCGCAGCTGGCCGATGTGCACGTCGAAAAAGGCTTTCAGACCGGGGCCACGCCCACCGCCGGCTTCGTGCGCTGCATCCGGGTGCGGCTCACGCCCGCCGCCACCAGCCGCCTGAGTCCACCCGAGTGGCAACGCGCCGCGCAGGCCCTGTACGCGGTGCTCGCCAGCCAGTCGGCACTAAACCTGCCTTACGAGGTGTCGGTGCAGCCCACCGCCCAGCCCTGACTTTAGGCTTTGGCCTAGTCCAAACCTGATAACTAAACCGCACAAAAAACCCTGCCAGTACATACCGGCAGGGTTTTTTTATTATCTAGAAAAACAACGAACGGGATTTATACCCACTTGTTGTCCAGCGAAGCGCCGTTCACGTCCAGCTTGTTGGCCGAAATTTTCAGCGAGAGCACCATCGAGGCCTGGGTCTCACCTCCGCGAGCGTCGAAAGTCTCCTTGTAAGATACGCAGTAAGCCTCCTTGAAAGCAATCTCTTTCAGCTTGGAATCCTGGTCACCGCGCTTGAACACGATTTTACCTTCCGAGCGCTTGTAGGGGTCCAGCATCCAGCTGATGAGCTTGGTGCTGTCGGTCGAGACGATGGTTACATCCACGGTACCGCCCTGTACGACGGACGAAGGGCGCCCTTTGTCGTCGGTGGTTTGGTTGAACTGGTAGCTACAGCTAACCACTTCGCATTCCTCGCTGCCAGCAGCGTCAAAAACAGCACTAAAAGAAGCCATGGGTAAGTTGGGGGGGTTGGTGAAAAAAAAAAGAACTAAGTAAGCGTCTAAGCCTGAAGATACGCGAGTTTAGCCACTCGTGTTAATTCTCATGTCCAAAGGTAAGCAAGTTTTTTTACTGCTGCGCATACTCAGCGCTCCAATCGCGGCCGGGGTTATCCGGGTCGTCGCCTTTGGTGCCGTCGAGCGAAACCAGGAAGGTTTTGGCCGGAAAATACGGAATCATGTGAATGTCGAGATTGATGCGGTCCTTTTGGTCGGGGTCGCGCTCGAATTTTTTGATAGAAAACTTCTCAATCAGCTTGCCCGGACCCGCGATGCCATCCAGGAAGCGCACAATCTGGTTCTGAATGTCCATCCGCATGTTGTGGTCCCAGTTCTCGAAGGCGCGGCGGTTGAGAAAGTCAATCAGCACTTTGGTCACGTAGTCGAACACGCGCACGACCGAATACGTCTGCAAGCCGATGTTGTCGCCGTTGAAGAGCGTTTTTGCCGAAAAAGCCATCACGCGGCCGTACTCATTGACCATCGGCACGAGGCCGATTTTCTCCATGTTGGAAATCTCGCTCTTTCTTAACGGAAACTTAACACCGTCCACTTCGTTGAGCGTCCCGTGCTTGCGCCCGGCCGTCACCTGCGAGGCGAGCGTCGAATAGATGCGTCCGGCCAGGGCCGAGGAAGGCGGCACGAACATGTCCTCCTCTTCGCCAATCTCCTCGATTTTGCCGCGCCCCACGAGCCAGTTGGCGGCCATCACCACGTTGGACTTGTAGGCATCGCCCCCGGTCAGGTTCGCTTCCTCGAACAGCTCGATGACATCCTCGGGCGTGTCGTAGTGCTCAAAATCGGTCACGAGCATCACTTTATTCTTGTGGGCGATTTTGGCCCACTTGTCCACCACTTTGTTCGAGCCGAGGTAGCCGGGTACCACAAGCAGCGAGTAGTTGTCGCGCAGGTCGAGGCGGTCGTAATTCTGCTCCAGCTCCTGCGACACGGCATCGACAAAAGTCGTATTATCAAGGTCCTGCAGCTGGTCTTTGTCGGCGTTCAGGATGGAGATATTCTTGACCTCATCCTGGTCGGTGTTGCGGAAAAACAGGGCTACCGAGCGGTACGCCTGCTCCAGCTCGTGGGTCGCCCCAACGGCGGTTTTCAGGTTATCGGTCAGCTGCTGCTGCGTAGCCTCCACGCGATGCGTACCCTTTTCCACCGCGTCGGCCGTGGTGTCGGCTTCGCTGAGCAGCGAGTGCCACAGGGCCAGCCGTTTCTTGAGCTGTTGGCGGTCAGTCTTCTTATTTTCTTCGGAAAGAAAAATCTTTTTGCGGGCTTTTTTCTCCGGGTTCAGGTTGGAAGCCCCGTCGATGGTGGTTTCCAACAAGTCGAAGCCGCCCACTTTGAGCAGGGCCTGGGTGCTTTGTTCGAGGGTAGGTACGGCCGTTTCGCGGGGGCGAAAGTCGGGCGCGGCATCTTGCTGTTGAGTAGCCATAGCGGGAAAGGACACTGCAAGTTAGGGAGGGAATGATTACTGAGCA
>JANXNW010000305.1 GCA_025353905.1 Hymenobacter sp.
CTCCGCAAAACAGCCCTGCATTTACTCGCCCAGGACCCGCGCCCCATCAGCTTCAAGCGAAAGCGCAAACAGGCTGCCTACGATAATCACTATTTGCGCAGCCTCCTGCAAAAAGCTTGAAATTTGGTGCGGAAGCCCTACCTATTTATCAGGTGTGCCGAATAGCTCGCAACGTCGGGGTAACTTTGCGGTCGAAAAACCGGGGAAGTGCCCTGGTTAAATAAAAAAGCTTTATTCATATGAAACACAGAAATCTATTCCTGTGGCTGCTCGGCTTTATGCTTTTCACGGGCGTGAACCAAAGTGAGGTGCGGGCGCAGGGCGTAACGACGTCCGCCATCAAGGGCCTCGTGCTCGACGGCAAAGGCCAGCCGCTGCCCGGCGCGACCGTCGTGGCGACCCACCTGCCCACGGGTACCAACTACGGCACGGCCACCCGCGACAACGGCCAGTTTGACTTGCTCAACCTGCGCATCGGCGGCCCTTACGAGGTGAAAGTCTCGTTCGTGGGCTACGAAACCGTCGTGCAGGGCAACATTTCGCTCACGCTGGGCAAGACCTACGAGTCGCGCTACACGCTCAGCGAAGGCGGCGGCCAGAAGCTCGACGAAGTAGTGGTGCGCGGCAACCGCGACTCGCAGATTAACCCCGACCGCACGGGCGCGGTGACCAACATCAGCAGCACGGCCATTCGAACGCTGCCCACGATTTCGCGCTCCCAGGAAGACTTCACCCGCCTCACGCCCCAGGCCAGCGGGCAGAGCTTCGGCGGCCGTAACACGCTCTACAACAACTTCTCGCTCGACGGCTCCATCTTCAACAACTCGTTCGGGCTGGACTCGCCCACGCCCGGCGGCCAGACCAACTCGCAGCCCGTCAGCCTCGATGCCATTGAGCAGATTCAGGTCAGCCTGGCTCCCTACGACGTACGCCAGGGCGGCTTCACCGGGGCCGGCGTGAACGCGGTGACCAAGTCCGGGACCAACGACGTGAAGGGCACCGTGTACACGTACTACCGCAGCGAAAGCCTGAACGGCACGCGGGTGGCCGACGCGAAAATCACCAACCCGAACCTGCAATTCAACCAGACCGGCTTCGCGCTCGGCGGGCCGATTATCAAGAATAAGCTTTTCTTCTTCGTCAATGGCGAAGTAACCCGCCAGACCGACCCCGGCCAGACGTTCCGGCCGGCTACGAGCGCCAGCGAAGCGCAGCAGGCCCTGAACGGCGGGCTGAACGGCGTGAGCCGGGTGTTGCAATCGGACCTGGATTTGCTCAGCTCGCGCCTAAAGTCGGTGTACGGCTACGACCCCGGCGCGTACCAGGGCTTTAATTACCGCACCAATTCGGATAAGATTCTGGCTAAGCTGGACTGGAACATCAATTCGACTAACACCTTCTCGATTCGCTATAACTACCTCAAGAGCTTCCGCGAGCAGGGGCCGAATCCGAACGCCATCGCGCCTTCTTCGCGCCTGCCCGGCGTGAACACGCTGCAATTCGCCAACTCGGGCTATACGATTAATAATAACCTGAACTCGGTGGTGGCCGAGCTGAACAGCACCTTCGGGAGCGGCAAATTCAGCAACAAGGCCCAGGTGAGCTACTCGGCCTTCGACGACTTCCGCGAGCTACCCAGCTCCACGTTCTTCCCCATGATTGACATCACGCAGGGCGGCACGACGTACACGAGCATCGGCACCGAGCAGTTTTCGGCCAATAACATCCTCAAGCAGAACATTTACCAGGCGACCGACAACCTGAGCTATTTCGCCGGCAAGCACATCCTGACCGTGGGCCTGAACTACGAGCAGTTCAACTTCACCAACGGCTTCAACCTGCAGCGCTACGGCTACCCGTACTTCGGCGGCATTGATATCCGGACGTTTTTGCGGACGCTCGACGCGAACGACCCGCTTTTCAAGCGCAATGCCAACGACCCCACCCAGGCGCTTGACCTGAACACGGTGGCCACCAACGGCGGCAAGCTGCCCATCAAGCAAGTGGACGTGTCGGTAGCCCAGCTTGGGGCTTACCTGCAGGACGAGTTCCAGGTGAACCCGGCCCTGAAGCTGACGCTGGGCCTGCGCCTGGATATGCCCATCTACAACACGAGTGTGGCCCCGAACGCGCAGATTTCGGCCGCCAGTTTCCTCAACGCCGACGGTTCGTCGGTCAAAGTGGACGTGTCGCAATTTCCGAGCAACACGCCGCTGTTCTCGCCCCGCGTGGGCTTCAACTACACCTCGCAGGACGCGGGCGCGAAAACCCAGATTCGGGGCGGCACGGGCATTTTCACCGGTCGGATTCCGTTCGTGTGGCTCGGTAACCAGGCCAGCAACGCGAGCTTCGAGAACTTCTTCACGTTTCAGATTAACGCGACTGGCAAAGACTTCAAGTTTCCGCAGGTGTGGCGCTCGAACCTGGCCGTGGACCAGCAACTGCCGGGCGGCATCGTGGGCACGTTTGAGGCTATTTACTCGAAGGATATTAACGCCGTTATTCACCAGAACTACAACTTTATCGTCCCGACCTCGCGGTTGGCGGGAGCCGATAACCGCTTGATTTACCCCGGTCCGAACAATCCCTTCGCCACGGGTAACCCGCAGCTGAACACCTTCAACGGTCCTGGTTCTTTCCCCAACGGGAGCCCGATACCAGCCGGGCTGAGCGCCGGCGTTATTGGCCTGCAAAACACGAGCGAGGGCTACCAGTACTCGTTTACCGGGCAGCTGCGCAAGGAGTTCACGAACGGCTTCTACCTGAGCGCGGCTTACACCTACGCCCAGGCGAAGGACATCACGTCGAACCCCGGCGAGATTGCCGGCGATGCCTTCCAGCGCCTGCCGGTGGTGGGCAACACCAACCGGCCGCAGCTCGCCTACAGCGACTTCGGCTTGCAGCACCGCGTGATTGCCGCCGGTGGCCGCCGCTTCTCGTATGCCGGCGACCGGCTGGCCACTACCATCGGCTTCTTTTTCGAGGCCGGCCAGGGCAACCGCTACAGCTACACCTACGCCGGTGATTTGAACCGGGACGACATTTTTGGCAATGACCTGATTTTCGTGCCCGCCACCCAGAGCCAGATTAATCTGGTTTCTTACACCAACGCTGCTGGTCAGGTGGTGAGCGCCGCCCAGCAGTGGCAGCAGCTCAACGCGTTCATCAGCCAGGACGACTACCTCAACTCGCGCCGTGGTGACTACGCCGAGCGTAACGGCTCGCTCTCGCCCTGGTACACGCAGCTCGACGTGAAGGTGTTGCAGGATTTTTCCATCATCACCAGCAGCGGCAAGAAGAACACCTTGCAGCTGAGCTTCGATATTCTCAACGCGGGCAACCTGCTCAACGCCAACTGGGGCAACCGCCAGTTTGTGGCCAACAACCGCCTCATCACGGCCCGTTACCCTTCCGCCACGTCCACCACGCCGGAGTTCACTTTCCGCGGCGGCAACCAGACGTACTTCACCAGCACTGACCTCATCAGCCGCTGGCGCGCGCAGGTCGGCATCCGCTACATCTTCGACTAGCTGAGCGGGCGCTGAAAAATGCGTGATTTGAGACGACCCGGCGCACAGCCGGGTCGTTTTTGTTTACCGATGTTTCGCGGTCAGGGGACGGCGCGGGCGGGCGGCGAAAAGCCGCCCGCCCGCTTGGCGTTGTTCAGTACTCGTGCATAGCCTTGCTGGCCAAAGCCGGGCGCGGCAACTTCGCCTGCCCGAGCCGGGTTTAAGCCGTAGCTTGCATTTAAATTCTAATGCCCATGAAAGCGCCCCTCTCTGACGACATTGCCCAGGTGCTGCAAGACCCGCGCGCCGCTTACGAGCTAGTGTCGGCCGTGCTGGCCGAGCGCGCCTCGCGGGGCCGCCGCGTGATTGAAGTCCGCAAGGGCGACGTGGTGAAGCGCTACAAGTCGGTTTCGTCCATCCACCGCGGCGGGGCTTAGCCGGCCCAGCGTAACCACTCCGCGGCTACTTCGCGGCTATTTTTTGGCCGATGAATTTCCTCTTCACGACGGTCCTGGTGCTGCTGCTGGTAGCGCCAGGGCTGCTTTTTTTTCGGACCTACTACGCCGGGCGGTTTGCCATCCGCTACAGCAACCTCACCATCACCGACCAGGTGTTTCGGTCCATCGTGCCGGGGCTGCTTTTGCAGCTGCTGGCTTTCTGGCTGATGGGACTCAGCGGCTCCCGGCAAGTGCGGCTCGACGTGCTGGGTACGCTGCTGCTGGGCGCGAAGGAGGACCGCACCGTGCGCGAGGCGTTTGCGCTGCTCAGCCAGCAGCTCGGGCCGGTGCTGGCTTACTACCTGAGCCTACTGGCCCTGGGTGCGCTGGCCGGCTGGGGCACGCGGGCGGCGGTGCGCCGCGCCAAGCTCGACCGCCGCTTCGCCTGGCTGCGCTACGACAACCAGTGGCACTACCTGCTCACGGGCGAAATCCTCGAAACCCCCGAGCTGCGAGCCACCATCGGCCTGACCGACGCGCGCGAGCTGGATTTCGTGTTCGTGGACGTGCTCATGAAGCTCGACAAAGCCACGATGCTTTATTCGGGTATTCTAGTTGATTACGAGCTGGCCGCCGACGGTGGGCTGCGCACTCTCTACCTGCGCCAGACGCGCCGTAAGCAGCTGACCACCGCCCCGGATGAGGACGCGCCAGCGGCAGCAGCGGCAGCAATCGGAGCCGAAGCCGCGCCCGCTGTGGAGCCGGCCGAAGAGGATTACCACGACGTGCCCGGCGACCTGATGGTGATACCCTACGCTCAGACGCTCAACCTGAACCTGACGTATTACGTGGACGACGACGACCCGCGCCCCGCCGGCGACGACCCGCGCCCCGCCTACCAGGTCAGCACCCCCGCCGCCTGAGCCAGTCTGGCATCGTGCGCCGACGTTTCATTTCTCCTTAGTCTAAAGCCTCTTCTCCGCATGGTTCGCACGGTTATTTTCGACATGGACGGCGTACTCATCGACACCGAGCCGCTGCACCGCCACGCGTTCTTTACGCAGTTCGCCGAGCTGGGCATTCAGGTTTCGACGGCTGAGTACGCCACGTTCCTGGGCCAGTCCACGCGCAACGTGTTCCAGCACCTCCAGCGGCAATTTAGGTTGAATCAGGATGTCGAAACGCTGCTGCTGCGCAAGCGGGCGCTGTTTAACGAAGCCTTCGACACCGATGCCACGCTCGACCTGCTGCCGGGCGCACGGACGCTGCTCGACGACTTGCGCCAGCACAGCGTGCCGTTGGCGCTGGCCTCGTCGGCCTCGAAGGCCACCATCGGCCGCGTGTTCGCCCGCTTCGAGCTGGCCCCGTACTTCGGCTCTGCCGTAGTGAGCGGCGAGGACTTTCCGCGCTCCAAGCCCGACCCGGCCATCTTCCTGCGGGCCGCCGAGCTGGCTGGCGCACCCCCGGCCAATTGCGTCGTCATCGAAGACTCCGAGAATGGCGTGGCCGCCGCCAAAGCCGCCGGCATGTACTGCATCGGCTACGCCAGCCCGCATTCCACGGGCCAGCACCTGGACCGGGCCGACCGCGTCATTCAGCATTTCAGCGAGCTGTCAGCGGCAGATTTTGCGTCTTGAGCCAGTCTTAATCGGGCCAGGCTGGGTTGGGCTAAGTCGGGGTCGGAGTTGGCCGCCCGTGCCGGTTTGCCCGTATAGCCGCCATCCTGTTCCACCCCCAACCCTTTTCTATCATGGCCGCTCCCGCAAACACCCCCAAGCACACCGACCCCGCTACCAAAGCCAAAGAAAAAAAGAACGAAGTCGAGCAAAAAGACAAGACTTCAGGCAAGACCGTCAAGACGCAGAAAAAGTAGTTTTGCCTGGCTTATTTTGAAACGCAAACACCCGGCTCATTTGCGTGAGCCGGGTGTTTGCGCGCTAAGCTAGAAGTTGAGACATGAGACTGTGAGACATGAGACTGTGAGACATGAGACTGTGAGATATGAGACTGTGAGATATGAGACTGTGAGATATGAGACACAACATTTTCTTGTCAATTGTCTCATGGTCTCATGTCCCACAGTCTCATGTCTCAGGTCTCACTCAAACCGCCGTAGCTCGCCGACCGTGAACGAGTATTCGGCCGTATCGAACTCCGTCGCCTCTAGCCCGGGTACGGCGTACCAGGCCCCGAGCGCGGGCTGTTTCACATTGCGCAGCAGGTGAATATTCTGAGCCGGCATGTAGCTCTGAGCCAGCAGCAGGTAGCGCTGGCCGGTGCGTTCGTTCGTGGCCGCGTCCACCACGAGCACGGCGTGGCCGGGCGCGCCGCCGCGTAGCAGCACGTCGCCCGGTTGGGCTTCGGCCACCGGCACGGCATAAACATCGCGGGTGAGCGAGCGCGAGTTGGCGTAGTCGAACACCGGCCACAGGTAGCGCATCAGCGCCGCGTGGGTCGGGGCTTCGGCGGGCTTGGCGGCGACCAGCACCTCGTTGCCTTTCACCCGAAACGTGCGCCCGGCCACGAAATCCGAGAACCAGGCATCGTAGCCGGCGGCTAAGTGGAAGTGAATTTTGTTGACGTTCAACCCGAACAAATACTCCGCCCGTAGGCGCATCACGGCGTCGGC
>JANXNW010000390.1 GCA_025353905.1 Hymenobacter sp.
ACCATCAAAGCGGCGGCCCGATGCGCGGCGTTATGCTGCCCGAGCAGCTGGCGCAGCTCGGCGTAGCCAGCGCGCTGCTCAGCGATGTAGGCTTCATCGGTGAGCAGGCGCTTCAGCTCGTCGAGCAAGTTGCGGGCCGTAAAGTTGTCCTGGATGAACTCCGGCACCACGGCCCGGCCCACCACCAGATTAACCAGCGAAATAAACGGCACCTTGATGACGGCCCGCGCAATGTAGTACGACAAACTGCTCGTACGGTAGCACACCACCTGCGGTACATTAAACAACGCCGTTTCGAGCGTGGCCGTGCCGCTCGTCACGAGCGCCGCGCTCGCCCGGCTCAGCAAGTCATACGCCTGGTCGAAAACCAGCTTGATACCGTTGCGCTCGAAGTGCTGATAGTAAACACGGTCGAGGTTGCTCACGGCTGCCACCACGAACTGATAGTCTTGGAAGGCGGGCAGCACGGCCAGCATCTCGTGCAGCATTTCCTCCAGTTCCTGCTTGCGCGAGCCGGGCAGCACCGCGATAATCGGCCGGGAGGGGGCGAGCTGGTGCTGAGCCATGAAATCCGGGTCGGGCCGGAAAGCGGCCACTTCATCGGCAGTCGGGTTGCCGATGTAGTCGACTTTGTAGTCAAACTTCTGATAGAACTCCGCCTCGAATGGCAGGATGACGAACATCCGGTCCACGAGCACTTTGATTTTTTCGACCCGCCCCTGATTCCAGGCCCATATTTTGGGCGAGATATAGTAGAACACCCGCAGGCCCTGGGTTTTGGCCCAGGCGGCCATGCGCAGGTTGAAACCGCCGAAGTCCACCAACACCAGCACGTCGGGCTGGTAAGCGAGAATATCCTGCTGACACTCCCGTAAATAGCCGCGCCACTTGAGCAGGCTCGTAGCTGCTTCCCAGAAGCCCATTACGGCCAGCTCGCGGTAGTGGCGCACCAGGTGCCCACCCTGGGCCTGCATCTGGTCGCCGCCCCAGTAGCGGAAGTCGGCCGCCGCATCCTGCCCCTTCAGCTCGCGCAGCAAGTGAGCGGCGTGGGTGTCGCCGGAGCGCTCGCCGGCAATCAGGTAGTATTTCATAATGGAGTTAAGGGTTAGGAGTTAAGAGTTAAGAGTTGATTTTTGAGAGTTGGCGGTGTTTAATTTCGGCCAATTCTTAACTCTTAACTTATAACTCTTAACTGACCTCGCCGTAGTATTCCACCGCGTTGCGCGGGGTTTCATACACCTTTACGCAGTGCAGGCGCGCGGCGGTGATGGCGGGCAGCTCGCGCTCCAGAATTTGCCAGAACGCGACGGCCAGATTTTCGGTGCTGGCGAGCTGCCCGGCCAGAAACGGCACGTCGAGATTAAGGTTTTTGTGGTCTACCTCGTCAGTGATGTGCTGCTGAATAAGGTCGGAAAGCGCCTTCAAATCCACGACAAAGCCGGTTTCGGGGTCGGGCTGACCTTTGACGGTTACGATTAGCTCGTAGTTGTGGCCGTGCCAGTTCTCATTGGCGCAGGGGCCGAACACTTCCGCGTTGCGCGCCGCGCTCCAGGCCGGATTGAAAAGTTTATGGGCGGCATTGAAGTGCTCATGGCGACTGACGTGGACCATATTCTATTTAGCTGATGGCTGTTGGCTGATAGCTGATAGCTGATAGCTTTTTTTGGTGAAGCCATCAGCCAATAGCTACCAGCCAACAGCTAAATTTAAGCCGCAAAGATACGGAAAACAGCACCCTGGCAGGGGGCAGTTATCGAGTCTATGAACCGGCCGGCGCGGATAGGCTTGGCCCCGATGCTGCTCCTGAAACCAGCGACGCGCCCGGCATCCACCTATCGCCAATAACAGCCCGCGCGGCCGAAGGCTTTACCTTTAAGCCCGTAAAAAACCTGTCCTATGATAGTCGTAACTGGGGCCGCCGGTTTCATCGCCAGCGGCCTCGTCTCCCGCCTCAACGCCGCCAATTTCAACGACCTCGTGGTGGTGGATAACTTCGCCATCGAGAAGAAGCTGCCTAACATTCAGGGTAAAAAGCTGCGCGAATACGTGGACCGCGAGCAGTTTTTCGACTGGCTCGATGCCAACCACGAACAGGTCGAGTTCGTCTTTCACCTCGGCGCGCGCACCGACACCGCCGAGCAGGACCCGGCCGTGTTCGACCTACTCAACCTGAACTACTCCAAGCAGATGTGGCAAGCGTGCGTGCGCTATCAGCTGCCGCTGGTGTATGCCAGCTCCGGGGCCACCTACGGCGACGGTGCCCTCGGCTATTCCGACCAGGACGACACGCTGCCCCAGCGCTTGCACCCGCTCAACCCCTACGGCGCGTCGAAAAATGACTTCGACCAGTGGGCGCTCGCCCAAACCGAGCAGCCCTATTTCTGGGCCGGGCTGAAGTTTTTCAACGTCTATGGCCCCAACGAGTACCACAAGGGCCGCATGGGCTCGGTCGTGCTCCACGCGTTTCGGCAGATTCAGGCTGGTGGCGCGGTAACGCTCTTTCGTTCCCACAACCCCGCCTACGCCGACGGCGGGCAAATGCGCGATTTTATCTATGTCAAGGACGTGGTGGAAGTGTGTTATTTCCTGCTGCACCACCGTACGCATTCCGGGCTTTACAACCTCGGCAGCGGCGTGGCCCGCCCGTTTCTGGACCTCGCCCACGCCACCTTTACCGCGCTGGATTTGCCGCCCAATATTACCTTTAAGGACACGCCGGAGGACATTCGCGACACGTACCAATATTACACCCAGGCCGAGATGCAGAAGCTCCGCGCCATCGGCTACGAGCGCCCGTTCGCGTCGCTGGAAGACGGCATTACGGATTACGTGCGGGAGTATCTGGTGCCAAACCGGTATTTTTAATCTCGCTTCACTGAGTTCGCTACTATGGATTCCATTGCCCCGAACCCATCGCGACGCGCTGCTAAAACCTCTTACTTCCCCGCCCCCACCGTCGACTTCCGGGCGCTGGCCGCCGACCCGCCCGGCTTAAGCAAGGCCGCGTAACGGTTCGGGTCGTTGAGCACGGCGATGGCGGCCTGAATACTGGTATCGTCATCGAAGCCGGCTTCGGTGCGGCCTTTTTCGTAGTAATAGCGCGAGGCGATTTCTTCTTCGAGCAAGTCTTTTATCTCGGGTTTGAAGCGCTGTAAGTCGTTGGCTTTATTCAACGTCACCTTGCGCTTGATGGCATCGAGCTCGGGTTTCACATCGTCGTAGTGCTTGTCTTCCTTCACTTTTTTGGTGAGCTCAGTGAGCGACCTTTCAGCGTCTGTGCTGTAGGTCAACGTTTTGCTCTGCAGATACGTGACAAACTTCTGGTACTCACTCTCGGCGAGCTTGAACTCCCGAGCCGGAGCGATAGTCGGGTGCTCGGCGCGGTAGCGGGTGGCGTAGTCGAAGAGGTAGCTTTTCTGAATGAGCAGCCGGGTGATATCGGCCATTTCACGGGTCGCCACGTCCACGTCGGGGGCCACGCCGCCGCCGTCGTACACGGTGCGGCCGGCCTGCGTTTTGTAAGCCGTGCGCAGCGAGTCGGGAAATTTGGTAAGCGCGCCGTCCTCGGCGCGGTGCGAATAGTCGATTTCCTGGATGCAGCGCCCGCTGGGGATGTAATACTTAGCGGTCGTCACCTTGAGCTGCGAGTTGTAGCTCAGCGGCCGCGTGGCTTGCACGAGGCCCTTGCCGAAGGTGCGCTCGCCGACGAGCACCGCCCGGTCGTAGTCCTGCAGCACACCCGACACGATTTCGGAGGCCGAGGCCGAGCGGCTGCTCGTAATGATGGCCATTGGAATCTGGGTGTCGAGCGGCACGTCGAGCGCCTTATAGGTTTTGTTCCACTCGCTGACTTTACCCTTCGTGCTCACCACATCGAGGCCTTTGTCCACGAACAGGTTGGAGATATTGACGGCCTCGTTGAGCAGCCCGCCGGGGTTGTCGCGGATGTCGAACACAATTTTCTTGGCCCCTTTTTCCTTGAGCCGCATCACGGCCTGCCGCACCTCGCGGCCCGCGTCCACGGTGAAATACGAAAGCTGAAAGTAGCCAATGTCGGCGGTCAGCATGCCCGAATACGAGACGTTATCGACCTGAATCCGGTCGCGGGTGATGGTGATGTCTACCGGCTTGTCCTGTCCGTAGCGGGTCACGACGAGCTTCACCACCGATTGGGCCTGCCCCTTGAGCAGCTTGTTCACGTCGGAGCCGGTCCTTTTATCCAGGCTGATGTTGTTGATGGTCAGGATTTCATCGCCCGGGAGCAGGCCCGCGCGCTGAGCCGGGTAGCCCTCGTAAGCGCTCTGCACCACCACTTTACCGTTGCGCTTGGCTACCAAGGCCCCGATGCTCACGTACTGCCCCGTGGTGAGGGAGCGAAAATCCTCGATGTCATCCTCCGGAATGTAATTCGTGTACGGGTCCAACGACTTGAGCATCCCGTCAATACCGGTTTTGAGCAGCTTACCGGGCGTAATTTCGTCCACGTAGTACGTGTTCACCTCTTTGAAGAGCGTGGCGAAGATGTCCAGGTTTTTGGCAATCTCGAAATAGCGCTCACTGTCGGGCGCGGCCCGGAAACCGGCCAGCCCGAATGCACTCAGGGCGAAAGCGGTGAGGAGTTTGGTACGGGTTTTCATCGGCGAAAAAGCAAAGGCGCACCCGGCAGACAGGCAGGCAGCGGCCTTTGTTGCCGTGAAGATAACGCCGTTACACCACAGGTTGCACCCTGCCGGGTTCACCAGCCGATTCGGCCAGCAAACGCGCCAGGCCCTGAACCAGTTTTTTCTGAATGAGCGGCAGCTCCGCTTTTTCCTTGCCGGTGAATAAAATGCCGAGCAGCGCTACCGGATGCCCGCCCGGCGCATCGAGCAGCTGGTGCTTGTTGAGCCGGTACGCCTCGCGCAGGAGCCGCTTGAGACGGTTGCGGTCCACGGCCCGCTTGAAGGTGCGTTTAGGCACACTCACCAGCACCTGCGGCGGGGCCACGCCGTGGGCCGGAGCCGCCAGCCACGTCAGGCGCAGTGGGTAAACGCCAAAGGAGGAACCCTGCTTGCCGAAAAGCTGCTCGATGAGCTTCTTGCGGCAAAGGTGTTCCTCCTTCGGGAAAGTGTATTTTTTAGTTGGTTGCTTGTTGTTTGTTGTCTGTTGAGCAGGCTCGGGCGCTTCCATAGTAGAACTACCTGCCAACCCATTATTTCAGCAGCTATCTGCAAAAAACAATCAACAACAAACAACCAAAAACCAGCTTAGCGCTTGTGGCGGCCTTCGTCCGAAACGGTAAGGCGCTTGCGGCCTTTGGCGCGACGGCGTGCCAGCACGTTGCGGCCGTTGGCGGTTTCCATGCGATTACGGAAGCCGTGCTTGTTGCGGCGCTTGCGTTGCGAGGGTTGGTAGGTGCGTTTCATGTCCGGTCAAACTTTCGAGTTGGGCCGGCAAAGGTACGGCTTTGGGCCGGAAATAACAAGCTGAAAGTGGAATGAAGCTTTCGCTTCGTTCAGCGAAGGTGGGATGAAGCCTTCGCTTCGTCATCACCGGCACGGCGAAGCGGCGTAAGGTCACGTAAGGTCACCCCGCGTGATGCCTATTCCAACAATCCCGCCCGGCCCCAGCCCGGCCGTAGCTTCGCCGTGCCGGCGATGACGAAGCGAAGGCTTCATCCTACTCTCCTCCTTACATGACCTACTACCACGTTTCGTTCGACAATCCGCTCACGTTTTATTTGCAAATTCAGCTCGTCGTGGCTGTGCCCGCCGATGCCACCGAACCGCTGGCCTTGCAGCTACCTGCCTGGCGACCCGGCCGCTACGAGCTGCAAAACTTCGCCCAGAAAATCCTGCGCGTCGAGGCCAGCGATGCCGATACCGACGCGCCGCTGCCGTGCTATAAAACAACCAAGGACCGCTGGGAAGTATCCGGCGCGGCCGGACGGGCCGTGCGGGTGCGCTACCGCTTCTACGCCCATCAGCTCGACGCGGGCGGCTCGTGGCTCGACGAAACTCAGCTCTACCTCAACCCGGTGCAGGCGCTCCTGTACGCCGTGGGGCACGAAACAGAGGCTTGTCAGCTCACGCTGGCCCTGCCCGCCGGTTGGCGCGTGGCCTGCGGGCTGCCCCAGTCGGAGCCAAACGTGCTTCCGGCCCGCGACTTCGACCAGCTCGCCGACTCGCCGCTCATCGCCTCGCCCACGCTCCAGCACGAGCAGTACACGGCCGGCGGGGTGTCCTTTCACGTGTGGGCACAGGGCGACGAGGCCGTGCTCGACTGGCCGCGTTTACTGGCTGATTTCGAGGCATTTTCCCAATCTCAGCTGGAGTTGTTCGGCAGCTTTCCCAGCGGCAGCAGCGGCTCGGGCAACGCGAGCAATGCGGAGTTTCATTTTCTGAATCAGTTTGTGCCGGGTGCATATTACCACGGCGTGGAGCACGCCACTTCGACGGTTATCGTGCTCGGGCCAGCCGGTCAAATCATGCGCGAGGAGCTGTATAAAGAATTGCTCGGCGTGAGCTGCCATGAGCTATTCCACGTCTGGAACGTGAAAGCCATCCGGCCCGCCGAAATGCGGCCTTACGACTACGCCCGCGAGAATTATTTCTCGACCTGCTACGTGGCCGAGGGCCTGACGACTTACTACGGCGAGTATCTGCTGTGTCGCGCCCGCGTCCGCACCCCGGCCCAATACTTAGAGGAATTAAACACCGTGCTGCGCCGCCACTTCGCCGACGCGGGCGGCGACAACCTCTCGCTGGCCGATGCCAGCACCGACCTCTGGCTCGACGGCTACCGCCCCGGCGTGCCCGACCGCAAGGTGTCGGTCTATCACAAAGGCGCGCTCGTGGCCCTGCTGCTCGATTTGACCATCCGCCAGCTGCACCAGCACCAACGCTCGCTCGACGACGTGCTGCGCCAGCTCTACCAAGAGTTTGGTCAGCCCGACCAGCCCGGATATACCGCCGCCGACTACGCCCGCGTGGTGAGCGAAGTGGCCGGCCGCGACATGAAGCGCTATTTTGACCAGTTTATCCACGGCACCGCCCCGCTGCTGGAGCCGCTGAGCCGGGCGCTGACCGGCGTGGGCTGCGAGCTAGTCGCGCTGGAAAACTCCGCCGAAGCCGAGCGCGCGTTCGGCCTGCGCGCCGTGGCCCGCGCCGAGCGCACCAGCGTGGCCTACTGCTGGCCCGGCTCGCCGGCCGAAGCCCTGCTGAGCGTGGACGACGAGATTCTGGCCGTGAACGGCCGCCGCGAAACGCCCAACCCGCTGCTGCTTTTCACGGAGGGCCTGCCCGCCTACGAGCTGACGATATTGCGCCAGGGTCGCCTGCGCACCGTCACGCTCCGCGCCGAGCCGGGCCGCACGTTCGGGGCGGTTTACGAGGTGCAAAAACGGGCAGCGGCCACGGCCGAGCAGCAGGCGGGCTTTGAGAAGTGGCTGGGAGTTATCAATGAACAATGA
>JANXNW010000296.1 GCA_025353905.1 Hymenobacter sp.
AGCGCGGCGGTCGTGCTCGTGGTCGGGGCCAGGTCGTGCGGACACGCTTCGCGGCGGGCCGGCGCGTGGAGCACGTAGTCGGCCTGCTTCGCTAAATAAGAATCGGCGTTGCTGACGAGCGCGGCCAGCGGCACGCCGCGCCGCCGCAGCAGCGGCACGAGCACCTTGATTTCGGGCGTGTCGCCGCTTTTGCTAATGGCAATGACGAAATCCTGGGTTTGAATCATGCCCAAATCGCCGTGGATGGCATCGGCCGCGTGCATGAACACGGCCGGCGAGCCGGTTGAGTTGAGCGTAGCTACGAGCTTGCCCGCGATGTGAGCGCTCTTGCCCACGCCCGTCACGACGATGCGGCCCGGCAGCAGTAGCAGCGCGGCTACGCAGCGCTCAAAGTCGGGCGTCGCGCCCACGGCCTCGGCTACCTCGCGCAGGGCGTCGGCTTCGGTGAGCAATACCTGCCGGGCCAGGGCCAGCACGTCGGGGAGGGAAGGAGAAAGCACGGCCAAAAGTACAGGTAGGACGCAGCCTTCGCGGCGTTCGCGGGCGACGGACGCAGCAAAGGCTGCGTCCCACCTCCATACGCCGCGTCTTACTTTACCCCAATGTTTCGCTAAAACTGCTTTTTTTCGGGCGCGCCAAGCTTCGCGGGCTTATCTTCGCTAACATCCTCACTTTTTGCCGCGCCTTAGCCTGCCGTTCTCATGTCGCCGACCGCCCTTGCCGAACCAACCCTAGCTCATCCCGAATTGAAAAATACCCTGAAAGAAGTCTTCGGCTTTGGCCAGTTCAGGGGCACGCAAGAGGCTGTCATTCAGAACATCCTGGCCGGGCACAACACGTTTGTCATCATGCCTACGGGCGCGGGCAAGAGTCTCTGCTACCAGCTGCCGGCGCTCGTGCTGCCGGGCACGGCCATCGTCATCTCGCCGCTCATCGCCCTGATGAAAAACCAGGTAGACCAGCTCTCGGCGTTCGGCGTGAACGCGCAAGTCTATAATTCGACGCTGACTAAAACGGAAATGACGCGCGTCCGCCGGGACGTGATTTCCGGCGAGGTGCGGTTGCTGTACGTCGCGCCCGAAAGCTTGGGCAAAGAGGACACCATCGCTTTTTTGCAGAAAGCCACCATCTCGTTCGTGGCCATCGACGAGGCCCACTGCATCTCGGAATGGGGCCACGACTTCCGCCCTGAGTACCGCCGCATTCGCGGGATTATCGACGCGCTCGGCGGCCACATCCCGCTCATCGCCCTCACGGCCACGGCCACGCCGAAGGTGCAGCTCGACATCCAGAAAAACCTGCACATGGACGATGCGAGCGTGTTTAAAACCTCGTTCAACCGCACCAATCTGTACTACGAAGTGCGCGCCAAGCGCAACACCAAGAAGCAGCTTATTCAGTACGTGCAGTCGCACAAAGGCAAGGCCGGCATCATTTACTGCCTGAGCCGCAAAAAAGTGGAGGAAGTGGCCGAGCTATTGAGAGTGAACGACGTGCGCGCCCTGCCCTACCACGCCGGCCTGGACCCGCACACGCGGATGCACAACCAGGACGCGTTTTTGAACGAGGACTGCGACGTGATAGTGGCCACCATCGCCTTCGGCATGGGCATCGACAAGCCCGACGTGCGCTTCGTCATTCACTTCGACGCGCCGAAGTCCATTGAGGGCTACTACCAGGAAACCGGCCGCGGCGGCCGCGACGGGCTGGAGGGTAACTGCCTCATGTTCTACTCGTACGACGACATTCTCAAGCTCGAAAAATTCAGCAAGGACAAGCCCGTTACCGAGCGCGACAACGCCCGGCAGCTCTTGCAGGAAATGACGAACTACTCGGAGTCGGCCGTGTGCCGCCGCCGCCAGCTGCTGCACTATTTCGGCGAGCACATGGCCACCGACTGCGGCTTCTGCGACAACTGCCGCCACCCGAAGGAGAAGTACGAAGGCCAGGAATTCGTCGGGCTGGCCTTGCGCGCCGTGGTGCAGACGGAGGCCCGCTTCGGACTCGACCACATCGCCCAGGTGCTGCTGGGGCTCAACAACCCGCACATCGAGAGCTACGCCCACAACGGCTTGCCGGTGTACGGGGCCGGCAAGGCGCTCAGCGTCGATATGCAGCAGTGGCTGTCGGTGCTGCGCCAGTGCCTGCTCAACGGCCTGCTGGAGAAGGACATCGACTCCATCGGCATCGTGCGTATTACGGAGACCGGGCTGGATTTCATCGAGAACCCGCGGCCCATCGTGCTCACCAAAGACCACGATTTCGAGGCCGAGCGGCTGGTGGAGGAAGACGAGGAGAAAGTGCAGCAGGCCGCCGGCCACGACGAGGCCCTGTTCGTGCAGCTCAAGGACCTGCGCAAGCAGCTCGCCAAGCAGAAAAACCTGCCGCCCTACGTGCTCTTCCAGGACCCGAGCCTGAAGGAAATGGCCACCACCTACCCCACGTCCTTACACGAGCTGACCCACGTCTCGGGCGTGGGCCAGGGCAAGGCCCAGAAATTTGGCGCGCCGTTCGTGGCCGCCATCAAGCAGTACGTGGAGGAAAACGACATTGAGACGGCCGCCGACGTGGTTATCAAGTCCACGGTGAACCGCTCGAAGCTCAAAATCTACATCATCCAGCAGATTGACAAGAAGATGGACCTGGCCGGCATCGCCCGCTCGCAAGGCATCTCGCTGACCGACTTAATGGAGGAAATCGAGCACATCTGCTACTCCGGCACCCGTCTCAACCTCGATTATTACATCCGCGAAGCGGTGGACGAGGACAAGCAGGGTGAGATTTACGACTACTTCATGTCGGCCGCGTCGGATAATATCGCCCTGGCGATGAGCGAGCTGGGGGCTGACGACTTCAGCGAGGAAGAGGTGCGGCTGATGCGGGTGAAGTTTTTGAGCGAGGTAGCTAACTAGACCGCAGATTCTAACGGATTTAACTGATTGAACGGATGACGACGGCTGCGCCGTCTGACTAGGTGAGGTTGGGTTGGGTTTCGTTTTTCGGATTTTACTTTTAAGGATTACGGCTATGTTTCAGGAAATCGTCGTTGCGCAGGGGCCGAGTTTGACGCTGGAGCTGCCGGCGGAGCTGGTAGGGAAACGGATTCGGGTAGTGGCGTTTGAGGAGCACGAGGGGCAGCGGTTGGAGCCGGCCCAACCGGCCAGCGCGCTGACGGAGGAAGAGCTAGCGCGGCGTGCGGCGGACATTGACCACATTTTTGATGGAGTGCGGGTTGATTTGAGCAATTTTAAATTTGACCGCGACGAGGCCAATAATTTCGATGACTAAAAACAACCGGGGCGCGGTAGATACTAACGTATTGGTACATCTACTCGACGAAGAATTGACGCCCGAACGGCGACGCGCGGCGCAACTGCTGGGTACGCGCCTGGTGGTGAGTCAGCCCGTCATATCCGAGTTTTTGAATGTTACGCGACGCTTATTGAAGCTACCCAAAGGCGAGATATTGCGCCGTTGCAACGAGGTTTTCGCTCGATGCGAAATCGTGCCAATCTCTTACCAGACGCTCACCTTCGCCGCCCGCTTGCTGGCCCGCTACGACTTCCAGCTCTTCGATGCCATCATCGTGGCCGCCGCGCTCGAAGCCGGCTGCGATACGCTGTATTCCGCCGACTTTCAGCATAATCAGTTGGTGGAAGGCCGCTTGCGGCTGCTGAACCCGTTCAGATAAAAGCAGTCAAAACAAGCCAAGCACCGCACCAAAAAAGCCCGGTCAGCAAACGCTGACCGGGCTTTCTCCTTAAAAAATCAACCAAAAAAGTCAGCGGCCAAAGGCCGCGTCATCCGTTAAATCCGTTCGCATCTGCGGTCTAGCAATACTCCTCAAACGCCCCTTGCAGATTATTCACAATGCGCATCAAATCGGAGCCTTCGATGTGGTAGCGCTCAATCATGTGCACCAGCTCGCCGTTTTTGAACAAGCCAATGCAGGGCGACGAGGGCGGGTAGGGCAGCAGGTGCTGACGCATCTGGTCCACGGCGTCGGTTTCCATGCCCGCAAACACGGTGACGAGCTTGCCGGGCTTTTTGTCGGCGCTGGCCAAAGCCATTTTGAGGGCCGGGCGGGCCTTGGCGGCGGCGCAGCCGCACACCGAGTTCACGGCCACCAGCACGGTGCCGGTGGTGTCGGCCAGGGCGGTGTCCACGGCTTCGGGCGTCATCAGTTGCTCGAAACCAGCGTCGGTCAGGTCTTGGCGGATGGGGGCCACCATGTATTCGGGGTAAACGGCCATAGGAATTAGCAGGAAAAATAAGCGCGGCCAGGCCGCATGAGGGGGCAAATTTACGCACGGCACCGGCAGCCGGCGCGGCGGCCGGTTGCGGCCTACCCCGCCCCGCCTACGGCTGCACCGCCAGGCGGCGGGCCAGCGGCCCTTCGCGGGGCAGCAGGCGCAGGGTGTAGAGGCCGGCGGCCAGGGCGCTTACGTCGAGGGTATAGGTCAGGGTGCCCGCCTGCACGGGCAGGCTGCCCCGCCACACGGCCCGGCCCAGGGCGTCGAGCAAGGCGGCGGGCACGGGCGGCTGCGGCCGCAGGCCCGCCAGGCGCACCTGCGCCGTGGCCCCGGCCGGATTCGGAAACACCTGCAACGCCGCCGCCAGCGCCCGGCTGGCCTGCGTGGCCGAGGGCGCCCCCCAGGGGTACACCACCGTCGTGGCCGTGCAGCCCAGGTTGTTGGTCACGCTCAGGCGCACGGGTGTGCCGGGGGCGGGCACGGCGGCATAGGCGTGGAGGCCGGGCGCCGGGCTGTCGTTCGTCGTGCCGTCGCCCCAGGCCCAGTGCCAGGCCACCAGTTGCCCGTAGCGCGGGCCGCCCGTGCTGGCTTGCAGCACCCGCAGCGTGTCGGCCCGCCGGCCCAGGGCGGCTACGAAGTAGGCCACCGGCGGCGTTTGGCAGTACGGTGGCTGGTAGGGCGCGGGCAGCCCGTTCAGGCGCAAGAGGCCGATGCCGGAGTCCAGGTTCAGGCTCGGGGCCGCCTGCGCCCGCCTCCGCTCGCCGAACAGGCTGAGGGTGCCGTCGGGGTTGGGCAGCACCCGCAACGGCCGGTTGGTGGAAAACCCTGCCGGGGCGTTGGGGTACATTTGCTGGCTCAGTATCCCCAGCGTTGCGCCGTCGAAGGTCAGCACGGCCGCGTCATAGGAGTTGATGCGGTCGTTGGGCAGGCGCAAGTAGGGGCCAGCGGCCAGCACCCGGCCGTCGGCCAGCACGCTTACTCCCTGCAGCTCGCACGCCGGGCTGTAGCGGTCGGGCACGGGCGAGGTGATGGTCTGCTGGGCCAGCACCCGGCCCGCCGAGTCCAGCCGCAGCAGGTAGCCGCTGTTGCGCGGGTTGCCCGTGCCGGTCGGCACCGTGAGCGGGCGCGTGACGCCCGCCAGCACCAGCCCCCCGTCGGGCATCCTACCGTGTACACACAAGTGCGTGGGCAGGATTAATTTTGGGCCAATGGCACAATTTGGCGACCTTCGATTGGAAAAAAAAGTGCGGTTTTGCGGGCCGCGATTCAGCACCGGCACTGCCTGGTGGTGCGGCAACTGGCCC
>JANXNW010000414.1 GCA_025353905.1 Hymenobacter sp.
CCAACGCCCAGGGCCAGGCCGAGTTCACGTTCTTCACGGCCGATGGCAGCGGCAACTTCCAGCTCACGGCCGAAGGCATCAGCCTCGACGGCGAACCCAGCCGGGGCACGGCCACGGTGTACGTGGCACCGAAGTAGCCTGAACGTGGTTTGGGGAAGTTGCTGAAAGCAGCCGGCGGTGCGCCAGTGGCCACCTGAGGTCGGGGTCGGGGTCGGGGTACTGAACCCGGGTACCTCGTCGCGCCTGTGCGCCAACGAGGCGCGTAGCTGTGGGTAGCGTAAAAAGCCAATTCGTCGCTGACGAGTCGAAGGTGTAGTTTCCAGCCCGGAAGCGGTAGCCATCATGCGAGGTAGCCGCGTGTGATGAGTGATAACACTCACTATATTGCAAAACAATAAGGACATCTTACCATCACAATTTGGTAATGTGTAGCTCCAGCTTATAAATCAGCTAAGCGTCTCTTTTATTGGAGTATGAGCTGATTTATTTCGGCTATTAACAGGGGAGTCAGCCGAGAGCAGAAAGGCGCAAATTTGCCACACGGTTCGTCGTGCTACCCTTAGCTAACATCATATTTTTCGTATCTATGGATAATTTTTCCGCTGAGTTTACCACTACCTCTTATCCTCATCTAGCCCGCATTACCACCCGAAGTCAGCTTATTTATCTGGTCGCCATGCTGGGTTTGGTGGGATTGGGGGCCGCGCTGCCCTTCGTGCGGATGAGCGTGTCGGCCCAGGCCCCGGGGACGCTTCGGCCCCTGGCGGAAAAAACCGAGATTCGGCCCCTGGTGGCGGGCACCCTCACGCGGCTGCTGGTGCGCGAAAACCAGACCGTGCGGCGCGGCGATACGCTGCTGGTGCTGCAAGCCGGCGCGATGGAAGCCCAGCTGCAGCTCAACCAGCGGCAGCAGGCCGAACGGCAAGATGCGGTGCAGGACCTGCAAACCCTGGTGCGCACCATGCAGCTGCCGGCCGCCGGCCTGCGCACCGCCGTCTACAGCCAGCAGGCGGCCCAGTTTCACTTCCAGGACCAGCAGCTGCGCAACCAACTCCAGAAAAGTGCCCGCGACCTAGCCCTGAACCAGCGCCTGTACGCGGGTAAAGTCATTGCCCGGCTCGAAGTGGAGGACCGGGCTTTTGCCCACCGCAAGCGCCTGGACGAGGCCCGGGTACTGGCCGAAACCCAGCGCAGCCAGTGGCAAACCGACCTGCGCGCCCAGCAGGCGGCTCTGGCCGAGCTCGGCGAGCAGCAGCAGCGCCTGCGCCAGGAGCGTCGCCAGTACGTGCTCACGGCCCCGGTGGCCGGCACGGTGCAGCAGCTGGCCGGCAAGTACGCGGGCAGTGCCGTGCAGCCCGGCGAATTATTGGGCATCATCTCCCCCGACGGCGACCTGCTGGCCGAATGCTACGTCCTGCCCCGGGATATTGGCTTTCTGCGGGTTGGCATGCCCGCCCGCTTTCAGATTGACGCATTCGACTACAACCAGTGGGGAATGGTAGAAGGCCGCGTGGTTGACATTGCCCGCGACTTTGTGCTGCGCGACGACAAGCAGCCCGTCTTCAAGGTGCGCTGCCGCCTGGACCGGAGCTACTTGCAGCTCGCCAACGGCTACCGCGGTACGCTGCGCAAGAGCATGGGCGTGCGGGCCCGGTTCCCGCTGGCAGAGAGAAGCTTATGGCAGCTGCTCTTCGACAAAGCCGACAACTGGCTCAACCCAACCCAGAACGGGGCCAGCTGACGCGCCGTCCGCTTCTCAATTTTCCCCTTTTTCGCTGCCGGGCGGCTACCGCTCCCTGCCACCCCGTTTGCCCACGCCCTTTTACCTACTATGCCTTCATTCACTACTCGTCAGCGCGACCCGGCCGATGCCGGGGCTACCTGCCTGGCCTCGGTAGCGGCCCACTATCAATTGCTGCTGCCGCTGGCGCGCATCCGTCAGCACATTGGCCCGGTGGCGGGCGGTCCGTCGCTGGTGGCACTGGCTCGGGCGGCTGGCAAGCTGGGCCTGGAAGCCAAGAGTGGGGCCAGCACCGGCAAAAGCCTGGCCGGAATGCCGCTGCCGGCCATCGCGCCCGTGCTCGACGCGCCGGGCAGTGCGCCGCACTACGTAGTGATTTACGAAGTCACTGGCCGGCGGGTGCGCTACTTCGACCCCGCCGACGGCCGGCTGCACCGGCGCGCGCGCGCTGAGTTTGAGCAGCGCTGGACCGGCGAGCTGCTGCTGCTGCGCCCCGCCGAGACGTTTGCCGCCGGCGACCACCGGCGCTCGGTGCTGGGGCGGTTCTGGCAGCTCGTGCAGCCCCACCGCAGCATCGTCGCGCAGGCCCTGTTTGGCTCGGTGCTCTACACGGTGCTCGGGCTGGCCATGTCGATTTACGTGCAGAAAATCGTGGACCACGTGCTGGTCGATGGCAACCGCAACCTGCTCAACCTGCTCGGCATAAGCATGCTGGTGGTGCTGAGTTTTCAAATATTCATGGGCACGATGAAGAGCCTGTTTGCCCTGCAAACGGGCCAGCAGATGGATGCCCGCCTCACGCTGGGCTACTACAACCACCTGCTGCGGCTGCCCCAAACGTTCTTCGACACGATGCGGGTGGGTGAGATTATCTCGCGGCTCGACAGTGGTATTAAAATCCGCGCTTTTGTGAATGAAACAGCCCTGAACCTGCTCGTAAACGGGTTGATTCTGGTCTTCTCGTTCGGGCTCATGTTCAGCTATTACTGGAAGCTGGCCGCGCTCATGGCCGGCATCCTACCGCTCTACGCGGGTATTTATTGGCTGCAAAACCGCCTCAACCGCCGCTCGCAGCGCCGGCTGATGGAGCAAACCGCCGAACTCGATGCTCAGCTCGTCGAGTCGGTAACGGCGATGGGCACCGTCAAGCGCCTGGGCCTGGAAGGCTTTGCCGGCGCGCGTACCGAAGACCGGTTTATGGGCCTGATGGCGGCCGTTTTGAAATCGGGTCGGCAGGGCATATTCAGCGCGTCGGCCACCGAGCTGGTTACCCAGGTTTTTCGCGTCGGGCTGTTGTGGGTCGGTTCTTATTTCGTGCTCGACCACGAGCTTACGCCCGGCGAGCTGCTCTCGTTCTACGCCATCGTTGGCTACTTCACCCC
>JANXNW010000005.1 GCA_025353905.1 Hymenobacter sp.
GCGTACACGTGCGTGTCCACGCGCACGCCATGGCCGCCGGGGATGTGCAGGGTCGTGATGCGGCCGGGCGCGGGGCGGAAGTTGTTGCGCGGGTCCTCGGCGTTGATGCGGCATTCCATGGCGTGCATTTTCGGGTAATAATTCTTGCCCGAAATGGGAATGCCGGCCGCGACTTTTATTTGCTCTTTGACTAAGTCGTAATTTATTATTTCCTCCGTAACCGGGTGCTCGACTTGGATGCGGGTATTCATCTCCATGAAATAAAAGTCACGGTTCGCATCAACTAGAAACTCGATGGTGCCCACGCCCTCGTAGCCAATGGCCGAGGCCCCGGCTATGGCCGCCGCGCCCATGCGCTCGCGCAAGTCGTCGGTCATAAACGGTGAGGGAGCTTCCTCCACCAGCTTTTGGTGGCGGCGCTGGATGGAGCAGTCGCGCTCCGAAAGGTGGCAGACATGGCCGAACTGGTCGCCAACGAGTTGAATCTCAATGTGGCGCGGCTCGACTACGAACTTCTCCAGGTACACGCCATCGTTGCCGAAGGCGGCTTTGGCTTCGGTGCGGGCATCGTCCCAGGCTTTTTGGAACTCGTCGTCCGAGTTGATGATGCGCATCCCGCGGCCGCCGCCGCCGGCGGTGGCTTTGAGAATAACCGGGTATTTTATTTTGTGCGCTATTTTTTTGCCTTGCTCTACCGAGTCGAGCAAACCGACCGAGCCGGGAATGCAGGGTACGCCGGCTTTTATCATGGTCGCTTTGGCCGAGGCTTTGTCGCCCATCTGGTTTATCATCTCGGGCGAGGCGCCGATAAACTTGATGCCGTTTTCGTGGCAGATACGCGAAAATTCGGCGTTTTCGCTCAGGAAGCCGTAGCCGGGATGGATAGCATCGGCGTTGGTGATTTCGGCGGCGGCGATGAGGGTCGGAATGTTCAAATAGCTCTGGCTGCTCGGCGGCGGGCCGATGCACACGGCCTCGTCGGCGAAGCGCACGTGCAGGCTTTCCTTGTCGGCGGTCGAGTAAACGGCCACCGTCTTGATGCCCATCTCGCGGCAGGTGCGAATGACGCGCAAAGCGATTTCGCCCCGGTTAGCAATCAGTATTTTATTGAACACGGTTGGGTAGAGCTTAGATGTTAAAGCCTAGAGCTTAGACTTTGAGTAGCGAAATAAACTGAGCGAACCTAAAAATAAGAAAAAAGAGCCTAGACCTTAAAAATTAATTCTAAGCTCTAAGCTCTCCGTTCTAAGCTCTAAAAAGTTTACTCAATTAAAAACAGCGGCTGGTCGAATTCCACTGGGGTGGCATTTTCGACGAGCGCCTTCACGATGCGGCCGCTTTGCTCGGCTTCGATTTCGTTGAAAAGCTTCATCGCTTCGATGATGCATATGACTTGGCCCGTTTCCACCATGTCGCCGACTTGCACGAACGGACCCGTATCGGGGCCGCTGCTGCGGTAAAAGGTCCCAATCATGGGCGACTTGAGTGCGGTTTGGCTTGCGCTGGCGGCCGCCGGGGCAGCGGCGGGCACGGCCCCGGCGGCCGCCACTGGGGCCGGTGTAGCGGCGGCGGCTAATGGAGCCGAGGCCGGCGCGGCCGGCAACGCACTCATAATCTGACGGGTATTGGGTTCGCGCTGCACCGAAATCTTAAACTCCTCGGTTTCGATATTGACTTTGTTCAGCCCCGACTTGGCGATAAAGTCGAGCAGCTCCTGGAGTTCTTTAGCTTTCATGGCAGCGTCTTTTTTAGGCGATTTGGGCGATTCTTTCGACATGGAAAATAAGGGCGCTATTTCACGCGCTCGACGTAAGAATAATCGCGGGTATCAATCCGAATTTTAGTGTCTTGCTCAATAAACAACGGCACCTGAATGCGCGCGCCCGTCTCGACGGTCGCCGGCTTGAGCGTATTAGTAGCAGTGTCGCCGCGCAGACCCGGCTCGGTGTAGGTCACCATCAGCTCGACGGTGGTGGGCAGCTCGGCGGTGAGCGGCTGCTCGGTTTCGGCGTGCATGAGGATGGTAACGGCCTGACCCTCTTTCATAATGTCGGCAAACGGTACCATGGCCTCATTCAGCACAATCTGCTCGAACGTCTCGGTGTCCATGAATGTGAACCCGTAGTCGTCCTTAAATAAATACTGGTGCGGACGTTGCTCGACGCGGGCCGTCTCGATTTTCACGCCTGCGTTAAATGTGTTATCCAGCACTTTTCCGGTTTTAATGTTGCGCATCTTCGTGCGCACAAACGCCGGCCCTTTGCCGGGCTTGACGTGCTGAAACTCGGTGATGACGTGCAAGTCGCCGTTATATTTGAGCACGAGGCCGTTGCGGAAGTCAGCGGTAGAAGCCATTTTTTAGTTAAGAGTTAAGAGTTAAAAGTTAAGAGTTAGTTAGTAGTGAAGAATTTTAAGTTGTTAAAGCGACAACTCTTAACTCTTAACTCTCAACCCTTAACTCTAAGAATTATACGCCCACTTGATGTGCAGCGCGCCCCAGGTGAAGCCGCCGCCGAAAGCCGCGAAAATAAGGTTGTCGCCGCGGTGCAGCTGCTTCTCATAGTCCCAGAGGCAGAGTGGGATGGTAGCGTTGGTCGTGTTGCCGTAGCGGTGGATGTTGAGCATCACCTTCTCCGGGCCGATGCCCATGCGGTTGGCGGTGGCGTCGATGATGCGCTTGTTGGCCTGGTGGGGCACGAGCCAGGCCACGTCGTCGTGGGTAAGGCCCTGACGGGCCATGACTTGCGCGGCGACGTCGGCCATGTTCGTGACGGCGAACTTGAAGACCGTCGCGCCCTCCTGAAAGATGTAGTGTTCCTTGTTGGCCACAGTTTCGGCCGTGGGCGGGCGGCGGCTGCCCCCGGCTTTTTGGTGCAGGTACTGTTCGCCGTTGCCGTCGGCCCGCAACACCTGGTCGAGCAAGCCGTAGCCGTCGGTGCTGGGTTCGAGCAATACGGCCCCGGCCCCGTCGCCGAAAATAATGCAGTTGGCGCGGTCAGTGTAGTCCACGATAGCCGACATTTTATCGGCCCCGACCACGATAACCTTCTTGTACATGCCGCCCTGCACGAATTGCGCGCCCGTGGCTAGCGCGTACAAAAAGCCCGAGCAGGCCGCGTTCAGGTCGTAGCCGAACGCATTGTGGATGCCCACGCTCGCCGCGATGATGTTGGCCGTGGCCGGAAACAGCACGTCGGGCGTGACGGTGGCGCAAATAACCAGGTCCACTTCGGCCGGGTCGGTGTTGGTTTTGGTCAGCAGCTCCTGCACCGCGCGGATGCCCATTACCGACGAACCCTGGTCCACCCCTTTCAGCAAACGTCGCTCCTTGATGCCGGTGCGCGAGGTAATCCACTCGTCGGTCGTATCGACCAGGCGCTCCAACTCGGCGTTGGTGAGCACGTAGTCGGGCACGTAGCCTCCGACTCCGGTGATGGCGGCGGTAATCTTCATGAACGCAAAGGTGCGGCCCGAACGCGCGAAAACCGACCGTCTGGCCGGTGATTCGGTCAGGATTTAAAAGTATTTTTAATCTGGTCCACGATGCCCGCGTGGGCCATCTGGTAGCCCTGCACAAGCATGTTGCAGATGGCCAGCGGCGTGCTTCGTCCGTGGCCGATGAGGGCGTTGTCGTTGATGCCCAGAATCGGCGAGCCGCCCACGCGCTCGTAATTCACCCGCTCGAAAAACTCGTCGTGCAGCTGATGCGACACCAGAATCTCGTGCATCGACTCGGCCAGCTTGAGCATCACGTTGCCCACGTAGCCGTCGCAAACGATGACATCGGCGCGGTCGTTGAACAGGTCGCGGCCCTCCAGATTGCCGATAAAATGAATGTGCGGGTTGATTTTAAGCAGCTGAAAAGCGGCCTGGGTGATGGCCGTGCCTTTGCCTTCTTCTTCGCCCAAACTCATCAAACCCACTTTCGGCCGCTCAATACCCAGCACGTACTGGGCGTAGAGCGAACCCAGCTCGCCGAATTGCTCCAGCATCTCGGGCTTGCAGTCGGCGTTAGCCCCCACGTCGAGCATGATGCCCGTGCCCCCGTCGAGCTTGGGGACGAAGTTGGCGATGGCTGGCCGCAGCACCCCCGCCACGGGCTTGACCGTGAACATGGCCCCGACGAGCATCGCGCCCGTGTTGCCAGCCGAGCAAAACGCATCCACTTCGCCGCTCTGCAGCAGGCGGTAACCGATGGCGATGCTGCTGTCCGGCTTATGCTGAAAGGCTTTGGCCGGGTGCTCGCCCATATCAATAACCTGGGTCGAGGGGACCAGGGCCAGCGACTCGGCCTCGGGGCCGTGGGCCAGCAGCAGAGGCCGCACGGCGGCTTCGTCGCCGATAAGCACGACCTGGGCTTTGCCGGCCAGGCGCTGGGCGGCCAGCACGGCACCGGCCACGGCGGCCTGGGGGGCGAAGTCGCCGCCCATGGCGTCGAGGGCAATTTTCATGAACGCGGGAAAAGGTAAGAATCAGCCAGTTGCGCGCGAAAGCGCGTAACCAAACCGGGCCGGACTGCTCCTCTCCGTAGAGCAGTCCGGCCCGATGGTACCGCGAAATAACAACGCTTTCCGGTTATTCGTCGTCCGCGCCCGCGTCGCCGGCCACGGCCGGAGCCGCCGTCGAGGCGTAATTCTTAACGGCCAGCTGCCCGTTGTGGTAGAGGTCGCCGTCCACGACGTACGCTTTGTGGCGCAAGTGCAGCTCGCCCGTGCTCGGGCAAGTGGTAACGGCCTTTGGGGTGAGCTTGTGGTGGCTGCGACGCTTGTCGCGGGTGGCGGTCGAGGTCCGGCGTTTAGGATGAGCCATGAGTCAATTAATAAGTAGGGAAGTGAGACAATGAGAGGTGAGACATGAGACGAGTAAAATGCGAAAGGAGAAAAATCATCTCATATCTCACTTCTCACTGTCTCATCTCTCACAATTAATTCAGGTTTTTGAGAACGGCCCAGCGGGGGTCGTCGGGTTCGTCGTCGTCGGGGTTGTCGGTTGCCGGGCGGGTGGTGAAAATGAGCTTGGTGGCCGCGTCGGGGTCTTCGTCGGCCTCGTCCTGGAAGCGCGGGTGCAGGCGCTTCATGGGCAGAGCCAGCCCGATGTAGTCGTATAAGTGTTGGGCGATGTCGAGCAGCAGCGTGTCGGGCGTGACTTGCAGCACGTCGTCGTCCAGCTCCTTCGGCTCATCGCCATAGCGCACCAACATTTGCCGCGTGATGTCGAGCGGCTGGTCGTATTCGTCCAGGCTCCGGTCGCAGGTCAGGCGCACGGTGCCGCGGATGTGGAAGTCGAGCGTAATGAGCCGCTCAGTCTTGTGCAACAGCACGTCGGCCCGCAAATTACCGTCGGCGATGAACTCGCCGGTCGGGTCGAACTGCTCGAAAAACGCCTTACTCAGCTCAAAATCAAACGCGTGCGTTTTGAGCGAGAGCTTGGCAATGGGCAATTCAAAACGCGGGTCCTTCTTCACAGCTAACCGATTATCGGGGGGCAAAGGTAAGGCCCTTCGCGCGCTTTCGCAAAGCCTTTGCCGGTAAATCTGTCGGTTAGCGGTTCAGGCTCAGGCCATTTTCAGGATAAACTCGGGGCTGATGTCGAGCCGCTCGTAGAGCTTTTTGGCCAGGTCCATCGTCACGCGCCGCTTGCCGCTCAGCACCTGCGAGAGTCGCCCGGCGGGCACGTCGAGCAGCAGGGCCAGCTCTTTCTGCTTGAGCTGCCGCTGCTGCCGCTTCAGCTCAATCATAGCGGGCAGGCTGGTGGGTTTTTTGAACGGGGGCGCACCTTCTTCCCGCACCTCGTAATCCTCTATGGCTTCGGCCAGCGCGCGCGCCGGACCCTGCAAGTGCGGATTGGCATCAATATCCTGAGCCAGCCACTCGTCGAACTGACGAAGGCCGTCGCGGTATTCCTGAAGCGTGTTGATTATCATGGTTATGGCTCGTTATATTCTACGGTCTTGGCATCAATTAAATCGTACTCCTGATGCGTACCAATAAACTTAATGTAAACCGTGCGGGCTGAGAACACGATGGCTGCGATGAGCCGGTAACGGTTACCCCGAATGTTGAATACGTAGCGAAAATTCCCCACGTAATCTACCGAGTTAGCGAAACCTCGCACGTCAGCCAGGCTACGCCAGTCTGCCTTTCGCACTGCCAAATACCAGTCGCGCAAGGCTTTGGCCGCGTCGGGATGAACTTTGCTAAACTCGCGTATGATGGACCAGCTCAGAATAACCATTCGCGCTCGGGAAAGCAGAAACCCGACCGTCGCCAGCCAGGTTTCAAAAGTAGAAAGTAAATTTCGTTTTCGCAAAGCCTACCGTGCCGACCGTGGCTCGGCGGCCGCCTGCCGGGCGCGCACCACGTCGCAAGCCAGGTACACGGCGGCCCGAAACGACGAGGCATCGGCCACGAACTTTCCTGCAATACCGTAGGCCGTGCCATGGTCGGGCGAGGTGCGCACCACGGGCAGGCCGGCCGTGAAATTCACGCCCCGCTCGAAGGCCATGAGCTTGAATGGAATCAGGCCCTGGTCGTGAAACAGCGCCAGCGTGGCATCGAACTGCCGGAACTGCCCGGTGCCGAAGTAGCCGTCGGCGGGGTAAGGGCCGAAAACGAGGTGCCCGTCGTGCTCGAACTGCCGCAACACCGGCCCCACCACATCGGCTTCCTCGCGCCCGAGCAGGCCGTTTTCGCCGGCGTGGGGGTTGAGGCCGAGCACGGCAATCTTGGGCTTGAGAATGCCAAAATCCACCTGCAATGAGCGGAGCAGCAGCCGGATTTTGGTGCGCAACAAGTCGGCCGTGAGCCGCGCCGATACGTCCTTGAGCGGCAAATGCCCGGTGGCGGTGGCCACGCGCAAGTCCTCGTCCACCAAGAACATGAGTGAGTCGGCCGCCCCGAAGTAGCTGGCCAGAAACTCGGTGTGGCCGGGAAAGCGGAAGTCGTCGGCCTGGGTGTTTTCCTTGCTGATGGGGGCCGTCACGAGGCCGTCGAGCAGGCCCGCTTTCAGGTCGCGGGCGGCGGCGAGCAAGCTTTCGCGCGCCGCCCGCCCGCTGGCCGCGCTGGGCTGGCCGGGCGTGAGCACGTAGTCCTCGTCCCAGCACGTGACGGCGTTGAGCCGGCCGGGCGCGATGTCGGCCGCGTCGCGCAACTGCCGAAACGTGAGCGGCTCGGCGTTTTTCTCGACCGGGAAATCGTCGAATAGCGCCGTGGCCAGTCCGTAAACGACGGGTGTGCAGACGGACAAAAGGCGCTCGTCGCGCAACGTTTTGTAGATGACTTCAGGGCCGATGCCGGCGAGGTCGCCGACTGATATTCCGAGGCGGGGAAGGGGATTGGACATGAAAATATTAATCCGTTTTCTGAATGACTAACTCAATAGAACCGTCTTCTAGTGAGTTGAATTTGTCGTAATGAATGTGACAACCTGCAGGAACATTGTCTTGTGCGAGGGTTAGCAGTTGAATGGCTAGGGAGGTCAAGCCTGCTTTATTGGCGCTCAAAGTAAAATAGTCCATTAGACTTGTTGCGAGAGATAGTCAAGTACTTATGTAGAAGTTCCAGAGGCCTGCACAGAGGCCTACAATGTCATTATAGCGGTCCAAGTCATGCATCCGTAAACGGTCGCTTAAAATCCGGTAACGTTTCAGCCCACC
>JANXNW010000026.1 GCA_025353905.1 Hymenobacter sp.
GTTGGTGTCCTGACGGAAGCTTCCTCCCAGGGCGGGGCAGTATCCCATTCGGCGAGCAGCGACGGCAGCAGCGGCGAGTGGTCGGTGAGCCAGCATAGACTCGAATAAGTGTCGGAGAAAAACTGGGCGTCGAAGCGCACGAGCGGCCCCGCCAGCGTGAGCAGCGACTCGACGGCGAGTTGGTTGTAGGGCTCGTGGGAGCCGAAATGGTACACGACCCGCTTGAGGGGCAGCCGCACGGCCCACGGCGACCAGTGCACACTCATCCAGAGCTGGTCGCTCACGCGTACGCGTTGAGTGTCGGCCATGTCGAGCAAGCAGAGACGCGCGTCCATGTCCTCGGCCGCCTGAAGCAGCGCCAGCGAGGCCTTCCGAAACTCGTCGGACTGCGTTAGCAGCGGGGTCATTTGCACGCGCAGCAGCTGCAGCTCCTCGTCGAATTGCAGACGCAGGTAGGGGTGATAAGTCAGCAGCACGGCAGGGCAGGTTGTTATAATTGAGCAAGATATGCCCAGCAACTAAAAAATGTTGCGCGCGATGTCGGTAGCCGACGACCCTGGTGGGAATGAGGGCGATATGATAAGCCTGTTGAGGGTTGAGCAAACAGGCTGGATGAGTAAAAACGCTGGCATAAGTAAAAATGTCTGAGCCAGCTGGGGCTTAAGTAATTTACGATGAATTTTTCTTATATCTTGCGGCATGGCTTTCAATCCCCGCCAACCTTTCGGCCTGCCGTCGCTGCCGCCGCCGGTGTCGCTCGACTCGCCGACTTTGTTGCGGGCTATCGCGGCGGCGCGCATCGAGCTGGCGGAATTGAAGGGTTATTCGGCGGCTGTCCCGAACCTGTTGCTGCTGCTCTCACCCACGCTGCTGCGCGAATCGGTCGCCAGCTCCGAAATCGAGAACATCCACACAACGGTCGAGTCGGTGTTGCAGCAGGCGCTGTTCCCGGATGTCGAGCGGCGGGAGGCCGACAAGGAGGTATTGCGCTATGGCGAGGCCGTGCGCTGGGGCACCGAGCAGCTACCCCGGCTGCCGCTCACGGCGCGCCTCCTCGTGGGGGTGCAGCGGCGGCTGCTCGGGCCGCGCGCCACGGGCTACCGCACCACACCCAACCAGCTTGTGAATTCGCTGACGGGAGAGCCGATTTACACGCCGCCCATTGCCACGGCCGTGGCCCCGTTGCTTAGTAACTGGGAACACTACATCAACACGCCCGCCCCCGAGGCCGACCCCTTACTGCGCTGCGTGATAGGTCATTATCAGTTCGAGGCCATTCACCCGTTTGGCGATGGCAACGGGCGCACCGGGCGCATTTTGATGGTGTTGCAGCTCGTGCAGGACGAATTGTTGAGCTTGCCCATCTTATTTATCAGCGGCTATATCAACCGCCACCGCACGGCTTATTACGAACTGCTGCTGGGCGTGTCGGCGCGCGGCGAGTGGGAGCCGTTCGTGCTGTTCATGCTGCGCGGCTTTGAGCAGCAGGCCCGCGAAACCAAGCAAACGCTGTTGCGCGTGATGGAGCAGCTCAGCGCCTTTCGGCTGCGGCTGCGTGAGCTGCCCCGGCGCGTACCCGGTCAGCTCGCCGACCACCTGTTCGCGTTTCCGGTGACTACCCCGCTGCAAGCCGCCCGCGAGCTGGGACTGACTTATAAAACCGCTTCGCGCCACCTGAGCGAGCTGGCAGGAGCTGGGCTGCTCGAAAACAAACCGGTTAGCCGCTACCAGTTTTATGTGAACCGCCCTCTACTGGAACTGCTCAGTCAGCAGTCATAAATCCGCTCTCGTTTATCGCCCAGCTTATGAAGAAGCTTCCGGTTTTGCTGCTCATGCTGGGCTTGGGCTTCAGCTCGTGTTTGTGGCCCGCGCCGGCCCGCGCCTGGGGCTTCTTCGGGCACCGCCTGCTGAATCGGCTGGCCGTCTACACGCTGCCACCCGAGCTATTGCCGTTTTACAAGGCCAACATCGACTACCTGACCCAGAACGCGACCCGGCCCGACTCGCGGCGCATGGTGGTGCCCACTGAGGCTCCGCGCCATTTTCTGGATGTCGATGCCTACGGCGACTCGGCCCTGACGAGGCACGGGCGCGGCCTGCCGCGCGCCTACGCCGATGCCGTGGCCCGCGCGGGCGGCGAAGACTCGCTTTTGCGCCACGGCATCGTGCCCTGGCACATCGTGGCTATGCAAAGCCAGCTCACGGCCGCCTTCCGCGCCCGCGACACCGACCGCATTCTGCGCCTCTCGGCCGACCTCGGGCACTACGTGGCCGACGCCTGCGTGCCGCTGCACACCACGCGCAACTACAACGGGCAGTTCACCAATCAGCGCGGTATCCACGCGCTCTGGGAGTCGCGCCTGCCCGAAACCCAGGCCGCCGACTACGACCTGCTCACCGGGCCCGCGCCGTATCTGGCGCGTCCCGCCGATGCGGCCTGGGCCGCCGTAGCCCGCGCGCACGCCGCCGTGGACTCCGTGTTTGCGATGGAGCGGGCCGTGACGCGCGAAATGCCCGAAGACCGCAAGTACAGCTTCGAGCAGCGCGGGCGGCAAACGGTACGGGTGTATTCCAGGGAGTTCAGCCGGGCGTATCACCGGCGGCTGGGCGGGCAGGTCGAGCGGCAGATGCGCTACGCCGCCCGCCTCATCGGCTCGTTCTGGTACTCGGCCTGGGTCGATGCCGGCCAGCCCGATTTGAGCCAGCTGCCCCAGCAGCCCTCCGCCCAAGAGCAGGCCCGGCTGGCGGCAGAAGAAAAAGCGGCCGCCGGCGCGCCGGAGAAAGTCGTGGCCGGGCACGAGGAGTAAATGGGGCAAGTGCTCAGGACGACCCAAACGCGCAAACGCGGCCCCGGCCCTACCTTTACATCCGCCACGGTAGCTGTGCCCCGACGTTCGGGGCGCGGCTTTAAAAGGGAATCCGGTTTGAGGCCGGAGCTGTCCCCGCAACTGTACGCGCTATATCGGGGTGAGCCACAATGCCACTGCCGGATGCTGCTAGTAGCTTGACTAGCAGCCCGGTGGGAAGGCGGCCCGCCCGGCAGCGCAAGCCAGGAGACCTGCCGGGGCCATTTCCAGGTTCAGCGCTCGCGGAGGACGAGCGGAGAACAAGAGCCCCGCGCCGCGCCGACCCCATTGGGTCGGGGCAGCGAGTAGCTTTTGGCCTCAGCCCCCAGGTAGCACAGCGGCTTTGCGGCCGATAAACTACGCGTGGGTTTTGAGCTGAATTTTCGCCAGAAAATTTAGTTCGTGTTGAAAAGCAGCTTTTTAGTAAACGTTGATTCCGGCCGGGAAGGCGGGCCAGCGCGGCGCGTCCGGCTACTGCCCCTGCTGGCCCTGCTGCCCCTGGCCGCCGCCGGGCAGTCGGCTACCAACGAGCAACCAGCAACCAGCAACCAACAACCAACAACTAACAACCTGAGCCTGCCCGAAGCCCGCATTCGGGCCGTAGGGCCGGAGCGGTTCGCGGTGGGCAGCCAGCAGCTGACGCTGGACTCGGCGGCGCTGGCCCAGTACCGGGGCGCGCCGCTGGCCGACGCGCTGGCCGCCCGGCTGGGGCTGTATCTGAAGAACTACGGGCCGGGGCAGCTGGCTACGCTTTCGATGCGGGGCACGGCCGCCGGGCACGTGGCCGTGCTCTGGAACGGGTTGAACGTGAGCCTGCCCACGCTGGGGCAGACTGATTTTGCCCTGCTGCCGGTGGGTGCCACCACGGAGGTATCGGTGCAGCCCGGCCCGGCCGCCGCGCTCTACGGCAGCGGGGCCGTGGGCGGGGCCGTGGTGTTGCGCCAGCCTGCCGACTGGCACCCTGGGCGCCCGCACGGCAGCTTGCAAGCCGACGCGGGCAGCTTCGGCTTGCGCGGCGGCAGCGTCGAAGCCCGCGCGGCCACGCCGCGCCTGGCCCTGCGGGTGGCGGCCAGCTACCGGCAGGCCCTGAACGACTACCCGTACTGGGTGCGCGAGCCGGCCGGGCTGGTGCGCTACACCCTGCTGAACGGGGCTCTACGCCACCAGTGGAGCCTCAGCCCCGACCTGACCTGGCGCGTGGGCGCGGCCGGCGAGCTGACGGCCGCCGCCTGGTTCACCGACACCGACCGCCAGATTCAGTCCGGCACGGGCGTCGTGGGCGCGCGCGCCGAGCAGCGCGACCAGAGCCGCCGCCTCACGCTGGCCTACCGCCAGGTGCGCGCCGGCGGCGGGCAGTGGAGCGTACGCGGCGCATGGTTCGACGACGTGTTGAACTACGGCGAGAACAATTCCTGGAGCAACTCGCGGGTGCGCACCAGCCAGACGCAAGCCGACTACACCGCCCCGCTCGGGCCGCGCGCCAGCCTGCGCCTGGGCCTCGAAGCCCAGCACTTTGCGGCCCGCGTGGACGACTACGGCGACGCGCCGCTCACCGAAAACCGCGCCGCCGCCTTCGCCCTGCTGCGCCTCGACCCGCGCCCCGCCCTGCGCCTGTCGGCTAACCTGCGCCAGGCCGCGCTGCCCGCCGGCCTGGCTCCGCTCACCCCCACTCTCGGCCTCGAATGGGACTTATTTCCCTCCCAATCAGCCCCTACATTCACTCATTCATCCATTCACGCATTCACCGCCAGAGCCAGCGCTGCCCGCACCTACCGCGCGCCGACGCTAAACGAGCGCTACTGGCAGCCCGGCGGTAACCCCGCGCTGCGCCCCGAATCGGGCCAGGGCTTCGAGCTGGGCCTGCGCCACCGCTTCGGCCCGGCGGCCCGCCCAACCTTTGAAACTGAACTGACGGCGTTTCGGCAGCTTGTGGACGACTGGGTGCAGTGGCTGCCGCTGGGCGCGGGCGGCGCGTACTCACCCCGCAACTTGCGCCAGGTGCGCAGCCAGGGTCTCGAAGCCAGCACCAGCTACGCCTGGGGCCGGGGCGGCAGTGAGTCGGGTCGCCAGCTAAACAGCCAACCAACTCGCTACCAGGGCCGTGCCCGCCTGGCCTACGCGCTTACCCAAACTGAGAAAACCCGGGGCACCGCCGACGACCCCGACCCGACGGGGCTGCAGCTGGCGTTCGTGCCGCGCCACCGCGTGAGCGTGAGCACCGACCACGGCTGGCGCGGCTGGCTGGGCAGCGCCACGTATCAGTTTGCGAGCTACGTCTTTACGAATGCCTCAGCCAGCCCTTTTTTACCCTCCACCCATCTGCTGGGCGCCACGCTCGGCCGCACCCTGGCCTGGCCCGGCGCAGGCGCTGAGGTCAACGCTGGCCCCAGCCTGACGCTGCTGCTGCAAGGTAGCAACCTGCTCAATCTGAGCTACGAAAGCTACCCCGGCCGGCCGGCCCCACCCCGCGCGGCCGTTATTAGCCTGCGGCTCAACTATTGATAAGCTTGGCGCAAACACCCAGCAGACAGCGTGTTGCGTGGGAGACCCACTCTCTACTCCTTCCTTCTCATTTCCATTCCATGAAAAAAATTCTGATGAGCGTACTGCTCGGCACCGTGGCGCTGAGTGGCTGCGACCCGGCCCCGCCCACGCCCATCACGCCGCCCACTGCGGGCGTGTTCATTCTGAGTGAGGGTCAGTATGGGGCCGGCGACGGGGTGGTGAGCGCGTTCGATAAAACAACCAAAACGCTACTCGTTGATGCTTTCGGGGCAGCCAATGGCGGCAGCCGGCTCGGCGACGTAGTGCAGGACCTGGGCGTGGTGGGCAGCCGCGGCTACGTGTGCGTCAATGCCTCTAAAAAGGTGGAGGTCGTGAGCCTGCCCGACTTCAAATCGGTGGCTACCATCAAAAAGCAGGGTAAGGTAGAGCCGGGCGAGGTGCGCTTCTTCACGGCGGGGCCGGCTGGAGCGAGTGGGCCGGGCGCGGCGGCCACGCGCGGCTACGTAACGGCCTGGCGCGGCAAATTCAATTTTGGCTACGACGCCGGCCGAGTGCTGGTGCTGGATTTGGCCACGAACACCATCATCGACAGCATCACTGTCGGCCGCTGCCCCGAGCGGGCTACCATCCTGGCGGGCAACCTGTACGTGCCCAACAGCCTCGACAACACGGTGTCAGTCATCGACCTAACTAACAACCGGGTTACGGGCACCATCGTAGTGGGCGACGGGCCAACGGCCGTCGTGGCTGAGCCGAGTGGCCGCCTCTGGGTGCTGTGCGCGGGCTTCATCGTCTATAGTCCGAGCGGTAACGTGCTCAGCAGTACGCCCGGCGCGCTCGTGCGCTTTGGGGCGGGCAGCGCGGGCGCGGTGCAGCAGCGGCTGAGTTTCGCCACCGCCGGCCCCGGCAACCTGCGCCTCAGCCCCGACGGCACCCAGCTTTATTACGGGTACGGCGGCGCGCAATACCGCGTGGCCACCACGGCTACAGCCCTGCCCACGACGCCCTTTATCCGGCGCGATTTTTCCGGCTTTGCCATCGACCCGCGCGACCAAACCATCTTCGCCGCCATCGCACCCAGCTTCTCCACCAACGGGCGTTTCCTGCGCTACCCGCCCAACGGCGGCACGGCGCTCGACTCATTCACGGTGCGTGTAGGGCCGAACGGGTTTGTATTTTATTAGTGCTCGGTGCTTAGTGCTTAGTGCTTAGTGCTTGGTGCTTGGTGCTTGGTCATTGCGAGCGCAGCGAAGCAATCGCACTTATTTGGCTCGTCATTCGGCTCGTCAGACGCGCTGAACAAGTGCGATTGCTTCGCTGCGCTCGCAATGACCAAGCACTAAGCACTAAGCACTAAGCACCAAGCACCAAGCACCAAGCACTAGTCCGCGATGCCGTCGTGGTTTTTGTCCCGAGCCTTAGCGGTGTTCTCGAAAATCTGCTTGCCGGTGGGGCGATGCAGCGTGTCGCGGCCTATGCCGGCGGCGGCCGAGTCACCGTTGAGCTTGCCGTTCTTGTCGGCGTCGGGGCCCTTTTTGGGCGAAGTCAGTTCGACATTGGTCGAGCCGGCGGTGGTGCCGGTGTTGCAGGCGGCGAGCGAGAGAAGCGGTAGGGCGAGCAGGCCGACGGTGCGGAGAGTATGAGTCATGGGAGGGAAATTACGAGGGTAGCCGCGATTGATTGCCGAATGCCGGCTGGCAAGATAGACCGAAAACTAAAACCTGATTTTGGCCTGACGGTTTGGCTGGCCGTGGCTGCTGCCCGCCCACCGCCGGATAAGTAAATTTGCCGACTCATTTGCCGACTTCATGGCCCAGTCTTCGTCCTTTTCTCGTCGTTGGCGGGCCCGTTTCGTGGCTTACCGCTGGCGGCGCGTGGGCCTGCTCGCTGGCAGCAGCCTGGCGTTGAGCCTGAGCCTGATAGGGTACTTGTTCGGGCTCAGCGACGGGTTTGCGGGGCGGGTGCTGATGGCTTTTTTTGTGTGGTTTTGCCTGCTGAGTCTTACTTTTCTGGCCCTGATTCCGTTTGTAGGCTGGGCGACCGTCCACTGGTTCGGGCGCGGCTGGCAGGCGTCGGCGGCCGACCGCCCCGCTCGGTCGGCGGTCGCTCCGACCCGGGCCTCAGCTCCCAAGAGTCGTTCTACTTCTACCTAACTTTAACCGTTTTAACTTCGTGAAAACCCACCTGCTGCACATCAAAAACATGGTTTGCCCGCGCTGCGTCGAGGCGGTTCAGAGCTTGCTTACCAAGGCTGGCTACCAGCCCACGCATGTCACGCTGGGCCGCGCCCAGCTCGCGCCCACCACTCCCGCCGACCCCAAAGAAGTGGCCCCGCTGCTGCAAGCCGCCGGTTTTGACCTGCTACTCGACCGCGCCGAGCAGCTCACTGAGCAAATCAAGGCTGTGCTTCAGGACTATCTGGAGCACCTACGCACGGCCCAGGCTCCGCTCACGACCTCGGCCTACCTCGCCGACCGCTTCGCCACCACGTACTCGCACCTGAGCAAAGTGTTCTCGCGCACGGCCAACCTGACCATCGAGAAGTATTTGATTCGCATGAAGATAGAGCGCGTCAAGGAAATGCTTTCCTATGGCGAGATGACGCTCGTGCAGATTGCCGACCACCTGCGCTACTCCTCGGGCCAGCACCTGAGCAACCAGTTTCGGCAAGTAGTGGGCTGCTCGGTGAGCGAATTTCGGCGGATGCTGGTGCCCGAGCGCCTCTCGCTTGACGCGCTCGGGTAGCGACTGGGGTGAGAAAAGACAGAGTGGGCTAGCGGTGATACTTGCGTGTCGCCGCTGTCCCACTCTGTTTTTTTTTGGGCGAAGTCTTCGCTTCGCTCAGTAACGAGCCAGCCGGGCGGAAGCCTGAACGGGCGAAGCAAAAGCTTCGCCCTACAGCAGCCCTCGCGCCAGCAAACACTCGGCAATCTGCACGGCGTTGGTGGCCGCGCCCTTGCGCAAGTTGTCAGCCACCACCCACATATTGAGCGTGTTGGGCTGCGACTCGTCGCGGCGCAGGCGGCCCACCAGCACGGCGTCGCGGCCGTGGCTGTCGCGCGGCATCGGGTAGCGGTTGGCGGCCGGGTCGTCCACCACTTCCACGCCGGGTGTGTTCGTCAAAATCTCGCGCACATCCGCCAGGTCGAAGTCGCGGGCAAACTCTACGTTCACGGCCTCGGAGTGGCCGCCGAGCACGGGCACCCGCACGCAGGTGGCCGTGACGCGAACGCTGTC
>JANXNW010000037.1 GCA_025353905.1 Hymenobacter sp.
CATGGCCTTGTAAATTACCTCCTGGATGCGGGTGCGGATGTTGTAGGTGCGCAGCTTCACGTTGCCCGCGTCCGGATAGACGCGGTTGGAGAGGAAGACGTAGAGAATCTGATTGTCGGGGTCGAGCCAGACGCAGGTGCCGGTGAAGCCGGTGTGGCCGAAGGTGCTGGCCGGGGCCAGGCGGGTGGTGGGGCCGCTGGGCTGGGTCGGGTCGCCGTGGTCCCAGCCCAGGCCACGCTTGTTGCCGCTGACCTGGGGCCGGGCGAACTCCGTCACGACCGGGGTCTGGAAAAACTGGGTGCCGCCGTAGCGGCCGTTTTGCAGGTTCATCTGCATGAGCACGGCCAGGTCGTTGGCCGTGGCAAACAAACCCGCGTGGCCACCCACGCCGCCCACGAGCGCGGCCGTCTGGTCGTGCACCGTGCCTTGCAGCTGCTGACGACGGTAGTAGGTGTCGTTCTCCGTCGGCGCGATGCAGCTTTTCGGGAAGCGTTGCAAGGGGTTGTAGGTGAGCGCGCCCAAGCCCAGCGGCCGGTAAAACTCGCGCGGCAGAAACACGCTCAGCGGCTGACCCAGCAGCTTCTCGCTCAGCCGCTTCATGATGATAAAGCTCAAATCGGAATACTCGACCGGATATTTGCCCCGCACTTTGGGCAGCAGGCCCGAGCGCAGCGTCCAGGCCCAGACCGAGTCGTCGGCGGCGCGCAGCGAATATTCGCCGGGCGCTATCTCGTTCGGGTATTCGTCGGAGCGCTGGTTCGAATAATAGCCCGCCTTTAATGCGCCGTCGCGCACGGTGCGCTCCCAGGTCGGGATGCCGGGCTTGAGGCCGGCCTGGTGCAGCAGCACGTCGCGCACGGTCGCGTCGCGCTTGTTGGTGCGGGCCATTTCGGGCAGGTAGGTCGAGATTTTCTCCTCCAGGTTCAGCCGGCCCTGGTCTTTGAGGTACATGATGGCTTGCAGGGTGCCGGCCACTTTCGTCACCGAGGCCAGGTCGTAGAGCGTACTGCTCGTCACGGGCTGGCTCTGGTCGTAGGTGGCGTAGCCGTAGCTCTGGTCGAATACTACCGTGCCGTTTTTGGCGATGAGCACCTGGCAGCCGGGCGCGGCGGCCGTCACGATGCTTTCCAGCGCGATGTTGTCAATCTGGGCCAGCACCCGCGAGTCCAGCCCCTCGCGCTCAGGCGTGGCGTAGCGCAGCCGACGCAGGTCGGGCAAAGCCAGGCCAGTGCCGATTTTCAAATTTTCCGACACCGTTACCGGCAGCTTACCCCGGGCAGGCAGCGCTCCGAACAGCACTTGCGGCACCACGATTTGCGCCGCGTAATGGTCCTCGTAGCCACAAACCAACGTCCGGGCGCTCTCCAAAAACTTGAGGCCGTAGGGGTTGCCCATGGCCACGACCACCGTTTTGCGGCGCTTATCGGTTTGCAGACTCTTCAGAAATTTCAGCGCGCCCTCGCCCAGCCCGTAGCTGTGGGCGGGCGTGTTGTTCATCTGGTGCAGACTGACTACCACCACGTTGGCCCGGCCCAAGCCGGCCTGCACCCGCGCAAACGTGGAGTCGGGCGCGTAGCGGTCGGCCACGGCCACCACCGGGCCGGGCTGGTACTTATTGAAAATGGTGGCGTACGGCCCCTCCGGCGCGGTGCCGATGGTGACGGCCGCAATGCGCAGCGTGTCGAGTCGCTGAAACGGCAGCAGCTTGTCGTCGTTCCTGACCACCGTCACGGCGTGCTCGAAAATAGTTTGCGCCAGCACCCGGCTCGCGGGCTGGTTCAGACTGTCGTAGAGCTGAGTCAGGTTTACCGGCCGCAGGCGGCTCAACCCGGCCCAGAACTTGGCCCGCAGAATCTTCTTGACCCGCGCGTCGAGGTCGGCCTGTTTGAGGTGGCCGGCCGCGACGGCGGTTTTGATGCGGCCGAGCGCGGC
>JANXNW010000045.1 GCA_025353905.1 Hymenobacter sp.
GAGGTGAGCGGCGGCACCCCGTTCAGCCCCGAGCTGAGTGGCCCGGCCCCCGCCGGGGTTCGCAGCCTGAAGCTGCGAGCCGGTGCCCGGCTCACCCTCGCCAATGGCTGCCGGCTGAATGTGAACCAGTAATTTTGGAGCGGTCCTTATCCCAGCCACTCACTGACTTGCTGAAACCGCACGCCCTGGCCCAGCAAGTCGGCTTGGGCGGCGGCCATGCTCTCGGGGCTGATGCCGCGCGTCGCGTCTTCGACGACGCTGACCGCGAAGCCTTCCGCGCGCGCGTCTTTGGCCGTAAAATACACGCAGTAGTCGGCCGCCAGTCCGGCCACGGCTACATCCGATACGCCGCGCGCCCGCAAGTAGGCGCTCAGGCCGGTGGCGCGGCGGTGCCCATTGTCGAAAAAGGCGCTGTACGAATCCAGCTCCGGGTCGGTGCCCTTGCGGAAGATGGCTTCCACGCGGTTCAGGTTCAGGCCGGGGTGCAGCGCGGCGCCGGCCGAGCCTTGTACGCAGTGGTCGGGCCAGAGGCGCTGGGGCAGGCCCTGCCAGGTGATGTCCTCGAACAGGGCCCGGCCGGGGTGGGCGCTGGCAAAGCTGCGGTGCCCGGCCGGGTGCCAGTCCTGGGTAGCTACCACGAGGTCGAAGCGCGGCTGCAAGTCGTTGAGCAGCGGCAGAATAGCGTCGCCCCCGCCCACGGCCAGCGCGCCGCCGGGCAGGAAATCCAGCTGAAAGTCGATAAGTAGGAGGGCCGTCATCGTTTTGTAGGGGCGCGTCGCACGCGCCCGGTCGGTAAAATAAGTATGGGTTGAAGTAAAAGCCGTCAACGAAGCGACCGTTCGGGCGCGTACGACGCGCCCCTACGCGAGTTTCAACACCGCCGCCGAGTGCGCCCGCACTTGCCGGGTCAGCTCCGCGTCCTGGGCCAGGCTTTGGCCGAAGCTCGGCACGAGCCGGCGCAGCGTGGCCTGCCACGCGGGCGAGGCGGCTTGTTCGGGGAAGCATTGCTGCACCAGGCTCAGCATGATGCTCACGGCGGTGCTCGCGCCCGGCGAGGCCCCGAGCAGGGCGGCCACCGAGCCGTCGGCGGCGGCCACCACCTCGGTGCCGAATTCGAGCACGCCGCCTTCCTTTTTGTCTTTTTTGATGACCTGCACCCGCTGGCCGGCCACGGCGAGCTGCCAGTCGTCGGGGCGGGCCTGGGGGTAGTATTCGCGCAGGGCGGCGAGGCGGTCCTCGGGCGATTGCAGCACCTGCCCGATGAGGTAGCGCGTGAGGCTCAGGTTGCGCGCCCCGGCATAGAGCAGTGGCCGGATGTTGCCCAGCTCGATGCTGCGAAACAAGTCCGCATAGGAGCCCTGCTTGAGAAATTTGGTCGAAAAGCCGGCGTAAGGACCGAAGAGCAACTCCTGGCGGCCGTTTATCTGGCGCGTGTCGAGGTGGGGCACCGACATGGGGGGCGAGCCGACAGCTGCTTTGCCGTACACTTTGGCTTCGTGTTGGGCGGTGACCTCGCGGTTCAAACACTTGAGCCACTGCCCGCTCACCGGAAAACCGCCGAAGCCGCTGGCTTCGGGGATGCCCGTTTTTTCGAGCAGCGGCAGCGAGCCGCCCCCGGCCCCGATGAACACGAACCGGGTGCGCACGATGCGGCTTTCGCCCGTAGCCAGGTCCTTGACCTTGACCCGCCACAGCCCGTCGTCCTTGCGCCGGAAATCCTCGATTTCCTGGCCCAGGGCGAACTCTACGCCCGGCCGCCGGCGCAGGTAGTCGAACATGGCCCGCGTGAGCGCCCCAAAATTGACGTCGGTGCCGATGGCCATGCGCGTGGCGGCCACGGGCTGGGCCAGGTCGCGGCCGGCCATGACGAGCGGCGTCCAGGCCGCGATTTGGGCCGGGTCGTCCGAAAATTCCATGCCCGCGAACAGTGGCGAGCGCAGCAGCGCGGCGTGGCGCTGGCGCAAATACGCCACGTTGTCGGCCCCCCACACGAAGCTCATGTGCGGAATGCTGTGGATGAACTGCTCCGGGGCGGGCAGCTGTCCGGCCGCTACCAGGCTGGCCCAGAACTGCTTGCTCAGCTCAAACTGCTCGGCAATCTTGTCGGCTTTGTCAATGTCAATCGTACCGTCGGGGCGTTGGGGCGTGTAGTTGAGCTCGCAAAAGGCCGAGTGGCCGGTACCGGCGTTGTTCCAGGCATCGGAGCTTTCGGCCGCCACCTGGTCGAGGCGCTCGTAGATGGCTAGCGTCAGGCTGGGGTCCAGCTCTTTGAGCAAAACGCCGAGCGTGGCGCTCATAATGCCGGCCCCGATGAGCACTACGTCGGCGGTCAGGGGTTGGGCGGCGGGAGTAGTCAGATTCATGCCAAGCGGAAATGAGTTGGGGCGCATACGAAAAACGGCCGCAGACCGTCGGCCCACCCGCCGCCCACCACCCGTCGCGGATAAAATTCGGATTTAAGCAAATTTAATCCCTGAAAACTGCTACCTTGCAGCCTGCTCTGCCTATCCACCTACCTCACATCTGCGCTGATGGACCTCTACGGTATTGTGTACGTAAGTGCTGCCATCATTGACTTTGAGGAGGCGCAGCTGGCGCGGCTGCTGGGCCGTTCGCGGGCCCACAACCAAGCAGCCGGCATTACGGGGGCGCTGCTCTACGGCGGCAGCCGATTCTTGCAGGTACTTGAAGGTTCCGTTGTCGCCGTGCAGGCACTTTACGAGCGCATCGCGGCCGACCCGCGCCATGGTCAGTTCGAGCTGTTGGCCAATGGTCCGGTAGCCCGGCGCGAGTTTGCTGGCTGGCACATGAGCTTCGCTGCGCTCACCCCATCGCGCTTCGACGGCATGTTGGGCTACCTCAGCCCGAGCCAGCTGCTGCGTCAGGGCCGGCAGGCTACGGTACAACAGGTGCTGCGTGAGTTCCTGGCGGCCGGCGCGCAGTATCCGGTGGGGTAGGGGTTTCTTATTAGGCGAGTTTGAGCAAATTATTTTCGATTAATTAACGGTTTCGGAAACTGCTTTATCCTCTGTGACTTGGCAACGCCTTAAACAAGAAACAAGAAACAAGAAATAAGAAATAAGAAACAAGAAACTTCACCCCCCAAACGGAAACGCCGCTCGCCACTCCCAGGGACCGCCACGGTAGGCCCAGAGCGCGAAGCCAGTGCCCAGCGCTTCAAACGGTTGAAAGTCAGCTTGCAGCTCTTCGTAAAGTGCGCGTGCCGTGGTGGAGGACACTTTATTTTGCACCGTTACGTGGGGACGCAGCTTCTGCTGGTCCTGGGCCGAGAGCCCGGCTTGCCATTGCCGCTGCCAGCCACTGTGCAGTGCGCGCAGCCCGGCGTGGTCGAGGGCGTAGCTCACTCCCTGGCCAGTGTAGTGCACGGCTGTTACGGCCAGCAGCAGTGGGCCCGCCTGGGCAGCCGCGTCGGCGGCGAGCCGGGCGCTGATGGCCGTTTCGTGCTGGCCCGGCAGGGCGTGAAACAAGGTGAGGTGGGCGGCCAGCACGTTGCGGGCGGGCGGGAAGTGCCGACGGCGCAGCTCGTCGAAAAACGCCTGGCTGGCCGCGTCGAGCGTCAGGGTGAGGATGAGCGGCGGGGTAGGGGCGGGGAGCAGCACGAGGAACGACGAATTAATTTAGAAGGCTGGTCAACGGGCTGATGATGAGTGCGAAAAGTTAAGCTGATAAGCAGTTGGAAAGGACTCATTCGGGGCCATCGCGGTGTTTTACTCCCATGCAGACCGACATGTTTTTGCCCGTGCTCAACGCGCCCTCGCCGGCCCCCGCTTTTGCCCCTGCCGCCCTCGCCGACGCGCCCCGCGCCCACGGCGCCAAGCTGTGGCTGCCGCAGCGGGTGCTCTTCGCTCCCGACGCCCTGCAGGAGGACTTCGGCCAGCAGCTGCTGGCCCGTGCTACGGCGCTCAATCTCAACATCGAGCTGCTGAAAAGCAACCGCCTGACCAACCTGCGCGGTGCCGACGAGCGGGCCACCTACCGCGCCGCCAAAACCACGCTCGCCGTGGTGAACGCGCCCGCCGGGGCTTTGCGCCTGCAGCCCACGCCGCCTTCGGCCGACTTTCAGCTCAACCTGGCCGAAGGTTGCCCCGCCCACTGCCAGTACTGCTACCTGGCCGGCTCGCTCAGCGGCCCGCCCGTGGTGCGCGCCTTCGCCAATCTGCCCAAGCTGCTGGCCAATACCCAGGTGTATGAGCGCGCCGACCGGCTGATAAGCTTCGAGGCTAGCTGCTACACCGATGTGCTCGGCATCGAGCACCTGACGGGCGCGCTGGCCGAGGCCGTGCGCTACTTCGCCGGCCGCGAAGGGGCGCGGCTGCGCTTCGTGAGCAAGTACGACCACGTGCAGAGCCTGCTCGGCTTGCCCCACGGCGGCCATACCCGGGCCCGCGCCTCGCTCAACGCCGAGCCGCTGGCCCGGCAGCTCGAAGGCGGCACGGCCAGTATCGAGGCCCGAATCCGGGGGTTGCGGCAGTTGGCGCTGCCCGTGGCCGAGGGTGGCGGCGGCTACCCGGTGGGCGTGGTGCTGGCCCCCATCATGCCCTTGCCTGATTGGGAGCAGCACTACGGCCAGCTGCTCGACCGCCTGCAAGCCGCCTTCGATTTCAACTGCGACCTGACCGTGGAGTTCATTACTCACCGCTTCACGCCCGGCTCGAAAGAGGTGCTGCTCGGCTGGTACCCCAACACGAGCCTCGACCTGGAGGAGAGCACCCGCGCCGTGAAAACTAATAAGTTCGGTGGCCGCAAATACGTGTATCCCACGCCCACCATGCAGGCGCTCAAGAGCTGGTTCTACCGCGAGTGGCAGCGGCGGTTTCCCGCCGCGCCGGTGCAGTACTGGACCTGAGGGCTGGGCTACAAGCGGGTTGTATCTTAGGGCCGGTAAATACTTTTCTTTTTTCCTCATGACTCTCCTGCTAGTCGAAGTGCCCAACGAGGTAGCTGCCGAGGCGCTCGGTCGCCAGCCCGGCGTACGGGTGGTGGGCGTAGTTACGCCGCCCGAACCCGCTCCGGCCGGCGAGCCAACGTCCGCGCTGCTGGTCCCGCGCCGCTGGGCCGGTTCCTTACCGGACCAGTCGGCGGAAGCCTGGGACCAACATTTACGGACTGTCCGGGACGAATGGGAACGCATTTTTTAGCGGATAGCAACGTCCTCATCGACCTGATGCTGGGTCGGCTGCCTGCGGTCAGCGCCTCTTGGCTGGAGCGCTTGTTAGCTACCCGGCAGGTAGCCATTTCAGTGGTTTCCCGCATCGAGCTACTCACCAAGACCGAACCGGCCGCTGAGTACGTCCTCATGCAGGCGCTGGTCAGTGAGCTGTCCGTGCTCGCCCTGGACGAGCCGGTCATCCTGCAAACCATCCGCCTGCGCCAGCAGCACCGCATCAAGCTGCCCGATGCCATCATCGCAGCCTCGGCGTTGGTTCACGGGCTGTTGCTGCTCAGCCGCAACACCAATGACTTTCAAGCCGTCGCGGGTTTGCGTTTGTTGAACCCGCATGAGCCGGACGAGCTGCCGGAGTTGGCAGATTAAGCTGGGCGCGACGCAATGGCGCGCCCGCCGTTTAGCTAACAATCAACAAAAAACCCTTCCCCCGCGCGGGGGAAGGGTTTTTTTGTGGGAAGCTAACCGCGTTTATTCCTTCGTCAGCCGTTGGTTGAGGACGGACTGGCCGTTGGTATCGCTTACGCGCAGCAGGTAGGTGCCGCTCGCTAGCTCCCGCAGGTCCAGGGGCTGGGTCAGGCCGCCGACGGCCGTGGCCGAGCGCACCTGACGACCGGCCAGGTCGAGTACCAACACCCGGTAGGTGCCGCCCTGGGGCAGGCCGCGCAGGTCGAGCGTGGGGCTGGTGCCCGTCGCTACGGGGTTCGGGTACACGGCCGGGCTGCCCGTTGTGCTGGCTGCGGCCGGGAAGCTCAGCACCCGCACGGCCGAGTAGGTGGCCGTGCCATCCAGGTCTACCTGGCGCAGACGGTAGTACACCGAGCCGCCATTGGCGAAGCGGGCCGCGTCGGCGTCGGGGAAGGCGTAATCGGTAGCCGTCACCTTATTGCCTTGCCCGGCCTGACGGCCGATTTTGCCGAAGCTCGTCCCGTCGAGCGAGCGCTCCACGTCAAAGTAGTCGTTGTTCACTTCCGAGGCCGTCGTCCACTTGAGCTGAGCGCTCGTGCCGCTGGCCGTGGCCGTGAAGGCCGTCAGCTGCACCGGCAGCGGGTTGGCACCCAGGATGAGCGTAACCGTTACCGTGTTGGTGCCAGCATACAGGTCGGTCGTGATAATGTTTATCTGGAACGTGCCGCCGGCTTTGGTCAGCAGGGTCCGGTCGCCGACCGTGAACAGGCCCGTGTTGGGGTCGAAGGCCACGCCGGGGGGTAGCGCGTTGGTCGGGTTGCTGGCTGGGCCCCCGCTGCCGACGGGGCGCACGGCCCCGGTGCCGGTAGTGAGCAGGCCATTGACCGCGCCCGTTTGCAGCACACCCGTGGGGTTGTACACCAGGCCGGGGCTGGCCCCGCCGTTGGTGTAGCGCGCGCCGTTGTCGTCAATCACGAAGGCCAGCACGTCGTTGTTCTGATACGCGGTTGCTCCACCCTTAGCCGGCAGCACGGTATACACCGAGTTGCGGTCGGGCCCGACGGGTATCAGGTACAGGGCCACGTTGGAGAGCGTCCCAGCATTGTCGGTGGCGAAGTACGGGAACGTCGCGTTGCCCGCGTAGCCGGCCGTCGGCTGGAAGCGCAGCCGCGCGGCCTCGGCCGGGGTCAGCACCTGGCCCGCCGCCACGGGCGTGTTGGTCGAGCCGCTGTTTAGGAACAGGATGCCCTGGCTGGGCAGCGGCAGCGCCAGAATGGTGTAGGAACTGAGCGAAGCCGCGCCCTGAGCAATGGCCGAAAGCGGCAGGATGGCCTGCGGCGCGGCGGCCGTATTGCCGAAGGGCGTGAGCGTCGTGACGCCAGCAGCCGGCAGCGTGGCGTTCACCACGTCGCGGGCCAGCGGACCGGGGCTGATAATGCGCGTGAGCTGGCTGGCCGAAGCCGTCGCCACCGTGCCCGGTCCGGTAGCCGACAGGCTGGTCGGTACCGTGAACGAAGTGCCGGCCGCGCCGGGCGCCGTGAAGCTCAGCGTATTGACAATCGTATTGACGACGCCCGGCAGCAAGATGGCCGGCGTGGGCAGCGTCAGCACCCCCCCGGCGGGGAAGCTTGCCACGGCCACGCCATTAAGTACAATGTTAGTGGCCCCGCTGGGCACGGTTACCGTCTGAACGGTGCCCGTGGTGGCGGTCGGGCCGTTGTTCAAGGCCGAAATCAGGTAGCTCACCGTGGAGCCGGCCGCCACGTTGACCGGACCGCTAATCGTGGTCACGAGCGCCGAGGCGGGCGTGATGGCGACCGTCGTGCGGGCCACGTTGTTGGCCGGGTTCGAGTCTACCTCGCTGGTATTGATGTTGGCCGTAGCCACGAGCGGACCCGTGCCGGGAGCCTGGCTGATATCGATGATGTAGGTCAGCGAGGCGTTGGCGGCCAGGTTCAGCTGCGGGGGCAGCGTGAGCAGGCCGGTCAGGTTGTCGTAGCTCGCGCCGGCGGGGCTGCCGCCTATCGTCACGTTCACCGTGCCGCTGCCGCTGGTCAGGCCGGCCGGCAGCTGCACCGATTGCAGCAGGCCGGTTACGGCGGTGCCAGGGGCCGAAACAGTGGCCGTCAGGCTAATCGGGCTACCCGCCGTCACGCTGCCGGCACTGGCCGTGAGCGTCACCTGGGGATTAGCCGGACCATTGCTGGCCACGATGAAGGGCTGCACGATGGCCGTGTTGTTGCTCGGAACAAAGTCGGAAATACCCGTTACCCTGGCCGTGGCCGTGCTCGTAAGCGTCCCCTGGAAGCCGTCCGGCAGCACGTAGCTGATGGTGTTCTGAACGCTAGCCGCGCCGCCGGGGGCCAGGTTAGTCAGGGCTGGCAGCGTCACCAAGCCCTGCGTCTGGCTGCTGGCGCTTGAGTCGTAGGTTGAGCCGTCGGGGTAAGTGGCTATCGTGCCGCTGATGCCGCTCGGAGCTTGCCCGTTGATGAGCACCGCGTTGGGCCCCGTGATGGGCAGGCCCGTGGGCAGGCTCACCGTAGTGGCCACGCCGGGGGCGATGGCCGGGCCGTTGTTGGTGACGGTTACGCCGTAGGTGAGGCGGTTGCCGGCCGTTACCTGGCCGGCGGCGGTCAGCGTCACCTGCACGTCGGTGGTAGGCGTGATGCTGGTCGTCTGGCTGGCTCCGTTGTTGGCCGTATTCGGGTCGGCCGAAGAGCCCACCACGCCCGAGCTGATAGTCAGGCTCAGGTTGCCGTTGGCCGGTGCCAGGAACGTAAACGTCGTTTGCAAGGTCACGCCCACTGCCAGGCTGGCCAGGGCCGGGTAGGTCACCAGGCCCGTGGTCTGATTGTAGGTGAAAGCCGTAGCGCCGCTGCCAAACGTAGCAATGCTGCCACTCACGCTGGTCGGGATAGTCCCGTTGATTTGCAGCTGTGCGGCGGGAGGGCCCGTGATGGGCAGGCCAGTAGGCAGGCTCGCGGTCTGAACCAAATTGAAGCCACTGCCGGGGCCGTTGTCGCTCGTCGTCACGGTGTAGGTCAGCGGCTGGCCCGCCGTACCGATAGTCGGACCGGTAATCTGCACCGCCAAATCGGCCGTGGCGACTACTGTGATGAGCGCCGAAGCTTCGTTGTCGGCCGGTACTTGGTCGGGCGAGGTGCTCAGCACCTGCACCGTGGCCGGTATCACGCCGCCGTTGGCCGGGGCGGTAAAGGTGATGGTGAAGGTCCGGTCATTGGCCACGCCGGGGGCCTGGCTGGCCGTAGCCGGCAGGGTCAGTACTCCCGTGGTAGCGTCGTAGCTGGCGCCCGCCGGGAAGGTTACCCCGCTCAGACCCGGCGGCAGCACCACGATGGTGCGCACTCCGGTGGCCGCGTTCGGGCCGGTGTTGCCCTGGGTCACGGTGAAAGTGCCCGTCGCGCCCGGTGCTACGCTGGTGGCGCTGGCCGAAATCAGGGCAAACACATTGGCCTGCCCGCCCACCGGGGCAGCGGTCGTGGTCGTGATGGTAGCCGTGTTATTGGTCGCCACGGCGTCGGGCACCGTCGAGCTGATGGTGGCCGTCAGGCTCTGCGCCCCGGCCGCAGCCGGCGCCGTGAAGCTCACCGTCTGGCTCACCGACTGGCCGCTGGCCAGGGCCGGTATCGTGGGCCAGGTCACGGTGTAGCCCGTGGCTATCGAGCCGGTGACGACGCCGTTGCCGGTTACGTAGATGTTGCTGGCGCCGGCCGGCACACTCACGCGCTGGCTCACGCCGCTGGCCGGCGAGATGTAGACGCTGCTGCTGATGTTGGTGGAAGTCACCACGTAGGCCACCTGGTTGCCGGCCGTAGCCGTAATCGGGCCGCTGATGGCGGTCGTGAGGTCGAAGGAAGGCGTGGTCTGGTTCGTAGTCGTCGCCGTGTTGTTGGCCGTCTGGCCCGCCTCGTTGGTGGTCGTCGAGATGGCCGCCGTCGCCGTCACCGGCCCGTAGGCGGGCTGGGTGTAGTTGATGGTTACGGTGAACGACTCGCCCGAAGTCAACTGGCCGGGGCTGGCCGGGGTGTACCCCGCAACAGTAACCAAGCCCGTAGTGGGGTTGTAGGTGCCGATTCTGCCGTTACTGAGAACTACGCTGGCTCCGGTGAGGCCCGCCGGCAATTGAATGCTTACCACCACCCCGTCGGCGGTTACCTGCCCGGTGAGGGTGGGGTTCGAGAAAGTCGCCACGAACTGGCCCGGCGCACCCGCCAGCACGGGGCTGTTGCCCGTGATGGCCGCCTGCACGTCGGCCGCGATGATAATCGGCCGGTTGGGGCCAAACTCCGACGTGCCCAGGCCGGGCAGGTAGGAGGTGGCCGTCAGAAAGCCCGTGATGGCCGTGCCGCTCAGCGGAGGCGAGTTAGGACTGGCGGGCACGGTGATGGTCGCGCTGAAATTGCCGCTGCCGTCGCAGGTCAGCGTCGTCAGGTAGGTGCGGCCCTCGCCGTGGGGCTGGCTCAGGTTGTCGCCCAGCACCACGTTGCCGTTGTTATTGGCCGGCACGTTGTCGGCCGTGAAAATTTCCACTTTCGCCCCGGCAAACCGCGCCTGGCCGGGGGCCGAGCCCACGTAGCCGCGCACGATGACCTGGTCGCTGGTAGTGGCCGTGGCCGTGGCCTGGGTGAAAACCGGGTAATTGATGCCTTGGTTGCCGAATTCGGCGGTCGTGCTGCCCGTGTTGCCCGTCACACCGTCGCCGTTGCCGTAGTCGCGGGCCCCGACGGGGTTGCTCGAATTTACGGTGTAGAGCGGGCTGGTATTCAGGTCGATGCCCAGGTTGCCGCCGGTGGGCGAGTTAAAGGGCGTACCGTTGAAGTAGGTGCTGTTCTGGCTGATAATGACGCCCCGCTGCCCGTAGCCCACCACGATAGCCCCGGCCTGGGTCTGGTTGATGATGTTGAAGTAGATGGAGTCGGGGTTAGCGCCGCGGTCGGTGCCGCCGTTGCGCTGCAAGTACAGAATGGCCGCGCCCTCCAGCTGGGCCCGCGCCACCGAGGCGCCGCCGTTGCCGTTGTCGAAGAAGGTGTTGTTGCGCACCACGTTGTAGCCCCGGCCACCGAGGGCGTTGCGGCCAATGTCGAACTGCAAGCCGTCGGAGTTGGCCGTCCGAATCAGGTTGGCTACGATGCGGACGGGGCCGGACCCATTGAGGTCACCCACCGAAATATTGTCGCCGCCGGTCTGGCGGTAGCCGTTCTGCACCAGCTCATTGCTCACAATTAGCACGTCGCTGCCCGCAGCCGTGCCCGCACTCGGAATGTTGATGCCCGAGTTGTTGCAAAAGGCTATCACGTTGTGGCGAACGACCACGCCGAGCGTCGCGCCGCTCAGGTAGACGCCGAACGTGCCCGCCGAGCCGGCGACACCTGCCGAGGCGATAACACCCGGCCCGGCCGCTACGGTTACAGTCGGGTCAGCGATGTTGACGGGGTTGATGCCGACGAGGTTATTTTCTAGTACCGCGCCCGTGGCCCCGTCCACCAGCACGGTGCCGCTGTTCTGGTTCGCCCCATGCAAAGAGAAGCTGCGCACGGCCGAGTTGGCGGCCCCCTGAATGATGACTATATTCACCAAAGTGGTGAGGCCGTACACTTCCACTTCAGGTCGGTTGAAGGCGGTGTAGGCGAGCTTGCCCGTGCCCACGGTCGGGAACTGCCCGCCCGCGCCACCCAAGCCCACCGTGCCGGGGTTCGAGTCGCCCACGTTCAGCGTCTGGGTCGAAGCGTCCAGGGTAGTATTGGCCGCCGTGATGGCGTCGAGCGAGGAGCTGAGCAAGAGCACTGCCCAGCGGTTGGCGCCACTGCCGCCGTTGAGGCCGCTGGGTACACTCGCCTGCAGGCCCGGTACGGCCGCCCCGCCCGGAATCATGAAAATGCTCGTTTCCTGGCCCGCCGGCAGGGCGGTTGCCGTGCCCGCCGTGTTGAGGAAGCTGCCGGCCTGCGCCAGGCCCGCGTTGCCCAACGCGTTGGCATTCTGGATAAACTGCCGCAACGACCCCTGGCCGTTGCCGTTGGTGTTGGTCACTACGTCAAAGTTGAAACCAAAGTCAACACCCGTGGTGGCGCCGGTGCCCAGCGCGACGGCGGCCACGCTCTGGGCCGTCAGGGTGCTGAAATTGGCCGCCGACGCGCTGACCGTAAACGGGTCGGTCGTGAAGATGGCGTAGCCGCTGGTTACGGCCGTGACGCTGGCCAGCACTGTCGTGCCGTTGATGTTCACCCGTACCGCCTGCTGGCCGCCGCCGCCCCGATTGGCCGCCGCAAAGCTGATGGCGTAGGTGCCGGCTGGCAGACTAAACGTCTGGCTCAGGCTGCCCGCGTTTTGGATGAAAGCCGCCCGTATACCCTGGGCACCCGTGCCGGCCGTCGTGCTGGGCGGGGTAAAGGCCGAGCCATTGCTCTGAATACCCGACGCGTTGCTGAATATCCAGCCAAAGGTGCTGGCGGGGATGGGGTTGTACTGGTAAGTGCCGCCATTATCGGTCAGCGTGCCCGCTTCAAAGCTTGGATTTTGAATGGGGTTAGTAGCCAGCGCCGTGCCGCCTTGCAGCACCTGCACGTTGTCCACGAACTGCGTATTGTCGCCGCTCGTGTTCAGGCCCTGAAACACGAGCGACGTGTTGTTGGACCCGGCGGTATTGGCCGGCCCGTCCGACCCGGCCGGGTTTTCGCCACCCACCCGGTTGCCGTCGGCTGCGCCGGCACTGGTGCGGAAAGTCTGCACCGGCAGCAGGCTGCTGGTGGCCCCCGCGCGCCCGCTCGAAACCGAAGAGTTCACGACCCGCACTGTGTATTTAGTGTTGGCAGTTAGTCCACTAAAAGTGTAGAGCCCGGCCCCGGTGGTGATGGCCGAGCTGACGAAATTCCCGCTGTTGGTGTCGTAGAGCTCGACAATGGCATTCGGCCGGCCGATGCTGCCCGTGTAGCCCGACGCGCTGGCCGAGGCAGTGGCGGTGCTCAGCGCCCGCCCGGCCCCACCGCCGTAGTTCACATCCTCAAAGACGGTACCACTGATGCTTTGCGCCGCCGCTGGCGCGGTTCCTCCGATAGCGAGCAGCATGGCCAGCGAGCGGAAGAAATTAGAGAATAAGGTTTTTTTCATAAAAATTAGAAAAAAAGAGTAGGCGTTAGCAACAGAAAGACAGATTGAGCGCAATGTGTGTAATTCGAAGCTCCAAAGGTACTCCGACCTTACTTTGGTTTGGGCCAAAATTTCGGTTTAATTCGCTCAGTCCGGGAAAAAACTCGGTCAATCGCCCGGCTGAGTTGTCCGCAAGCCGCTTGGTGGCCGCCCCCGGCCCCCGCGCCTAACTAACGAAACGCCCCACCCTACCGGATTCGCCCGCCACTGGCCGTTACTTTGTGCGTCGGTCCGTTGGGGGCTGGCCGTTTCGTCATGCAGATTCCCCTTTACCAAATAGACGCGTTTGCTAGTCGGCCATTTGCCGGCAACCCGGCCGCTGTGTGCCCCCTCGCGGCCTGGCTGCCCGACGCCACCATGCAGCTCATCGCGGCTGAAAACAACCTCGCCGAAACCGCCTTTTTCGTGCCCCTCGCGGCTGGAAATGCGGCCGGTGAAGCGGCCGGTTTCCACCTGCGCTGGTTCACGCCCACGTTTGAAATCGACCTTTGCGGTCACGCCACGTTGGCCACGGCCCACGTGCTGTGGACCGAGCTAGGCTTTGCCGGGGACGAAATCGTGTTTCAGAGCCAGAGCGGGCCGCTGCGGGTGCACCGCGAGGCCGACGGCCGGCTCGTGCTCGATTTTCCGAGCCGCCCGCCCCGGCCGCTGGCCCCCGCCCAGGACTCGGCCGACTTTCGGGCCGCGCTCACGGCCAGTCTGGGGCCAGGCGCGGCCGCGCCGCGGGCCGTGCTTGTCAGCCGCGATTTGGTAGTCGAGTTTGCCCAGGCAGCCGACGTGCTGGCCCTGCGCCCCGATTTCACGGCCCTGGCCGGCCTCACGGCCCTGGGCTACGTTGGGCTGATTGCCACCGCGCCGGGGGCTGAGCCGGGCGTGGATTTTATTTCGCGTTTTTTCGCCCCTGAAGTGGGCGTACCCGAAGACCCCGTCACCGGCTCGGCCCACAGTACGCTCATTCCGTTCTGGGCGGCCAAGCTGGGCCGCACCGAATTGTTCGCCCGGCAGGAGTCGGCGCGGGGCGGCGAGCTCTGGTGCCGGCTGCTGGGCGAGCGCGTGGCCATTGGCGGCTACGCTGTCACGTATTTGCGCGGGGCCATCCAGTTCGCGACGGCTTAGCGCGGCCGGTGGCGTTTCGCGGCGTTTCTTTGCCGCACCATGCCCTTCGCCTCGCCGCTGACTTGTCTCATCGTTGATGACAACGAGATTAACCGCCTCACTCTAGAACACCTCGTGGACCTCACGCCTGAGCTGCGCCTGGTGGCCTCGCTGCCGGGCGGGCTGGAGGCGCTGGAGTTTTTCCGGCAGGGCGGGCAGTGCGAGCTGCTGCTGCTCGACATAGAAATGCCCACCCTCAACGGCTTCGAGCTCGCCCGGCTGCTGCCCAAGCCGCCTCCGTTCATCGTGCTCGTTACCACGCACCGCGAGTTTGCCGTGGCCGCTTTCGACCTGCAAGTGGCGGATTACCTGGTGAAGCCCGTCGAGTTTGGACGCTTCTCGCAAGCCGTCGCCCGGGTGGTATCCCTGCGTCCGCCTTTGGCCGCCGATGCCATCGAGATGCGGCCCGAGATATTTGTCAAAGTCGGCGGCCGCACGATACGCGTCAATTTCGACGACGTGCTCTACATCGAGGCCCTGTCCACCTATTCGGTGCTCATCACGGCCAACCACAAGCACATCGTGTACCTGACCCTCAAAGCGCTGACCGAGCGGCTGCCCTTCGCCCATTTCGTGCGGGTGCATCGCTCCTACATCGTCAACATGCGCCACATCGAGGCTATCGAAGACAACGTGCTCCAAATCGGAGCGCACGAGGTGCCGGTCGGCAAGTCCTACCACGAAGAGTTTTTGCGCCAGCTGCGCAGCTTGTAGGAGGTGAGTAGGTGAGAAGGTGAGAAGGTCAGTCATTGCGAGCGCAGCGAAGCAATCGCACCTGTTAGGCGCGTTGTTCAGCTCGGCGCTCGGCTCGTCAAACGTGCTCAACAGGTGCGATTGCTTCGCTGCGCTCGCAATGACTGACCTTCTCACCTACTCACCTATTTCGTGGGGTAGCGCGGCCAGCGCGTACCTGGCTTGGGCGAGCAGCTGGGCGGCGGCGGCGGGCAGGTGGGCGAAGTCTTCGGGGCGGGCGGCTTCGAGCAGGCGCACGGCTTCGGCCACGTCGGGCACGCCCACCGATTCGAGGCTGGGGCGGATATGGTGGGTGAGGTTGGCCGTTTCGACCCAGTGGCCAGCGGCGGCGGCCTCGGCGAGCTGGGCCAGGCTGGCGGGCATGTTGCGCAGGAACGAATCAATGATTTTACCCACGAACTCCTGCCGGCCCTGGGCCAGGCCGCGCAGCTTGGTTAGGTCGTAGGCCGGGCCGGCGGCCGGCTCCGGCGCGGGGGCCGCCGGGCGGGCGCCGGGGGCGGGCAGCAGGTCGGCCAGGGTGCGAAAGAGCAGGGCTTCGTCGAAGGGCTTGCTCAGGCAGGCATCGAGGCCGGCGGCCAGCGCGCGGGCCGCGTCGGTGGGGTCGGCGCTGGCCGTGAGCGCTATTACCGGCTGGCAAGCGCGGGCCGCGTCGGGCAAGGCCCGAATGGCGGCCGTCGTGTCGAGCCCGCTCAATCCGGGCAGGCGCAGGTCCATGAGCACGGCATCGTAGGGGGCGTTGGCGCGCACCAGGGCCAGCGCTTCGGGGCCGGTTTCGGCTTCGTCCACGCTCGCGCCCCAGCCTTCGAGCAGCAGCCGGGCCACGATGCGGTTCAGCTCATTGTCTTCGACGAGCAGCAGCCGGCGGCCGCGCAGCGCGCCGGTATCGTAGGGGTCGGCGGCGGGGTAATCGCCGGGGGCGCCGGCCGCCTCAGCCGGGGCCGGAATCAGGGCCGGGTTGGGGACCGGGGCTTTGGGCAGCGTCAGCCGAAAAACGAAGGTGCTGCCCTGGCCCAGCTCCGAATGCACCAGCAGCTGGCCGCCGAGCTGCGCGGTCAGCGCGTGCGAAATGCTTAGCCCCAGGCCCGTACCGCCGAAACGACGCCCGGTGTCGGCGTAGGCTTGGCTGAAGCTCTCAAAAATCAGCTCCTGCTTTTCGGGCGCGATGCCGATGCCCGTGTCGGTGACGCGGAAGCGGATGCTGAGCGAGTCGGCCGTTTCGGCGACTTGCTCGGCCATTACGGTCACGTGCCCACCCGGCTCGGTAAACTTGATGGCGTTGGCCACGAGGTTTATCACAATCTGGTTGAGGCGGTAGGGGTCGCCGAGCACCCAGGGGTAGGGGCAGCTGGCGCGCAGCGGGGTGCTGGTCAGGTAGAGGCCCTTGTCTAGGGCCTGGGCCGCGAGCGGGCCCAGGCTCTCGGCCAGCGAGTCGCAGAGGTTGAACGGCACCACCTCGAAGCTGAGCTTGCCGGCCGTCATCTTGGCCAGGTCGAGCACGTCGCCCACCACGCGCAGCAGGTGCTGGCCCGTCTGCCGGATGGTGCGCACGTAGTCCTGCTGACGGGCGTCGAGCGGGGTTTTAGCCAACTGCCCGGCCAGGCCCAGCACCCCGTTGAGGGGCGTTCGGATTTCGTGGCTCACGTTGGCCAGGAAGCTTTCTCGGGCCCGCACGGCGGTTTCGGCGGCGGCTTTGGCTTGTTTGTGGGCTTGGTCGGTACGCACCCGCTCGGTGATGTCCTGGCCGTAGCCGATGACGTAGGGCGGCTGGCCGGGCTCGCGCACCAAGTGGTTGTCGTAGAGGATGTAACGCGTGCCGGCGGCCATGCGCACGGCCACCACCCCGCGCTGGCTGCCAGTTTCGGCCATGCGGGCCAGGTAGGTGGCCACCCCAGCCCGGTGCTCGGGCGGAGCCAAGTCGGTTAGTTCGGCCAGGTTGGCCAAGTCGGCCAGCTCGGTTGAGTTGGTCAGCTTAGTCAGGTAGCTTCTGAATGGCTCAGCCGCCGGCACTTCGCTCAGCAGCTCGACGGCGGCCGGATTCAGGCTCAGCAGGCGGCCGCCCAAATCGTGGGTGCAGATGAGGGCCTGCGAATAGGTCATCAGGTCGCGGTACTGCTTTTCGCGGCGGGCCAGCGCCTCGGTCGTGGCTACCTGGGCCGTGATGTCGGCCAGGTAGATGGTGGTGCCGTCGGCCGGCGGGGGCGCGCCGCTCACTATGTGCAGCTGAAACTGCCGCTCGCCGAGCCCGATACGGAGCGTACCGGCGGCCTCGCCGCGGGCAGCGGCGCGCAGCTGCCGCCGGGCCTGCAGGCGCTCGGCGCGGGTCAGGGACGCGTCCAGGGTCCGGGCGGCGGGGTTGGCGTACAGAGGACGGCCCGCCGCGTCGAGCCGCACGGTGGGGTGAGGGCTTTGGCTGAGCAGCGCGCGCAGGGCGGCCAGCTCGTCGGCCAGCGCATCGGGTGGGGCCGGGCGGGGCCGGCGGGGGGCAGAAGCGGCTTTCATACGCGGAGAAAATCCTTCGCCGACCAAGCGAAGCGCGACCGAATGTAGGCCCTCGCGTCCCAAAAAACTTTTGCCGCGGTGGGCAGAAGCCGCTTCTGAAACCAGCCGGCCCCGGCCCCGACGCAGACCCCCGACTCAGACCCTGACGCCGCGCTACTTGGGCCGTGGGGCGGCGCGGCGGGGCGCGGCGGTGGTCGTGGTCGAGGCCAGGGTGCGGGCGGGGTTGTCTTCCAGAAACTTACCCCAGCTTTTGGTGCCGGCCTTGGCGTTGTTACCCTGCTGGTAGTGGTGGCAGAGGGCCACGGCGAGCGCGTCGGTGGCATCCAGAAACTTGCTGGCCTCGGCGATGGGCGGCAGGCTCAGCGTCTGGCGCAGGATGCGGGCTACCTGCTCCTTATCGGCTGCGCCCGAGCCGGTTACGGCCTGCTTGACTTTGGTCGGCGCGTATTCCACGAACGGAATGTCGCGGCTCAGGCAGGCGGCGATGGCCACGCCCTGGGCCCGGCCCAGCTTGAGCATACTCTGCACATTGACGCCGTAAAACGGAGCCTCGATGGCCAGCTCATCGGGCAGGTACTCGTCGATGAGCTCCAGCATCCGGCTGAAGATGCGCTTTAGCTTTACGGCATGATTGGCCGCTGTTCCGAGTGCTTTGAGGTTGATGACGTCGTAACAGCGCACGTCCACGTGCTGCCCGCGCACCTCGATGACGGCGTAGCCCATAATCTGGGTGCCGGGGTCGATGCCCATGATGACTTTTTCGGCCGGGGGCAGCCGCTGGGTGAGCTGGGTGGGGTGGGGAGCAAGAATACGGGAAACGGCCATCTCGAACAAAGCTACGCCGCTCAGGCAGGGGAAGCCACTTGGGTTATTGGTTTTTGGTTGATGGTTGTTGGTTTTTGGGGTCGGCTGTTCGTGGTTGGGCGTTCGGTGCTGGAGGCCGCGAATCGAGCTGACCAACAACCAAAGACCAACAACCAACAACCAACAACCAAAAACCGAAGTGGCTGGATAGTGCTAGGTAAGCTGGCCGTGGCCGCCCTCACGCTGGGCCTGCTCTACCGCGCGGTATTCGCGGCCCCCGACACGGCGGCGGCCTGGCGACGGCTGCTGGCGGCCACCTTCAGCGGGGGGGCCGGCGCCACTTCCGGGCGCGGCCTGGTGCTGGCCGCGCTGGCGCTGGTGCCGCTCAATTGGGGCCTTGAAGCCTGGAAGTGGCACCGGCTGGCCCGTCACCTCGGGCCGGGGCAGCGCTTCGGCGGCAGCCTGAAGGCGGTGTTGCTGGGCCTCACGCTGGGTTTTGCCACGCCCAACCGCGTCGGCGACTACGCCGCCCGGCTGCTGCTGCTGCCCGGCCGGCGGCGGGTGGCCGGCGTGGGGGCCGTGTTTCTGGGTCGCTACGCACAGCTCGTGGTTACGGTGCTGGCCGGCGCGGCGGGGCTGCTGTTTTTTGGGCTGAAATTTTACCCGGTGGGCTACCCGGCCGCTCAAGTGACCCTGGTGGCGGCGGCTGTGCTGCTGGCCGGAGCTGCGCTGCTGCCCCTTTACCAGGCGCGGCGGCTCGGGGCGCGGCTGGCCGCGCGGGGCTGGCGCGCGTGGCGTCTGGGCCGTTATCTGGGCCGCTGTTTGGCGGTGCTGCCTACGTACTCGGCTGGCGAGCTGCACGCGGTGCTGGCTTTGTCGGCAGCGCGCTACGCGGTGTTTTGCGCGCAGTTCGGCTTGCTGCTGGCGGCCTACGGGGTGCGGGCCGCGCCGGGGCCGGCGCTGGCGGCCGTGGCGAGCACCTTCCTGCTCAAGTCGCTGGTGCCCTCACTCAGCGCGCTGACCGATGTGGGCGTCCGGGAGCTCTCGGCCACGCACCTATTTGGGCTGCTGGGGCAGCCGGCCCTGCCGGTACTCTCGGCCAGCCTGAGCCTGTGGGTGCTCAACATCGCGCTGCCCAGCGCCCTGGGCCTGCTGCTGCTGCCGGGGCTGCGCGTGTGGCGGGCGCGGCGCGGCTGGCGCGCGGTGCGATGATTAGCGCGGCGCTGGTAGTTGGGATGGGGCTGCTGGGTGTGTCGGCGGTGTATGCGGGGGTGTGGGCGTGGCTGCGGGCTGGGGGGTTCTCGCCGCTCAACGACACCTCACCCCCTAGCCCCCTCTCCAAAAGAGAGGGGGGACTAGTTTCTAGCTCTAGTTCAAAAACAGATTTGAGCCTGATACTAGAAACTAGAACTAAGATTAGTCCCCCCTCTCTTTTGGAGAGGGGGCTAGGGGGTGAGGTGAGCGCGAGCGGCGAGAACCCCCTACTCTTCTCCGTCCTCGTTGCGGCCCGCGACGAGGCCGCTGCCCTGCCGCACCTGCTGCGCGCGCTGGCCGCCCAGACCCTGCCGCCGCCCTGTTTCGAGGTGCTCGTCGCCGACGACCACTCCACCGACGGCACCGCCGCCCTGGTGCTGGCCGCCGCCCGCACAGTGCCGTTTGCCCTCCGACTCATTCAGTTGCCGCCCGGCCAAACGGGTAAAAAAGCCGCCCTCACCGCCGCCGAAGCCCAGGCCCGCGCCCCCTGGGCCGCCTGCACCGACGCCGACTGCCGCCCCGCCCCCGGCTGGCTATTAACAATGAGTGAATGGGCTGGGCCAATGAGTGAATGGGCGAATGAGCGAATGAGTGAGGAAGAGGCGGCAATGAGTGAAGGAGTGAACGAGCGAATGAGTGATGAATTAAAAGCTCAGGAAGCTGAAAAAGCCCGCGAAGTCCCCACTCACTCAGTCACTCAGTCACTCAGTCACTCATTCACCCACTCACTCACTCACTTTCTGAGTGGGCCGGTGCGGCTTACGCCGGGCGGGGCTTGGTTTGATGGGCTGCTGGGACTGGAATTCGCCGGGCTCGGGGCAGTGGGGGCGGGGTGCATCGCGCGCCAGCAGCCCACGATGTGCAACGGGGCCAACCTGGCGTTTCGGCGCGCCTCGTTTCAGGAGGTGGGCGGCTACGGGGCGGCGGGCGGGGCCAGCATTGCCAGTGGCGACGACGAGTTTCTGCTCCACGAGATGCAGCGGCGCTACCCGGATGGGGTGCGCTTCGTGGCCGACGCGCGCGCCGTGGTCGATACGCCCGCTCCGGCCACGCTCGGGCGGCTGTTGGCCCAACGGGTGCGCTGGGCCAGCAAGTACCCGCACTATCGCTCGGCCGCGCCCCGCCGGCTGGCCCTGCTCGTGCTGAGCGCCAACCTGAGCCTGACCCTGGCCGCCGGGCTGGCGGCTGGCTGGCCGGCGCTACGGCCCTGGGCGGCGGCGGCGGCCGGGCTCAAGCTCGGCGCCGACGGGCTGCTGCTCTGGCCCATGCTGGGTCTGCTGGGCCGGCGGCGCTGGCTGGGCTGGCTATTGCCGCTGCAACTGCTGTACGCGCCCTATGCGCTGGCCGTGGCGCTGCGCGCCCGCGCCGGGCCCTACCAGTGGAAAAGCCGGACCGTGCGCTAGAGCGGATTTCGATTTGATGTATGTAGCGCGCAGCCTTAGCTGGGCGGGTAAAAATCTCTTATCTAACGCTCTACGCGCCCAGCTAAGGCTGCGCGATACATACATCAAATCGAAATCTGTCTTATTGTATGTCTAAGCTCTCAACTCTAAAATCTAACTCAAACAATGTCTGAAGCCGCGAAGTAGCCGCCCGCCCGCTACCTTCGCGGCGCTGACTAACCTGGTCAGGGCTTACTCAGATACGTCTATGCTTTCAACACGTACCCTGCTGACCGGCTGCCTCTTTGCGCTGAGCTTGCGCGCCGCCCCGGCCCTGGCGCAGGTTGATAGTGTGCGCGCCCGCACCCTGCCCGGCCGGCAGCTGGCCGAAAAAGCCTACAACGCCGGCCTGGTCAGCTTACAGGCCCACCAGTACGCCGCCGCGCTGACCAGCTTCAACCAGGCCCTGGCTACCAAGCCCGACTTTGCCCCGGCCTACACCAACCGCGCCGCAACCCAGCTGGGGCTCAAGAACTACGTCGCCGCCGTGGCCGACTACACCCAGGCCAGCCGTCTCAAGCCGGGCGCGTTCGAGCCGCTGATGGGGCGCGGGCAGGCTCACGAAGCCGCCGGCCAGCTTACTGAGGCCGAAGCCGACTACACGGCCGCCCAGCTAGCCAACCCGGCCTACGCCCCGGCCTGGTACGGGCGCGGGGTGCTGCGCTTCGAGCGGGGCGACTACGCGGCCGCGCTCAGCGATTTCGACGACGCCCTCAAGGTCGACCCCAAGTACGCCTACGCCTACCACGACCGGGCCAGCACCAACCTGCGCCTGGGCCATCCGGCCGAAGCCCTGCCCGACTACACCAAAGCGCTGGCCCTGGAGCCCACCCTGCTGCCGGCCCTGCTCAACCGGGCCGCCGCCGCCCGCCGCCTCGGCCGCCTCGACGATGCCCTGCGCGACTACGACGCTTACCTGGAAAAGGTGAGCACCAATCCGTTGGCTTTTACGAATCGCGGTAATGCCCGCTTCGAGCAGCAGGACTACGTGGGGGCGCGCTCCGACTACGCCCGCGCTATCGTCCTCGACGCGAGCTACGCCTACGCCTGGAACAACCGCGCCGCCGCCGAGCTCAAGCTCCAGCACTACGAGCAGGCCGTCGCCGACGCCACCGAGGCCCTGCGCCTGCGCCCCGACTACGCCGAAGCCTACCTCAACCGGGGCCACGCCCGCGAAATGCTGCGCCTCGCCGATGGCGCCTGCGCCGACTGGCGCCGCGCCGCCGAGCTGGGCCAGGCCGCGGGCAACGACTATGCCGCCGCCGCCGGCTGCGGTGGCCCCGCTGGCGAGGCCCCCACCACCACCGATAAATAGCGCCTCCGCTACTGGGAAGCAGTTTTATTCACCTCCTGATTGCCTTGCTATGGCTCCAAAAACTACGCCTCTGGATAAGCTATTTCGCCGGGGCGCGCGGTTGCTTTTGCTGCTGCTGCTTACGCTGCCGCTCGGCAACCTGGCCTGGGGCCAGGCGCGCAACGTGGAATTCACCCCGGAAAAAATAACCGACCGCGAAAGCCTGCGCGAGGCCCTGCGCGAGCTCAAGGCCGGCGACGAGGTCTACCGCGCCGACCCGCCCCGCTACGGCATCGCCCTGCCATTCTACCTGCGCGCCCAGCAGCGCAACCCCGACAACGCGGCCCTGAACTCGAAAATCGGCGACTGCTACCTGCACTCGGCTACCAAAGCGCTGGCGCTGCCTTATTTGCAGCGCGCCCTGGCCCTGGCCGCGCCCGCCGGCCCGCGCGACCACTACCTGCTGGCCCGCGCCCTGCACCTGAGCGCCAAGTGGGCCGAGGCCATTAAGGAATATGAGCTGGCCGGGCCGGTGGGCGGCAGCCGCCAGGCCGACGAAGGCGAGCTGACCGTGACGGCCGCCGACCTGGCCCGCCGGGTGCAGGAGTGCCGCAACGGCCAGACGATGGAGCAGCACCCGGTGCGCGTGTTCGTGGACAACCTCGGGCCGGCCATCAACTCGCCCGAGGCCGATTACAGCCCTGTCGTGTCGGCCGACGAAACCACGCTGCTCTTCACCTCGCGCCGGCCGGGGCCGGGCACCCCGCCCAAAGACGCCACCGGCGACGGCTACTACGAGGATATTTTTCAGGCTGAGCAAGTGGATGACGTCTGGGGCAAGGCCACTAACCTGGGGCCCGCCGTGAACGCGCCCGCCCGCCACGACGCCACCGTGGGCCTGGCCCCCGACGGCCAGCGCCTGCTCGTATATGTGGACGAAAACGGCGGCGACCTGCGCGAAAGCACCCTGCGCGGCACCGCCTGGGGGCCGCCCCAGCGCCTGGGCGGCCGCATCAACTCGCGCTACCACGAGTCGTCGGCCTCGTACTCGCCCGATGGGCGGGTTTTGTATTTCGTCAGCGACCGGCCCCCTGCGGATGGGCCGGGCGCTCAGGGCGGGCGCGACATCTACAAGATAGAAATCGATGGGACCAGCCCGGCCCAGAACCTGGGGCCGACCATCAACACGCCCTACGGCGAGGAAGCCGTGTTCGTGCTGCCCGATGGCAAGACGATGTACTTCTCGTCGGAAGGCCACGACACGATGGGCGGCTACGACATCTTCAAATCGACGTTTGAAGACGGCAAGTGGAGCAAGCCCGAAAACCTGGGCTGGCCGATAAATACGCCCGACGACGACGTGTTTTTCGTAACCTCAGCCTCGGGCCGGCACGGGTATTACTCGTCCGAGCGGCCCGGTGGGCTCGGCGGCAAGGACATTTACCTGGTCACGTTCCTGGGGCCGGAAAAGCCGCCCGTGCTCAGCGAGGAAAGCCAGCTGCTGGCTTCCCGACTGGCCCCGCTCAACGAGACGCTGCTCGCGCCGCCCATCGGGCTGGCTACGGCCAGGGTGACCATCCTCAAGGGCGTCGTGACGGATGCCGTCAGCAAGCAGCCGCTCGAAGCCACGATTGACCTGGTAGACAACAAGTCGGGCGAAACCATCGCCACCTTCCGCGCCAACGCCGCCTCGGGCCGCTACCTGGTGAGCCTGCCCTCGGGCATCAACTATGGCATCGTGGTGCGGCAGGACGGCTACTTGTTTCACTCCGAGAATTTCGACCTGCCCGCCGCCGCCACCTACGCCGAGGTCATCAAGGATATCGCCCTCAAAAAGCTCGAAGTGGGCGCGGTTATCGTGCTGAATAACATCTTTTTCGACACGGGCAAGGCCAACCTGCGCTCCGAAAGCACCGCCGAGCTGGAGCGCTTGCGCAAGCTGCTGGCCACCACGCCCACGCTGAAGCTCGAAATGGCCGGCCACACCGACAACGTGGGCAAGCCCGCCTTCAACCGCGACCTGAGCCAGCGCCGCGCCCAGGCCGTGGTTAGCTACCTCACCCAGCACGGCGTGAGCGCCGGGCGCCTGAGCGCCGCCGGCTTCGGCGAAACCCGCCCCGTAGCCCCCAACACCAAGCGGTCGGGCAGGCAGCTCAATCGGAGAACTGAGTTCAAGGTAACGGGTAAATAGCGCGAGAGCAGGGCTCTTGGCAGCCCCTCTTCACGCGCGCCTCGCGACTTGGGACACTCGCCCCACTGGTCGGCCTGCCGTTGCGCGCCGCGCGCTAAACGGCGGCCAGTGGCGCCTGCGGCACTTACTGCACCAGAATGAGGGCCGTGCTGCCCGGCAAGCTTAGGCCGGCCGTGCCGACTTCTACCTTGTCCAGTCCGGCGGGGTTGATGGCCATCCCGCGCAGTACGGCCCGGTACTGGCCGGGCGGCACGGGCAGCGCGGCGGGGGCGGCGGTGCCGTTGAAGAGCACCGTGATGCTGGCCCAGCGGTCTTGGCCGGCGTGGTCGAGCAGCTGGTAGCCGAGCGTGCCGGGCGGCAGGCCGGGCAGAAAAACCAGGTGCCGCGCAATCAGCTCCTGGGTGGGCAGCCGAAAAGCCGGGTGCGCCCGGCGCAGGGCAATGAGCTGGCGGTAAAACTCGCTCACGGCGCGGTAGCGGGCCTTGCGCGCCCAGTCGAGCCGGTTCACGCTGTCGGGCTGATTGTAGGAGTTGGAGCTGCCGCCTTTGGTGCGCAGAAAGTCGTCGCCGACCGCCAAAAACGGCACCCCCTGCGAGGTAAAAACGATAGTGGCGGCCAGCGCGTCGAGCCGGATGAGCTCCTCTTCGCTGGCGGCGGGGTGGGCGGCGCGCAGCTCGTCCCAGAGCGTGCGGTCGTCGTGGCAGGCCACGTAATTGAGGGCCTGGCCGGGCTGGCTGGCCCAGGGCGCTTGGCTGTAATTGACTTTCGAATAATCTATTTGCGGATGCTGCGTGGCCCCCACGATACCAAACTTGACGCTCTCCTCCAGGCCCGGCCGGCCGCCGGCGAAGCCGCCCACGGTGGGCTGGTTATAGGGCCCCTTGACAGCATCGCGCAGCTCGTCGCCGAAGGCCGCCACCCGGCTGAGCTGCCCGAGGTTGGCTTTCACGGCGCGCTCGGCTTCGGGCAGGGGCGAGGGGCCGGCCGCCCAGCCTTCGCCGTACACGAAAATGCGGTGGTCAATCAGGTCGAGGGACACGCGCACGGCCCGCATCGTGCCCACGTCGAGCACCCCCATCAAATCAAACCGGAAGCCGTCGAGGTGGTAGGCCCGCGCCCAGTACGTGGTGGCGTCCACGATGAGCTTGCGCACCATGGGCCGCTCCGAGGCCAGCTCGTTGCCGCAGGCCGTAGCATTGGCCAGCGAGCCATCGGCCCGGTGCCGAAAATAATAGCCCGGCACGAGCTGCTCGAACGCGCTGGAGCCGGCGTCGGCGACGTGGTTGAAGACGACATCGGCCACTACGCCCAGCCGGTGCTGGTGCAGGGCAAGCACGAGCTGGCGCAGCTCGCGGACGCGGGCAGCCGGGTCAGCGGCATCGGTGGCGTAGGTGCCCTCGGGCACGAAATAATTCAGCGGGTCGTAGCCCCAGCCATAGCGGTCGGGCTGGGCGGGCGCGGCTTCGTCGAGCGAGTTGAAATCGTTGAAAGGCAGCAGGTGCAGGTGCGTAATGCCCAGCTCCAGCAAGTGCTGCAGGCCGGTGCTCACGCCGCCCGGCCCGGTGGTGCCGACCTGCGTCAGGCCCAAAAACCGGCCCCGGTGGGCGGCGCTCACGCCCGAGGCCGGGTCGCTGGTGAGGTCGCGGACGCTGGCTTCGCCGATGACGATGTCGGTGGCGTTGGGCTGGCGCGGGCGCTGGTCGTCGGCCCAGCCAGGCGGGGTGGCCTGGCTGGGGTCGAGCCAGGCCCCGCGCTGGCCGTTCACGCCCACGGCGCGGGCGTAGGGGTCGGGCACCTCGGCCCGCGCCTGGTCCCCGATGGTGGCCTGCACGGTGTAAAATCCGCCCGTGCCGGCCGGTCGCGTGGCGTACCAGGTGCCTTGCGACCCCCGCTTCATGGCGAAGCTGCCCGTGGCCGTGCCGCCCGTGCCGGCCGCGTAAAGGCGCAGCCGAACGTTTTTGGCCGTGGGGGCCCAAACGAGCAGCGTACCCTGGCCGGTCTGCGAATCGAACGTCAGGCCCAGGTCGGGGCCGGTGTAGTGAGGGTAGAGTGCAGTCGGGAAGCGGCGCTCGTCGGGGTCGGGCGGGGCGGCTGGTTGGCCGGGCGAAAGGGTAGGAGCGAGCACGAGAAGCAGGAGCAGCAGGCGGTTCATGCCGGCAAGCTACGGGGCGGAGCGAGTGAATGAGCGAATGAGTGAAATAGTCTTTGTCCTCCACTCTCTCATTCACTCATTTGCTCATTCACCCCCTTACTCCCCGCCAAAGCGGTAGCGCAGGCCCAGCGACGCGGACCCCACCGCCGTGCCGGGCGGGTTGAGCAAAGTCGTGGACAGATAGCCGCCCAGTACCATCTCGAATTGCGCGTCGAGCAGACCAACTAAGCGGCAGCTCACGCCGGGACCGATGCCGAGCAGCAGGTTGCGGGCGTTGGTGTTGAATTCGGAGGTAGCGGGGTTGTTCGGGAAGGGGTTAGGACCGTTGAAAGTGGTAGTCCCGGTCGAAGTGTATTGCCCGCACTCGTAGACGAAGCCGCCCAGCGCATACACCTGCACCCGTTGGGTAGGGCGGCGCGTGAGGGTGTAGCGTCCCAGCAGGGCCAGGGCCAGCCGCCGGTCCGTTGCCGTGCCCTGTTGCGTGAATGGATACTCCGTCCCGCTGGCATCGCGGTAGCTACTAGGCAAGAAATAGTTGGACCGGTACGAGCTGTACGTGGCGCTGAGCTGCACCGCCCATCGGGGCCGCAGCTGGTAGCCAAGTGTGAGCTGCCCGGGCACGCCCACGCCGACGCCCGGCGACTGGTAGTAGCTCGTGTAGAGGGCCGCCCCGACGTAGAAGCGCTGAGTCGGAGCCGGTGGCGAGGGCACTTGCGCGTGAGCGGCCAGGGGCAGGGCTAAAAGCAGCAGTAGTTGATGCAGTCGCATAGCGAGGTGGGGAAAAGAGGAAAGAGAAAGAACATCCTGGAGCGAACAGGCAGTCAGCCCAAGCCACCGATACGGTTGCTACCGTGAGCCCAGGCCGTAGCGCAGCCCCAGCGACAGGCCCGGGTCGGGCACCGAGCGCAGCGCCATTACGTAGCTGTTGAGCGTAGCATCGAGCACGATTTCCAGGCGCTGAGCGCAGCGGTAGCGCGCACCCAGCCCGGCCGTGAGCCGGCCCAGCTCGTAGGCGTAGCCTTCGCGAAAGCTCGTGGTGGAAGAGACGTTCGTGCCGTAGTCCGTGTAGGTGTATTGGTAGAAGCTGCGGTAGCGCATCTGCTGAAGCACGTAGCCGCCCAGCAGGTCGAGTTGCAGGCGGCGCGCCGGCCGGCGCAGTGCGTAGCGCGCCAGCACCGCCCAGCTGAGCCGTCGCCAACTGGCCTGCCCCACGTACTCGTTGCCATAGTCGGAGCCAGCGCTTTGCTGCCGGGAGCTGAGCTTGGAGTAGTCGAAGGTGGGGCGGCTGTAAGTCAGGGCGAATTGCAGGGTCAGCCGGGGCCGCAGCCGGTACCCGACGCTGGCCTGCACGGGCACTACCAGCTCGGCCAGGGAATTACCGCCAGCCTGTTGAAAATCATCGTGTTGTGCGCTCAGACCCAGGTAATAGCGCGCCACGGGTGGGGCGGGCAGCTCCGGAATCTGGGCCAGGGCGCGGCCCAGGCTGCTCAGTAGCACCAGCAAAAGCAGTAGGCGTAACATAGCAGGTCCAGGGAGGAGTTAAGCTTGCCTGAGCAAATGTAATGGGCAGACCGCCATGCCCAAAAGCGCGGATGGACGAGCTCAAGCGGCTCCGGCTGCTCACCAACCCTACTTTTGCCTGTCCGCCATCAAACCTCCATGAACGACCCCGCCCTGCGCGCCCGCCTCTACCCCTTGCTCACGGGCGGCGTATGGGTGGACGAGCTGCCCACCGGCAGCACCCGCGCCGACGTGGTGCACATCACCGAGCATTTCATGCACGGCTACGAGCTCAAGGGCGACGGCGACACGCTGGTCCGGGTTAAAAACCAGCTGCGCTGCTACGCTGAAGTGTACGACTTTGTCACGTTCGTCGTCACCGAAAAGCACCTGCCCAAGCTGTTGCCCCGGCTGCCCGCCTGGGTGGGCGTACTCGTGGCCGGGGCCGCCGAGAGCGACGGTTTGCGCCCGCACCGCCCGGCCGCCTACAACGCCCGGGTGCAGCGCGCACCCCTCGCGGCGCTGCTGCTGCTCGACGAGGTAAAGCAGTATTTACTGGCCCAGGGCCTGGCCGGGGCCAGCACCCTGCGCCAGCGCGACGTGGCCCGCTACCTGCGCACGGCCCACGGCCTGCCCCTGTCGGGCCTGGCCCGGCACGTGCGCGAGCGGCTCATCGCCCGCCTGCCCGAGCGTCTGCACTGGCGCGAGGTGCGCCGCGCCGAGCGCCAGCTCGTCAAGCAGGTGCGGGCGCGCCGCCGGGCCAAGTGAAACTGTGAGACATGAGACTGTGGGAAGTGAGATATGAGACTATCGCCTGATAACGTCTCATGTCTCACTTCCCACAGTCTCATGTCTCACCTCAACGTGGCGCCTCGCCGCCGCTGAGCAGACGGGCGGGCAGCAGGTGCAGCGTCGTGTCGAGGCGCTGGCTCAGCAGCAGCTGGTGGCTGAGGCGGCGTACGCTGGCCTGGGCCTGGGCGAATTCTTTTTGCTGAAAAAACCGCACCCGGTACTTTTCGCGGGGGGCTTCGCGGCGCAGGTGCACGTAGGTGAGGCGGCCGCCGGGGCGGCGGCGCACGGGCTCACCCGCCTGGATGCGGGCCTTGCGCCGCTCGTTGTTGCCGAGCAGCGCGTGCAGCGGGCTTAGGCCCAAAAACAAGTCGGCGCGGCCGTCGAGGTCGTAGCGGCCGCTGAGCTGCAGCTCGGTCAGGTTCGAGTTCAGGCGCAGGTCGGGGATGAGCAGCTCGCCCCGGCTCAGCAGAAATTCGCTGCTGACGGGCTCGAAGTACAGGTGCTCGGTGCGCTTTTGCAGAAACTTAAACCGAAACGCCTCGCGCAAGGCTTCCAGGTCCACCAGCTCCAGGCCGCGCAGGTCGGCTTTGAGGTAGGCGTTGGTTTGGTCGAGCTCCAGCAGAAAGCGCTCGTCGAGGTCAGTGCGCAAGGCGGCGGCGCAGCGCAGGCGGCCGCGGATGTTGTCGGCCCCCGGCAGGCTGGGCCGCAGCGCGGCGGCCGTGGCAAAGAGGGTCGAGAGGTCAATGTCTTCGAGCAGCACCTGGGCCTGGAGCGGGTGGTGCTGGCGGCCGGCGTTGGTGCGCAGCCGTCCGCGCAGCGTCACCCGGCCGTCGAGCGCGTTCAGGGTGCAGTCGTCGAGCAGGGCTTCGCCGGCCCGCAGCCGCGAGCTGAGCTGAAACTGCGAGCCGCGCACCGGCCCGTAGCGCACCTGCTCGGCCTGCACCCGCAGCCGGGCCGTGAAGGTGCCGTCCACGAACACGGAGGGCGCGGGCCCCTCCGCGCCGCGGGCCAGCGCCCGGCGGGCGCGCCGGTCGGCGCGGGCAACCGTGGCGGCCGAGTCGGGCGCGGGCGGGGCCACGCTGGCCAGCAGACGCAGCAGGCGCGGCACGTCGAGGCTGAGGTAGCGCAGGTCGAGGGTAGCATCGGCGCTGGTCAGGTGCAGGCCGTCGAGCGTGGCTGTGGCCGAGCCCAGGCCCACGCCGCCCTGCGGGGCCACGAAGCGCAGCTCGGGCAGCAGCAGCCCGTTGCCGCGCTTTTCGAGGCGCAGGCGCAGCTCGCGCAGCTGCTCACCGCCGGGCAGCCCCAGCCCGCCGATGTCGCAGGTAATCTGCCCGTTGGCGGCCAGCAGCAGCTCCCGAATAGCCGGGCTGCCGCTTGGCCCGCCGGCCCGCCGCGCCGGGTGGCGCGGGGGCCGCGTCAGGCGCCCGAGCAGGTAGCGGTAGCTGAGCGTATCGAACTTAAACCGAAGATTATACGAGACCGGGGCCACCCGATTGGTCGAGTCGGTGGGCCACTGCGCCTCACCGCCCACCTCGCCCGCCCAGAGCCGCCCCCGAATGCCGCTGAGCTGGATGCGCTCGCCGTCGTGGCGCACCCGCACGGCCAGTGCGCGCAGCGTGTCGGTGGCCAGCCCCAGCCGGCCGCAGCGCAGGGCCACGTCGAAGCGCAGACCGGCCGGCACGAAGCGCGAGCCCAGCGTGGTGACGATGCGCTGCCGGGCCGCCCGGCTGCGGCGGGGGGGCGGAGTTGTTCTGCCCACCATTGCTGTCCGGCCAGGCAGGCTGTCGGGCGCGCCGCTGGCCGTCGCTACTGCCGCGCCTCCTGCCGCCGGCCGGCGCAATAGCGCCCGCAGGCTGGCCAAGTCGAGCTGGTCGAGCGTCAGCTCGCCTTTAATATCGGTGGTGGGCTGCCTGTCAAGCAGATAGTCAAATAAATATCGGGTCGTGCCGCTGGCCCGAAACCGCATGCCGGCCAGCACCCCCGACGCGTTAGACAGGTGCCACACGCTGTCATTCAAGCCGATGCGCACGTTGAGGCCATGCAGGTCGGGCCGGCCGGGGCCGAGGTCGAAGGCCGCCTCGTGGAGCGTGGCCGTGCCGCGCACCGCCAGGTGGGTGTTGGCCAGAAAATCGCGCCGCAAGTCGCGCCGCGAGTCGCGCCGCATCGGGTCAGCCGCCGGCAGCCGGCCGCGCACCTGCACGTCGAGGTCGGCTGTGCCCTGGCGGGCCCGCCAGGGGCCGGGTACGCTCAGCAGGGCGGCCAGCGCGGGCAGGGCCGTGCGCCCGCGCAGCCGCCCGCTCACCACCGGCCGTCGGAAATTACGCACCGCGAAAGCCACGTCGAGCAGCCCGGCCGGCGAGTGGATGCGGCACTCGCTCAGGGTCAGCGACATCGTTTCGGGCCGGTGGGCGGGGCCGTTGTCGTAGGTGCCGCTCAAATCCCAGCGGTCAATGCGCCGGGCCGGGTCGGGCCACTGCACCTGCGCCCCGCGCAGGGCAAAGCGCAGCTCCACGTGAGGCCGCGCTTTGGGGCCGCTCAGCCCGTCCATCAAATATGTGATGTGGGCCTTGCTGGGGCTGCGCGCATCTTTCAAAAACGGCCGCAGGCTGGGCGGCAGCGCCACGCCGAGCACGCTGAGCAGGGGCTGGCTGCCGGCAAAGCGCAGGGCGAGCACCGTGCCGCGGGGCACGGCCGCTGTATCGGCCCGGTGCTCGCCGCTCACCCGCACGGTGTCGCCGTTGAGCGTGGCGCGGGAGTCCAGAAACTCGCCCCGCCGCGCCGCGAACCCGTAGCGGTAGTTGAGCCAGACCCGCACGGGCTCGTCGGTGAGCAGCTCGCCGGTGCGGTTGCGCAGCTGCTCCAGGCGGCCCGTGGCCTGGCCGCGCACGGCCAGCACCCCGCCGCGCAGGCTGGCCGAGAGCCGCGCCTTCGCCACCTGCGCCCGCAGCGCGCTCTTGATGTAGTCGTTGCGCGTATCGAGCCGGAAGTTATAAATCAGCAGCGAGTCGAGGCTCAGGTCGGCGGTGGGCACGCGGGTGGCGGCCGTGTGCCGGGTGCCGCGCAGGCCCCAGCTGCGGCCGAGCGAGTCCACGCGCTGGGTCAGGGCCACCTCGCGCAGGGTGAGGCGCGTCACCTGCACCTGGCGGCGCAGCAGCGCCCGCAGGCTCAGGCGCAGGTCGGCGCGGCCCACGGCCAGCACCCGCACCGCGCGCCCGTGCGAGGTGTCGGTCAGGGCCAAATGCCCGAGCGAGGCCGTGAGGTGCGGGAAGTCGTGCCACACCGAAAACTCCACCTCGAACGGACTCAGCACCAGCTCCGAGCCCTGGGTGAGGCGGGTGCGCAATTGCTGCCGCACGTAGTCCTGCCCATAGCGGCCGCTCACGAGCCAGCCCACGCCGGCCAGCCCCAGCCCGAGCAGCACCAGCAGCAGGAGCAGCGTAGCGGCTACCCAGCGCCCAATCCGACCGGCCTTCGACTTCATATGGGCAAGCTACGTCAGGAGCCAGTGAATGGAAGTGGTGGGAGGTGAGGTGGGGAGGCAAAACGTCCGTCATGGCGAGCGCAGCGAAGCAATCGCACCTGTTGAGCGCGTCGGGCGAGCTTAGCAACGAGCTGAGCAGGTGCGATTGCTTCACTGCGCTCGCCATGACCGGCGTTTTGCCTCCTCACCTTCTCACTACTTCCCTCAAACCGCGCATCTTTGCGCTTATTGCCGGCCGGCTGGCCTTTTAGCCCTTACGTTTTATGAACCGTCGTGCTTCCCTGCTTGATTTGGCCAAAACGCTGGGCCTGGCCGCCTCTACCGTGTCGCGGGCGCTGGCCGACCACCACGACGTGAGCGCCGCCACCAAGGCGCGGGTACGCGCTCTGGCCGCCGAGCTGCACTACCAGCCCAACCCGCTCGCCGCCGGCCTGCGCCGGGGCCGCTCCAACACGCTCGGCGTGGTGGTACCCCACCTGACGGGCTATTTCTTCGCCCAGGTTATCGAAGGTATTGCTTCGGAAGCGCGCCAGGCGGGCTTCAGCGTCATGGTTTGCCAGTCGGACGAGAACGCCGCGCACGAGGCGCAGGCCATCGAGCTGCTCATCAACGCCCAGGTGGCGGGCATCCTCGTCTCGCGCTCCGATGCCACCCAGGATTTTGCCCACTTCGAGGCGGCCCGGCAGCAAGGCATTCCGCTGGTGTTTTTCGACCGCGTGGTGGAAGGGCTCAAGGGGCCGAACATCAGCTCGGTAACGCTCAACGACTACCTCGGCGCGCGCCAGGTAGTCGAGCACCTGCTGGCCCAGGGCTGCCGCCGGGTGGCCCACCTCACCGGGCCGCTGACCGTCAACATTCACCGCCACCGCCACCAGGGCTACCTCGACGCGCTCGCCGCCGCCGGCCTCACCCCCGACCCGCGCCTGACCGTGCTCTGCGAGCTCAGCCAGCAGGGCGGGGGCCAGGCCATGCGCCGCCTGCTGCACCTCTCGCCCAAGCGCCGCCCCGATGCCGTGTTCGCGTCCAACGACCTGGCCGCCGTCGGCGGCCTGCAAGTGGCGCGCCGCCAGGGTGTGCGTGTGCCCCAGGACCTGGCCCTGGCCGGCTTCAGCAACGAGGTCTTTACCACCCTCACCGAGCCGCCCCTGACCAGCGTGGACCAGCGCGGCGAGCAAATGGGCCGCACCGCGGTGCAGCTCTTGCAGCGGATGCTGCCCGCCGCCGGCCAGCACGCCCGCACCCCGCGCGGCATCGTGCTCAAGCCCCACCTGCTGATACGCGAGTCGTCGCTGCGGGGGTAGGCGAAGTGAGGACTGAAATTCAAAGCTGATTGGGCAAGCGCACTGGCACACTCAGCGCACCTTACTTGGCACGGGAAAGGG
>JANXNW010000058.1 GCA_025353905.1 Hymenobacter sp.
CACCCAGCTCAGCGACAAGCTCTTGCAGTACGAATCCATCAAGGCCAACCAAGCCATCGCCACCTCGCCCAATGCCAAGGTCATCATCATGAGCGGCGGCCGGGGCGGTATGCCGCAGCTGCTGCTGGGGGATAAGTAGGGCCAGCTTCAGCCTGCCTGCGCTGCACAAAAAGGCCCGCAACGTGTGTTGCGGGCCTTTTTCTATGCTCGATAAAGCAGAACTGAAACCCCAGTCTTCTATTTAATAGCCGGGATTTTGCACCAGATTGGGATTAGCGTTGATTTCGCGCAGCGGAATCGGGAACACCAAGCGGGGCGAGTTCCAGGCAATTGGTGCTCCGTTGTCGGGGTCTGCTGTTGAGGCTCGGTTACGTTTCAGGTCGCCGAGCAGAAAGCCTTCAAATAGCAGTTCTAACTTGCGCTCTTTCAAAATGACGGGCAGCGAGACACTGGTCAGCGGCGGTAGTAGGGCGCGGGTCCGAATCAAATTAATATCAGCCAACGGCCTAGCCCCCAAAGTAGTACCAGCCCGAAAATTAGCCTCAGCCCGAATTAAGAGCATTTCGCTCAGGCGAACAAGTTTGATATTGCCGTACTGACCGTCATACTTGGTAGAGAGAAGCTGATTGGGAACCTGGACAAATAGGTTTCCACGGTCGTCATCGGCTTCAAATTGGTCTGTCAGCTGGCTATTGACGCTCACATCGCCCCGCTGGCTAACTGAGTAAAACGTGTTCAAATCGTTGAGACCACTCTGCACCGAATACTGAATGGTGAAAATGTCTTCTACCGTATTGGCTGCCAAGCCAACAGCGTTAGCCGTGAAGTTATCGCCGTAGTTGGGGTTCAGGCCACCTCCTACCGCCGTAAAGCGGGTGATGGTACGATTGGCGGCAGCAGCAGCTTCCGCGAAGCGCCCCTGCTGCAAGTACACGCGGGCCAACAGAGCAGAAGCCGATTCGCGGGTGGCAAACTGGTTGAAATTGACCGGAGTCGTGATAGCGGCCAATTTCGCTTCGGCGGTAGTCAAGTCAGTAATAATTTGCGCGTACACCTCAGCTACGGTGTTACGCTTCAGCTGATTGGCCGCGCTGATGGTGCTAGTGGGGGTCAGCACGAGGGGAATGCCGAGATTGCTGGCGGGCGTACCGTCGTTCCAGGCGCGGGCGTAGAGCCGCACGAGGTCGAAAAAAACCAGCGAGCGGATGAATTTAGCTTCGCCCTCCACCTGGGTTTTTTTGGCCGGCGTGTCAAGCTTGTCGAGGTTGGCCAACACATTGTTTGTACGATTGACCGTGTTGTAGCCCCGCACCCAGATGGATTCTACGAAGCCGTTGTCTTTGAGAATGACTTTACGCTGAATCTGCTGGGGCGGAATGAAGGTGCCTACGAACTCCACGTCGCCGTCATCGGCCAGCAGGTCCGACATAAACTGGATGTAGCCACCATACGCCTGGTTGCTTTGCAAACCAGTGTAAGCACCCACCAACGTGCCTTGCACGTCGTTCGAGGTAAGCAAGGCATTAGCCGCGTCGGTGCTGTCAACCGGCGCTACGTCCAGCTTGCTGTTGCAACCAACCAGGCCTCCACCAATTAGCGTGGCTGTGAGCAGCCCGAATAGTATTTTTTTCATGTCAAAAGGCGTTTTAAAGGTTGAAATTTACCGCTGCGAAGTTTAGAAGCCCAGGTTGAGGCCTACCGTGTAGGTACGGGGCTGGGGAGCGGTGTAAAAGTCAATCCCCTGGTTGATGTTGTTCTGGCTGGTGTTGCCGGTGCCGGTCAGGTAGTCGGCGCTTACTTCGGGGTCCCAGCCCTTGTACTTGGTGAAGGTGAGCAGGTTAAGAGCTTGCACGAACACCCGGGCCGACTGCAGAAAGCCGCGTTGAGCCACGGCGGCGGGCAGGTTGTAGCCGAGCACCATAGTGCGTAAACGCACGTAGTCACCGTTACGCACGAAGCGCGATGACAAGCCTGACCCATTACCACTCAGATAGTTGGCGCGAGGCACGTCGGTAATGTCGCCCGGTTTCTGCCAGCGATTAAGCTGGTCGCGGGTCTGGTTGTCGGGGCCGTTGTTGAAACCTACCGAATAGAACTGGGCGCCGCCGTCAAAAATCTGATTGCCAAATGTGCCCACCAGCGTGGCCGATAAGTCAATCCCTTTGTAGGAGAACGTGTTGGTGAGGCCACCCGTCCAGCGCGGGTTGGGGTTGCCCACCACTACCGGCGTAGCATCGTTAATATTAGTGGTAGTGGTCCTGTCCACTCGGCCATCGGCCAAGGTCGTATTCAAGAAGTAGAGGGCATCACCTTTGGCAGGGTCCACGCCGGCATATTCGGGGCCGACAAACACGCCTAGCGGCTGGCCTACGCGTACCCGGTTCAGGAAAGAGCCCAGAATGTCGGGGCCATTCAGGTTGAGAATTTTGTTCTCATTGAGCGCCGCGTTAAAGCTGGTCGTCCAATTAAAATCGCCCTGAATGTTGCGAGTAGTCAGCACGAACTCAATACCTCGGTTCTCTAGCTGACCCACATTAAAGTTGCGGCCCGTAAAACCCGTAGAGGCCGGCACAGGCTGAAACAGCAACAAGTTATCGGTCCGCTTCTGATAAACATCTACCTCGCCGCTGATGCGGCCACCGAAAAAGCCGAATTCCAGGCCGCCATCGGCTTGCAAAGTGGATTCCCAAGCCAGGTCGGAGTTGCCCAGTTGCTGGGGTGCCTGACCACCCAGGCCCACGTAGCCCGCAGCCCCGGTGAAAAGTCCGCGCCAAGCGAAGTTGCCAAAGCCCTGGTTGCCCGTGCGTCCGTAGCTGGCGCGCAGCTTGAGCAAGCTCAGCGTAGTGTTATTTTTTAGAAAGCTTTCTTCGGAGATAACCCAGCCCACGGAGGCCGCCGGAAACAATCCGTAACGCTGGTTGGGGCCGAAGCGAGACGAGCCGTCGAGGCGGGCGCTGGCACTTAGCAAGTACTTGCCCGCAAAAGCGTAGGAACCGCGTGCGAAATACGAAACCAGCGTATTAGCTGTGTTGAAAGAAGAGCCAGACGTGAGGGTGCTGGAACTGGACAGGGTCCGGTACGCATCGGAGGGAAACTGGGTCCCCTGCACGGAGTTACCCGTTGTCTGGCCCCGCTCGAAGCTCGTGCCAATGGTGAGGTCCACGGCGTGCTGCTCGGCCAGCGTTTTGCGGAAAGCTAAGTAGTTATTGACGATGATTCGGGTGTTAACCGCGTTTGCATTGAAGCCGGAGCCATTGGTTGGATTGCTGTTGCGCGAGGTAATGACGCCCAGCTTTTGGTCTTCGTTCTGACTTATGAGGTCCGTACCCAGCTCCGAGCGGAACAGCAGGTCGGGCGTAAGCTTAAATTGGGCGTACACGTTGCCCAGCACTCGGTAGGAGGTCGTGTTGTAAAATCCGCCCACGATATTGAGAAGCGGGTTGTAGTAGAAAGGAAAGTTAAAGTTTGGGGTGCCGGTAGCCGGGTCGAAGGAACCGCTGAGCAGCCCCGTACGCGGGTCAGTAAGAGGCGTGATGGGCGATAAGGCCACAATCTGCATCGGCGAGCTGAACGCGTTGTCATTTGGTATGCGGTTGTTGACTGAACGCGAAACCCCCGTGTTAATGCCGAACGAGAGTTTGTCCGTAGCCTGCTGGTCGAGGTTGAAGCGGACATTGATACGCTGAAACGCGTTGCCCACGATAATACCCTTCTGGTCACTATACTGCCCCGAAATGAAGAATTTGGTTTTTTCGTTACCGCCGCTCGTGTTTAGGTCATATTGTTGAAACGGCGCGCGCTGAAAGGCCTCATCTTGCCAGTTGGTGTTGTAAGTGAGCGGGTTGGCCGCGTCGGCCGCGTAGGCGCGCAGGCGGGCGGTGTTGCGCGCAGCCGAACGGCCCGAATTGACAAGTGCCTCAGTCAGCAGCGTCACGTACTCTTGATTATTAAGAAACTCGCGCTTGTTGGTGGGCGAGCTAAGGCCCGTTTGAAAACCGATGTTGAAGCGCGTCGCGCCGGCCTTGCCGCGCTTGGTCGTCACGAGCACCACGCCGTTGCTGGCCCGCGAACCGTAGATGGCCGAAGCCGAGGCATCTTTCAGCACCGAGATGCTTTCGATGTCGTTCGGGTTGATGTCGGCGATGGGGTTCGTGGCAGCGGCGGTCGAAGAAAGGTTATCGGCCAGCACCGGGATGCCGTCCACCACGTACAGCGGCTGCGTGTCGCCGCTGATGCTCGATACGCCGCGCACCCGCACCCGAATGCCTTGCCCGAGTTTACCGCTGCTGCTTTCGATGAACACGCCGGCGGCCTTACCCTGGATGCTTTGCTCGAAGGACTGTACTGGCTGGTTGCCGACGTCCTTGCTCGAGAGCTGCACGACCGAGCCGGTCAGGTCGGCTTTCGACTGCGAGCCGTAGCCCACCACCACGGCCTCGTTGAGGGCCGTGGTGCTGGCGGCCAGCTTGATTTCGAGGTTGGTGCGGTCGCCGACGGCGATTGTCTGGGTGGTGAAGCCTACCGAGCTGATAACGAGCGTGGCGCTGGGCTGAACGCTGAGCGAGAAACGCCCGTCGGCGCCGGTTGTGGCGCCGTTGGTGGTGCCGCGTTCTTGTACCGTGGTGCCGGGCAGCGCGCCGCCGTCGGCATCGAGCACCCGCCCGCTCAGCAGCCGGGCCTGGGCTGCGGCGTCGAGCGCCGTGAGCCAGCTCGTCAGCACGAGTAGAAACGCTAGTAAGGTAGATATTTTACTTTTCATGTCAAAGTGAAAAGAGGGTGAAAAAATGAGAACAAGTCTTGGTTTGTGTCCGCAAGATACACAGGTAAGTATTGCGCAGATTACCATTTTGTAAAAAAAGCCGTCCATAATGGGGAGGAAGCCCCTGATTTGATAACCGTCGGGTTTATCTAAGCCGAAAAAAATTTGCTCTTGCAGGCCGTGGCGCGGGCAGCGCGGGCTAGGCACTGCCCGTCCTACCTTTGCCCCACGCATGAGTATGAGCCCGATACACTACCTGACTACAGCCCCGCAAATAGCCGACGCGGCCGCCCATTTCGCCACCCTGCCGCGCATCGGCATTGATTTGGAGTTTGACGACAATCGCTACCGCTACGGCCGGCACCTGGCCCTGATTCAGGTTTTTGACGGTACGGCGGTTTACCTTATCGACCCGCTGCCGTTGGAGCCCGACATGGCCGCCGGGCTGGCCCCGCTCTTCGCCGTACTGCGTGATGCGGCCGTGGCGAAGGTGTTTCACTCCTGCAAGTCGGATATTCTGTTGCTCGACGAGCTGTTCGGCGTGACCTGCCGCACCATCGTGGACACGAGCGTGCAGTTCACGCTGCTGGCGCTGGAAGACAACAATATTTCGCTTGGCCGGCTCATTCAGAGCGAGTTGGGCTTCGAGGTGGATAAGGGTGAGCAGAAATCGAACTGGCTCAAGCGCCCGCTCACCGAAGCTCAGAAAGAATACGCCGCCAACGACGTGCTGTACTTGTTCGAGCTGACCGACCGGCTCATCGTTCGTCTGCAAGAGCAAGGCCGCGCGCAGTGGGCGTACGAGGAAAACGAGGCCCTCGAAGCTGTGCGCTACGGCCGCGACGAAACCCGGCCCCATCTGCGGCTGGCGGGCAAGTTCAAGGTGCAACCTGCTGACTTGCCCATGTTTCGGGAGCTGTACAACCTGCGCGACCGCGTGGCGCGGCAGCTCGACCGGCCCAGCTACATGGTGCTCAGCAACGACCGCCTGGCCGAGCTGGCCCGCGAGCCGATTCAGTCGGCCGGCGAGCTGCGCCAGGCCGGCGGCCTGCACCCCGAGCTGCGGCGCGCGCCCTACGCCGACGAGTTGCTCGCGCTGGCCTCGGCCGACCTCGCCCCCGACGGTCCGCTGCCGCCCGACCAGCGCCGGCCGCAGCCGTTTCGGCGGCGTTTCGGCGGCCCCGTCGCGGCTCGCGCCGAAGCCCGCGAAACCTTGCTCACGACCCTCAAAAACCACCTCGCCGCCGGCCAGGGTGCGGTGCTGGCCAACACCGTGCTCAGCAACCGCCTCATCGGCGACGTGGTGGAGCAAGGGAGTCGCGCCGCGCTGCGCCCCTGGCAGCGGGCGCTGTTGGCCGAGGTAGCCGGGCAAAACGGCTTGGAAATGAGTTCGCTGGAAGAGCCGCTGAATGCAGGATAGCTTGTGCGGTAGGCTTCGGCCTGCCGTTTTTAGTATTTCCAAGTTCGTGAGGTAAGCTAAAGCTTACCTCACGAACGGCCCTCCGGTGGCGGCTGAAGCCTACCGCACAATCCGCATGAAGTTTCGTCTGCTTATCGCCCTGCTGCTAAGCGGTTTGCTGACGGCCGCCCTGCTCGCCTATCATTTCCTTTACCGCCTCAACGTGCCGGCCGATGCCGACGGCCCGGCTTACCTCTACGTGCGGCGTGGGGCCGGGCTGGCGGCCGTGCTCGACTCGCTGGCCCGGTCAGGGCTGCTGGCCCGGCCCGAAACCTTCGCCCGCGTGGCCCGCTGGCGCGATTACGGCACGACGGCCCACCCGGTGCGGCCTGGTCGCTACACGCTGCCGCCCGGCGCGGGCAATCTGGCTCTGATAAAGCTGCTCGAAAGCGGGCGGGCTGATACGGTGGAATTCGTGCTCAAGCCATTTCAGTATTTGCCCCAGCTGCCGCGGCAGGCCGGCCGGCAGCTCGACCTTGACACGGCCCGACTGCACGCGCTGCTGCGCGACAACGCCTACCTGAGCCGCCGCTTCGGTCTCGACACGGCCACCGTGCGGACGCTGTTTGTGCCCGGCCGCCTGCGCTTGGGTTGGTCGCTGCCGGCCGCTGCGCTGCTCGACTCCATCGCTGCTCGCCACGGCCGGTTCTGGACGGCCGCGCGGCAGCAGCAGGCCGACTCCTTAAAAATGAGCCGGGTGCAGGTCAGTGTGCTGGCCAGCATCGTGCAGCGCGAAACGGCCCAGCCTGCCGACCGACCGCTTATCGCCGGCGTTTATCTCAACCGGCTGCGGCGGGGCCAGCCGCTGCAAGCCGACCCGACCTTGCTTTGGCCCCTGCACGGCCTGGGCACCCGCAAACGGGTACTTAATGTGGATAAAAAAGTCAATTCGCCCTACAATACTTACCGCCACAAGGGCCTGCCGCCCGGTCCCATCACCACGCCTTACGCCGCCGTGCTCGATGCCGTGCTGCGCCCTGCCCACCACAAGTTCGTCTTCTTCTGCGCCCGCCCCGATGGCTCCGGCTTCTCCGATTTCGCCGTCACGTTTGCCGAGCACAAGCGCAACGCCAAACGCTTCCAGCATCGGCTAGACAGCTTGAAGATTCATCGTTAATGTGCTGATGTGCTGGATGTGAAAATGTGCTGATTGTTTCTCTGGAAGCTCAGCTGCAACACAAAAAAGCAATCAGCACATTCGTACATCCATCACATCAGCACATTAAACCAAATGCGTCTCGTCATTCAGCGCGTCCGCGAAGCGTCCGTAACCGTCGAAAACGCCGTGGTGGGGCAGATTGGGCCAGGGCTGCTGGTGCTGGTTGGCTGCGCGCCCACCGACGATGAGGCCGCCCTGAGTTGGCTGGCGCGCAAGCTGGTGGGCTTGCGAATTTTTACGGATGACAACGGCCAGATGAACCGCTCGGTGCTAGATGTCGGTGAACAGGTGCTGGTAGTCAGTCAGTTCACGCTGCTGGCCGATGCGCGCAAGGGCAACCGCCCCAGCTACGCCGCCGCCGCCCCGCCCGCCGTGGCCGAGCCACTCTACGAGCGGTTTGTGGCGTTGGTGGCCGCCGCGCTCGGCCGACCTGTGCCGACGGGCGTGTTCGGGGCCGACATGCAGGTGCGGTTGCTCAACGACGGGCCGGTGACCATCGTGCTCGATTCGCCGGGTAGTTGAAATCGGGCGTATTTTGCGGTTGATATGACGACCTACCTCACCGAGCGCATCACCGTGGACCCCGAGCGGTGCTCCGGGCGGCCCACCGTTCGCGGCACCCGGCTGCAAGTGGATACCGTGTTGGGTTATTTAGCCGCCGGCGACACGGTGGCCGACATTCTGGAATCTTTCCCTACCCTGGAGCCGGCTGACATTTCCGCCTGCCTCGAATTTGCGCAGCAAATTATCGAAAGTCAATTTGCCCGGCAGGCCGCGTAATCCAACGGGAGCTATGGTCAGGTACTTGATAGATGTGAATTTGCCCTACCGTTTTTCTTATTGGCGCGGTCCCGAATTCTTGCATCAGCGCGACCTGGACGAACGCTGGAAAGACGGCCCGATTTGGGATTATGCCCGTCACTACGACCTGACTATCATCACCAAAGACAAGGATTTTGCGGAGCGAATGCGGGTTAGCGAGCCGCCGCCGCGTGTCATCTGGCTCCGGTGCGGCAATTGCAGCTTACGGCAGCTTTTCTTGTTTCTGGAGCCGCATTGGCAGCAGGCGCTCTCCTTTTCAGCGGGCAGCAAGCTCGTGAGCATCGAAAATATCGGCGTGGTAAGCGTCTGAATTATGACCCTGGCCCAAGCCCAAACCGCCGTCGATGAGTGGATTACGACCACCGGCGTCCGCTATTTTTCCGAGCTGACCAATATGGCCATTCTCACCGAGGAGGTGGGCGAGGTGGCGCGCCTCATAGCCCGGCAATACGGCGAGCAGTCGTTCAAGGAATCGGACCGGGGCCGCGAGCTGGGCGACGAGCTGGCCGACGTACTCTTCGTCGTCATCTGCCTGGCTAATCAAACCGGCGTGGATTTGACCGAGGCGCTGGCGCGAAATCTGGAGAAAAAGACCCGGCGCGATGCGACGCGCCACCGCGATAATCCGAAATTAAGCTGATGGCTGATGGCTTTCTTGCGGATGGGAGCTATTGGCCAACAGCTGTCAGCTACCAGCCAATACGTTACTTCTCCTGCGGCACGAGCACGAAGACATCTTCGCCGGGACGCTTCATCAGGTATTTTTCGCGGGCGAATTTCTCCAGCAGGGCGGGCGAGCTGAGCAGCTCGGCGCGGTCCTGCTGCACGGTGCGGATGTTGGCCTCGTAGTATAATTTCTCAGTCCGCAGCTCGCGCCACTTGTGGTACATCTCGTACTGCTTGCCCAGGTCGTTGGTGTCGAAAACAGCCATCCAGACCACGAACGCGACCGTGGTGAGGAAGTAGAAGTTGCGCAGCACGCGTCCTATGGTGCTTAGTGCCTGGTGCATAGTGCTTGGGGCTTAGTTATTGGTGCTTGGTGCTTAGTTGTTGAGGCACAGGTTTTTTAATAATGACCAAGCACCAATCACTAGGCACTAACCACCAAGCACTAAAATTTCCGGCCGGGAAAGTACGCGATTTCGCCCAGCTCTTCCTCGATGCGCAGCAGCTGGTTGTACTTGGCCATGCGGTCGGAGCGCGAGGCGGAGCCAGTCTTAATCTGACCCGTGTTCAGGGCGACGGCCAAATCGGCGATGGTCGAGTCCTCGGTTTCGCCCGAGCGGTGGCTCATGATGGACTTGTAGCCGTGGCGGCGGCCCAGGTTTACGGCGGCGATGGTTTCGGTGAGGGTGCCGATTTGGTTGACCTTGATGAGAATCGCGTTGGCGATGTGCTCGTCGATGCCGCGCTGCAAGCGCTCGACGTTGGTCACGAACAGGTCGTCGCCGACGAGTTGAATCTTTTTGCCCAGGCTTTCGGAGTGGTGCTTCCAGCCAGTCCAGTCGTCCTCGGCCATGCCGTCCTCGATGCTAATAATCGGGTAGCGGGCGGCCCAGTCGGCCCAGTAGGCGGCCATTTGCTCGGAAGTGAGCCGGTCGCCGGTGCTTTTCTTAAACTCGTAAATCCCGTCCTGATAAAATTCCGACGAGGCCGCGTCGAGCGCAATCATCACGTCTTCGCCCGGCCGGTAGCCGGCCTGCTCGATGGCTTGCAGCACGACCTTGATGGCCTCTTCGTTGGATTTGATGTTCGGGGCGAAACCGCCCTCGTCGCCTACATTGGTGCTCAGGCCCTGCTTTTTGAGCACCGATTTGAGGACGTGAAAAATCTCGGTGCCCCAGCGCAGCGCTTCCGAAAAGCTCGGCGCGCCGACGGGCATAATCATAAATTCCTGAAAATCAATGGAGTTGTCGGCGTGTGAGCCGCCGTTGAGGATGTTCATCATCGGCACGGGCAGCGTGCTGGCCCCCACGCCGCCGAGGTAGCGGTACAAGGGCTGGCCCAGCTCCTGGGCGGCGGCGCGGGCGGCGGCTAGGCTCACGCCCAAAATGGCGTTTGCGCCGAGCTTGGCCTTGTTGGGCGTGCCATCCAGCTCCATCATAATCTTATCGAGCAACGCCTGCTCGAACACCGAAAAGCCGGTCAGTTCGTCGGCAATGGTCGAGTTCACGTTCTCTACGGCTTGCAGTACGCCCTTGCCCTGGTACTTGCTCGCGTCGTTGTCGCGCAGCTCGACGGCTTCGTGGGCGCCGGTGCTGGCCCCGCTCGGCACGGCGGCGCGGCCCACGGTGCCCGAATCGGTCGTCACATCCACTTCGATGGTCGGGTTGCCGCGCGAGTCGAAAATCTGGCGGGCGTGAATGGCAGCGATGTAGCTCATTTTTTTGACGTGCTGATGTGGAAGAATATGCTGGTGAGCGGTGGCGCGAGCTTCAGCTCGCGGTCGTCGGGAAAGGTCTGGTAGCTTCGCAAAGCCGTCGGAGTCAGGCGTTGCGGTCGCGGCAGCGCGCGTTTGGTCGCCAAGCCACCCACCACCTTCGCCGGGCGTGGGCAAAGGTAAGAGCCGGGGCGGGCGACGCACCGCCTGCCCACGTTGGCCTGGTTTTCGTAAGGTCGGCCAGCCAAACCAGCCTTTTCTTTGCGCCATGCTAATTTCTGCTGCCCTTTTTCGCTGCCGCTTCGGCCACCTCGCTACTGGCTTGCTGGGCCTCGCCGCCACGGCTTGCACGGCGCCGCGCGCCATCACTACTTCGGGCAAGGTGACGCCGCAGGGCGAGTTTCGGGTGGCGTACAATCAGGGGTTCAACATCGGTACGGCTCCGCTCAGCAAGGCCGGCGCGGCGGTGCGCGACGCGGCCAGCGGCCTCGGGAACCAAGCCGGGCGTGGCGACTCGGTACGCTACTCAGGCGCGGTAACCAACGTGCAGGCGGCGGCCCTGGCCTATCTGCTCGACCCGGTGCAGCCCACCGCCGACCTGAGCCTGCGCTATGGCGCGGCCCCGCGCGTGGACGTGGGCTACAAATACGCGTTCGGCTCGCACGTTTTCGACGCGCAATACCAGTTTCTGGGGCCGATTGGCAGCGTCGAAAACCCTGGCCGGGGCGCGGCTGGCGGCACCACCTACGCCAGCGTGGGCTTGCAGTACGCCATTCAGCGGGCGGCGCTGCCGAGTTTGCCGTTCCTCAATGACCTGAACAATTTGCTGGGTCTGACGGCCTCGCGCCAAGACGTGCTCATTCCGCTCACCTTCAGTCAGTCGCTGGGGCCGGAGGAAAGCATCGGGGCCATCAGCTACGGGGCCGTCTATGCGCATTCGTGGGTGAAATACGGCTTCGTGCCGAGCGCGCTCTACAACCGGGCCGGCACGGCGCTGCTGCCTGCGCTGCCCAGCCAGAGCCGGAATTTCTCCTCGTTCGGGCTATTCGCCAACCTCAAAATCGGCTACAAATACGCCTACATCGTGCCCGCGCTGGCGCTTTATTACCAGAACTTCGGCAATTACACGCTGCTCGACGGCAGCACGACCGCGCTCAGCGGCGTGACGATTATTCCGTCGCTGGGCGTGCAGATTCGGATTCCTACGCGGTAACACTAAGCTCAGGCTTGGTGAATCGTTGCCTGGCAAGGTTTGAACGCCGCTCGATGATTCACCAAGCTAGAGCTTGGTGTTACGCTCCCGCCACCACGGTCAGCATATCGTCCGGGCTGAGGTACTGCTGGGCCAACGCTTGCAACTGGGCGGCGGTGGCAGCCTGGGTACGGCGGGCCAGCTCGGGGTAGTAGTCGGCGGGCAAACCCAGCAACAGGGCCTGACGGTACTTGTCGGCCTGCTCGAACACGGTGGCGGTTTCGCCGAGCAGCTTGCCCAGGGTGTAGTTTTTGACGATTTCCAGCTCGTCGTCGGCCAGCGGCTCGTCTTGCAGACGGCGCATTTCGAGCGCGATTTCGTGGCGGGTCGCCGTCACGCTGTCGCCCTTGATGTCGGTGCCGATGACCAGGCTCGTCGCCCCGGCGCGGGGCACCACGCTGGCGTGAATGCCGTAGGTGAAGCCCTTGTCTTCCCGAATGTTGCGCATGAGCCGCGAGCCGAAGTAGCCGCCGAGCACCTTGACCAGCAGCAGCAGCTCGGGCGTGTCGGGGCCGGTGAGCGCGGGCCAGGGCCGCCCCATGCGAATGGAAGCCTGCATGCTGCCCGGCACGGTGACGGAGTGACTGGGTGAATGAGTGAATGAGTGAATGAAGGCTTGGGCACTGACTGGCCTCGTCCCCCCCCTCATTCGCTCATTCACCCAGTCACTCATTGTCTCCGCCACGAGGTCGGCCACGGCGGCTACGTCGCCGCTGAGCAGGATATCGGCCCCGGCCGGCGCGTAGGCCGCCGCGTGAAACGCGCGCAGCTCGTCAGCACTCAGCTCATTGAACGAGGCTTCGTCGAAAGCCCGCCCATAGGCTGAATCACTGCCAAAAAGCTGCTTATTGAATTCCTCGCCGGCCAGGAAGCTCGTTTTCTGGCGCTCGACGCGCATATTTTGGCTGATGCGGGTTTTGGTCTGGGCCAGCTCCTCGGCCCCGAAGGCGGGCGTGGCCAGCACCTCGGCCAGCAGCGGCAGCAGCGCCGGCAGGTGGCGGCTGAGACAGTAGAGCGTGAGCGTGGCGTGGTCGGGGCCCGCTTCGGCATCGAGCGACGCGCCGTAGAAGGCCACCTCGTCGGCCACTTGCCGGGCCGAGCGCGTGGCGGTGCCCTCGGTCAGCAGCCGGGCGGCGAGCTGGGCCAGGCCGGGAGTCGGCTCGTGGGCTTTGCCGGCGGGCAGCACCACTTGCAGGCGCAGCACGGGCTGGGCCGCGCCGGCCAGCAGGTGTAGGCGCGCGCCGTTGGGCAGGGTGCGCACCGTGGGCACGGGCAGCACGAGCGAAGTGAGCGGATGGGACGGGGGCGGTACTAAGCGATTAAGCACGTTTAAGTTAAGAGTTAAGAGTTTATTTTGTTGATAAACAGGGGGTTTTCTTAAAAATCTTTGATTTACGCGTGGAATAAGGAGGAGGGGCTTGAGTTGGTGAAGTCAAAGGTCGGGCTGATTCACCAGGTGGCAGACCTGACCAGGCAGCAAAAAGTTGGGGAGCACCCTGCCTGTCCAGCACGGCACCCCCCAACTCTTAACTCCTAACTCTTAACTCTTAACTCAATTCTGCGTCCCTTGCGTACCGCCCGCGCCTTTTTCGTCGAACGCGTCGGCGAGCTTTTGCAGGTTGAAGTGCAGCGAGACGCGGATGGTCTGGGCCAGCGGGTTGGCGTTGGAGTTGGGCACGAGGTAGGCCCCGTCTACGCCAAACACGGAGAGGCGGGCACCGAGGCCGAAGCTCAGGTATTGGCGGTTGCCGGTGGCGGGGTTTTCGTAGAAATAGCCCACGCGAGCCGCGATTTTATTGTCGTACCAGTATTCGAGGCCGGTCGAGATATTGATTTCCTGCAGCTCGCCCTTGAAGCCACCCGGCGCGTCGGCAAACGAGCTGAAGACGGCCGTTACGGGGCCTTGCTGCTGGCGCTCTCGTTCGGTGCGAGCCACGGCCGCCGTGTTGGCGGCGTTGAACGGGTCCTCGTAGTAGGGCGAGGGCACGAGCAGCTTGGTGGCATCGATGGCCAGCGTGATTTTGTTGAACTCGTCCAGCTCGCGGGTGATGGCCGTGCCCAGGCGCAGCTGCGTGGGCAGGAAGCTCGGGTTCACGGCATCGCGGTAAGTGAGCTTGTTGCCGATGTTGGTGATGGCCGCCCCGAAGGCCAGGTTGTACATGCCCGCGCCGATGGAAGCATCCTTGTTGTAATACAGGCCAAGGTCGGCGGCGAAAGCGCTGCCGGAGGCCGCGTCGTTGCCGCCGGAAGCGCCCACCAGGTTCGAGCGCACGTAGCGACCCGTGATGCCCACGCCCAGGTGCTCGCTCAGTCGCTGCCCGTACGAAACGGTCACGGCATATTCTTTAGGGTTGAATTCACCGTTCGCCTGGTTGTTGGCGGTGCGGTAGTCGATGCGGCCCAGGTCGAAGTAAAGCAGCGAGACGCCCAGCGTGGCGCGGTCGTTGAGCTTGGTGTAGCCGCCGAGGTTGCTCAGGCTCATGTCGTCGGTAATCTGGCGCAGCCAGGGCGAGTACGAGGTCGAAACCGAATATTTGTACGGCGCGAAGCCCAGCTTGCCGGGGTTGTAGTAGGCCGAGTTGGCATCGGGCGAGGTAGCCACGCCGGCATCGCCGAGAGCCGCGCCGCGCGCGTCGGGGCTGAGCGTGAGCACGGGCACGGCCGTCGTGATGGTGTGCAGCTCGGCCGTGGCCAGCGCTTGCGCCCACGCGCCCGGAGCGGCCAGCAACAGCAGTGCCGGCGCGGCGGCCAGCGAACAAGTAAACTTCATGGGGCGGAAAAGAATAAGAAAGAGCTACCTGAGCCAGAGCCGGCAGCCAGTAAAAACGTTGCAAGTAACAAGGCGTCGGCCGAGCAGCGAGGGCTAGAGCTTGGACATGAGACGTTGAGACATGGGACATGAGATAATCGTCAAAAAAGTCTCATATCTCATATCTCAACGTCTCATGTCTCAAATCTCTAATTCAACAGTACGAGTTTTTCGTACTTGCTGGCTACCTGCTCGCCGCTGCGGACGCTCACCCGGTACACGTAGACACCGCGCGCGAGCTGGTCCTGGTAGTCGTCGCGGCCGTCCCAGCTCAGGCTGGGGTCTTGCGGGGTGGTGGGCACGTGGGCGGGGCTGGCGGGGAAGCTGGCGCGCAGCGTTTTGACGAGGCGGCCCGTGACGGTAAAAATCTGCACCAGCACGTCGAGGTCCTGGCCGGCGCGGGTTTGGTCGAAGTGAAACGTGGTGCGGTTGCTGAACGGATTGGGGTAGTTGAGTACGTGGCTCAAAGCGAGGTCCTCGCGCTGGGCGGCGATAAACTCAATCGTACTCTCGGTCGAATTATTGTGCGTGTCCCAGGCTTTGAGCGTGATAGTGTGCGGGCCGGGGCTGAGGTCCTTGTAGGCGAAGCGCACGGTGCCCGCCCGGAAATTGTCCACGTCGGTCGTATAGGCGTCGTTCACCACCACGAGCTTGCTCGGGTCACGGTCGAGGGTGGCCGTCAGGTCGTGGCCCACGCCGGCGCTCGACGTGTTGATGCCCGACTCGTCGCGCAGCCTAGCAATGAGCAGCGGACTCAGCCCCGTCGGTCCGCCCGACACGAAGGAGGTGTCGGCGGGCAGGCCCGGCACCGACAAAAACAGCCGCACCCGCGGCGGCCGGGTGTCGGCGACGGCGCGGCGGGAGGCTCCGCCTACCAGGGCCAGCTGGTAGCCCTGGGCATCGGTGCGGGCGGCGGGGTCCTGGGCGTAGAGGCTGACTTTGCCCAGGTCCACGTTGTAGGCAATGTCTTTGGGCACGATGAACTTCGTGCTGAAGCGCCCGCCGCGCACGGTGGCCTGCCCGCCGTAAATCACGTTTTCCTGGGTTCGGACCGGCACCGGGGTCGAGCCCGCGTCGCCGAGGGTCTGCACCGTGACCGGCTTGTCGTAGAGGGTGATGTCGGCCGTGCCGTTGAAGCCGGTGCTTAGCGCGCCGGCCAGTTCTACGTGGCCGCTCAGCCGGGCCGCGCCCAGCGCCTGCAGCGTGTCGCGGCTGGTGCCGCGGTTGCCGCCCAGGAAGCGGCCGTTGAGGGAGTCGAGCACCACGCGCTGGCTCGGGTAAGCCAGGCGGGTGGTGGGGTCGGCCAGCAGGGTGTAGTTGCGGTTGTTGAGGTCGCCGCTGGGCGAAAAATTCTTGGCCTGGCTCACGGCCAGGCCCAGGTAGGGCAGGCGGCCGGCCGCGTCGCGCAGCAAAATCTGGGCGTAGAAATTATTGATTACCTCCGTGTTGAAGAGGGCCAGCACCACCCGCGTAGTCGTGAAGAGCCCCACTGCCCCGCCGGTGGCGTTGTCGGTGAGCACCTGCTCGCCGGCCGACGTAAAATCCGGGTTGTCGTAGGTGCTCAGGTCGCAGGTGCCGGTCACGAAAAATGTGAGCCGGTGCTCGTTGCGCAAGGCCAACAGCGTGGCTGAGTTGATAATCTGCTCGTCGCTGAGGCCGCTCGGCCCGCCGTGGCCGGTGTAGCCGGTGAGTAGCGCGCCCTGCTCCAGGGTGGTGCTGATGGCCGCCGCCGCCGCCGGCGAGCGCTGCCCGGCGGCGGCGCTACTCTGCGGGAACAGGTCCAGGTAATTCTTGCGCAGGTTGTAGGCCAGCTCGGCCGCCTGCAGGGTGGGCCCGAAAATCTGCTCCGACTCTGCCACAAAGCCGTTGTTTTTCTCCGCGTCGGTGTCGTCGGCCACGAGCTGAATGCGGTTGCGCCACTTGCCCAGGCTGGCCGGCGCGTCGTAATCGAGCAGCTTGTCGACCACCTGCCGGGCCTGGGCGTCGTCGGTGCGCTGGCCCACGGTGGTGCGCACCGGCAGCCGGCCCACCCCGATGTCGGTGGCTTCGAACGCCACGCTGGACGATTCCGTCCACTCGCCCTCGCTGTCATCGAGCAGGCCGTAATAGTCTTCCGACGAGTAGCTGTTTTCGCCTTCCAAATTGTCGCGGCCCCCGCTGTAGGAAATCGAAACTGGCAAAAACGACTCGCGCGACTGATAGGTGGGCACGAAATTCTGGTTGGCCGCGTCGAAGTTGGCGCTCGTTGTGAAGGGCGTACGCTCCTTCCACCAGGCCGGCTCCTGGGCGGCGTCGTTGTAGGCCGACGATTTATAGTCGTACGACGCGTCGCCGAACAGCAGCAGGTAGTTGCGGCGCGCGGCCGGGTCGGGGTTGCGGTCGTAGACCTGCTTCATCAGGTCGCGGATGGCCGTCGCGTCCTGCCCGCCCGAGCTGTACTCGTTGTACACCTCGCGGGTAGTTACCACGGCCACACTCAGCTTGTTGTAGTCGCGCCGGTGCCGGGCCAGGCGCTCGGCTTGTGCCCGAAACGGCGGGTAGGTCACGATTACCAAGTCGAGCTTGCCGTCGAGGTTGAGCGCGTGCAGGTTCTGGTTGGGCAGCCGGCCCCAGAGGCGGGGCACCTCGAAGCTGCCCGTGGGCTGCACCACCACGAATTCGCGCACCGAGTCGGTGAAGGCCGTGAAGCGCCCGCTGGCGTCGAGCGGCTGGGCCAGCGCCCGGCGCGGGTTCGTCACGTCCCAGACTTGCGCGCCCGCCGCGCCGGCCACCTCGTAGCGGCCCACCGTGCCCGGTCCGCGCTTGTAATTCAAGGAATTAAACTCCAGATAAGAGCCGCTCAGCCGCAGCTGGCGCTTCACCACCAATTCCAAATAATCGAGGTAGCCCACGCCGGCGGGGTCGGCGGAGGCAAAGCTGAGCGTGATTTTGGGGTCGCTCAGCCCGGCCGGCGTCGCGACGGTGAACGTGCGGTAGTTGTCCTGGGCGATGGCCGTGTACGCGCCCCGCGGTATGGCCTGCAGCACCTGGCTGCCGAGCGGCGTAGCACCCAGCGTCAGGGTGAAGGTGCTGCTTTGGGCGGCCGTGTTCGCCACGGCCGCCGTCAGGCGCAGTGTGTCGCCGGGCACGAGGTCGGTGAGCGGCGGCTGGCCGTCGGCGCTGAAGCTGAACGTGCGGCTCGGGCTGCCGCCGCTCAGCTTGAAGCTTTCGCCCAGCCAGCGCCGGCCCGAGCGCAGCAGGTTCACCAGGTCGTGCTCGTAGCAGCGCCGGTCGAGAAAGCTCGTGATGGGTGCGCCCGTCGGGGCTGGGCCCGGCGCGGCCACCGGCGCGATGCGCCGACCGGGGCGGCTGCCCACGGTGAGGAAATAATAGGCCGTGTCGGCGAAGAAATTATTGACGTGCTTCCAGCGGCCGCCCTCTCCGAGCAGGCCGAAGTAGCCGGGTGTGCTGGTGCGGGCGGCGCGCCCCGGCTGGCTGGGCTGCCAGATGTGCGGCCCGCGGGCATAGAACAGAAAGTATTCGCCCGCGTCGAGCACCGCGTCCTGGTTACCCACGAAGAGCAGGTTATTCTCTGCTAAGTCGTCGGGGCGGGGCGCGTCGTTGGGCTGGGGCAACAGCCCGGTAGCGTTGCCGAAAAGCTGCACCCGGCGCGGGTCGAGGCCGCTCAGGTTCACGCCCAGCTTTTGCAGGGCCGGCCCGTCGAGCTTATACACCCCGCTGCGCGGCACCCCGAGTTTGAACCAGTCGCCGACGCTGAGCACCGACGTGGCGGCGTGGGCGCGGGCCGCCGTTTGCAGGGCGCTAGTGTTACCCGCCTTGCCCGCCGCCGCTTCGTAAGCGAGGCGAAACGAGACGAGCCGCTCGGGCTGGCCGGTTTGGGGGTTGCGGCGAACGGGCTGCAGCAGCACGTAGGTGATGGGCTGGCGGGCCTCGGTGGCATAGCGCAGGCGCGGGGCGACCGCGGCCGGCAGCGCGCTGCTGCCCAGCAGCTTGGCGTCATCGACTGAAAAGGGCTCGTAGGCAGCCTCGCGCAGCTCGGCGCGGGCCAGCGTGCCGGGCAGGCGCAGCGTGTAAGTGCCCAGCGCGTCGGTCGGGCCGTGGTGCGCGCCGCGAAAGGTGGGTACCCGGCGGCCGGGCGCGTCGGGCGGGCTCGTGCTGGGCGGCGGCAGCGTGGCGTACGCGTCCCAGCGTAGCGTGATAGGGCCGGTCTGGGCCGGGCCATCGCTGCGGTTTTGCGCGTGAGCCGCGGGCGCGAAGCCATCAAGCCCGGTAAGCCCGGCCAGTAGCGTCAGCAGAAAGAAAATATGTCGCATAAAAAAGGCCAAGAGGCACCATCTAAAACCGCTACCAGGCCGCTTGGCCCGGTCTGGCCATCATGCTAAAAGCTCAATAATTTGCTAACAACAACCGGCTCTTACTTATTGCGGCAGCCCGACCCGGCTGCGCACCCGGCCCGGCACCGAGAGCGCCACGTAGAGCAGCACGGCCAGCGGCACGCCCGCCGCGCGCAGCCCCAGCACCAGCCCGGCGGCGAGCCCCACAAAAATAAAGCGCCGCCGGTTACCCAACCAATGAAAATTATTGAACTTGAGGGCAAACAGCGGCAAATCCGCGACGAGTAGCCCGGAAAGTAGAAACGTTAGCCCCACTAGCAGCCACGGGTTCAGGATAAACCCGCGCAGCCCGAACCGGTCGTCGGCCAGTATCAGCGGCAGCGCGGCCACCACCAGCGTACAGGCCGGCGTGGGCAGCCCGATGAACGAGCTCGTCTGCCGGGTGTCGTTGTTGAACTTAGCCAGCCGCAGCGCCGAGAAAATAGTTACCGTAAAGCCCAGCACCGGCAGCAGTCCCCGGCCCAGGTCGGGTAAATCAGCCGTCACAAGCTGCCCGCCGGAGTCCAGGCTGATTTCGAGCAGGTGAAATAGTATTGCCCCCGGCACCACCCCAAACGAGACCATGTCGGCGAGCGAGTCCAGGTCCTTGCCAATCGGCGACGACACGCGCAAGGCCCGCGCCAGCAGCCCGTCGAAGAAGTCGGCCACCGCCGCCACGCCCACCAGCCCGGCTCCGATAACCGGGAATCCCCTAAAAATAAATAATAGCGCCAGGCAGCCGCACAGCAGGTTCAGGCAGGTCAGGGCGTTGGGCAGATGCTTCTTCAATTATCAATGAGCAATTATCAATGAGCAATTTGGGGGCGGGGGCAGGCGACGGGGCGGGCTGCCGGCTGTCCGCTCGGGCGTTG
>JANXNW010000090.1 GCA_025353905.1 Hymenobacter sp.
CTGTTCGGCTTAGTATTCAGCTCGTCAAGTACAGCTTAACAGGTACGATTGCTTCGCTGCGCTCGCAATGACCGGACGGGCCAACCAAAAACAACCAACAAAAAACCAAAAAATGCCCGCTCTCCGCTGCTTGCTCATCGACGACGAGCCGCTGGCCCACGCCGTGCTGCGCGCCCACCTGGCGCGCCTGCCCGACCTTGTGGCTTGGGCCGGCTCGTGCTACGACGGGCCGGAAGCCTTGCAGCATTTGTTGCGCGAGCCGGCCGACGTACTGTTCCTGGACGTGGACATGCCGGGCCTGTCGGGCCTGGAGCTGCTGCGGGCGCTGCCGCCGACCGGGCCGCCGCCGGCCGTGGTGCTCACCACCGCCCACGCCACCCACGCCCTCGATGCGTATGAGCTGGGCGTGGCCGATTACCTGCTCAAGCCCATCCGCTTCGAGCGCTTCGCCAAAACGGTGGGTCGGCTGCGGGCCGGCGCACCTGTGCCACCACCGCTTGTTGCTGCCGCGCCGCCCGTGCCCGCCGCGCTGACCGCCGCCGACCCAGCCGCGTGCCTGTTCCTCAAAACCGACCTCGGCACCGAGCGGGTGCGCCTGGCCGAGCTGCTTTTCGTGGAAGGCTACGGCAATTTCGTGAAGTGCCACCTCGCCTCGGGCCGGGTGCTGCTCACGGCCGAAACCCTCAAGCACCTCGAAAGCCAGCTGCCGCCACCCGAATTTCTGCGGGTGCACAAGTCGTACCTGGTGCGCGTGTCGGCCGTAGAGCGCCTCAGCGGCAACGTGTTGCGCGTGGCCGGCCGCGAGCTGCCCCTGGGCAACACCTACCGGCAGGACGTGCTGCGCCGGCTGGCCATGTAAAACGGAGTCCCACGCCGTTTTACAATTTTCGGGGTGCCGTCAGCTTATGCACCTGCACGCCGATGGCGTAGGCCACGTAGCCGCCGTCGGGCGTTTTGATGATGCGAATTTTGTTCACGGCCGGCCCAAACGCGACGGGTGCCCAGCTCTGGCCGCCGTCGCGGGTGCCGTAGCCGGCGGGCATGGCGCCCACCCAGCCGGTTTTTTCGTCGGCGAAGCCGATGCCGAACTCGCGCACCTTGGCGTTCGTGACTAGCGGAATCTCCTTCCACGTTTTGCCGCCGTTGGTGGTTTTGGCCACGTAGCGCCGGGCCACGAGCGTGTCGGGATTATAGCTCTGGATGGTGACGTAGCCGGTCTGGCGGGTGGGCCAGCTTTGCTTCCAGGTGATTTCGTAGGGGCGCGTACTCTGGTAGCGCTTCTGCCAGGTCTGGCCGCCGTCGTTGGTTTCGAGAATCAGCGCGTTGGCTTTGGCCACGTCGGGACTGGAGCCGGAGCAGATAAAGCCTTCGCGGGCCGAGAACATCTTGATATCGAGGATGAACTCGGCCCCGAACGGGCGCAAGTCACGTGAGGTCCACGTCTCGCCATTGTCGGGCGAGTGCAGCAGAAAGCCCGGCCCGCCCACGCGCCCGCCGCCGAAAATATGGTAGCGGAAGTCAGTGTTGCCGGCGTTGATGAACTGCTCCCGCACGATGTCGAGCGCGCACAAGCCCTTCACGGTGGGGCCCTTGTACTTGACCGGCCGCCACGAGCGCCCGCCGTCGCGGGTGGCGTAGAGCGGAATCGTATCCGTCACGCCCGGAAAATACTCGGTGCCGATGTTGCCCGCAAACCCGCGCAGTGAGTCCAGAAAAGCCACGCAGCGGAAGAACGTGCCGGGCTGGCTGAAGAGCTTGCGCCAATGTTCGCCGCCGTCGCGGGTGCCGTAGATATTGCCCGCCCCGTTCACGTACCAGCCCTGGTGCGGGTTGATGAAGCTGATGTCGTCCTGCTTGCCGCGGTAGGGGTCGGTGGTTTGTTTCTGCCAGGGCGAAGCGGCGGCGGGAGCGGGTTTGGCCGGGGTAGCCAAGCCAGCAAGCGTAGTGGGGGCCGTTTGAGCGGTTTGGGCGACGGCCCGGCTGGTCAAGCCGGCCAGCAGTAACCAAAGTAGCAGGTGTTTCATTAAAAATTGGAAGAGAGCTGGTTAGCGATTGCGGCGGCAAGATAATAGCCTCGTCCCTAACGGGGGTCGGCTGCTGAGTGGCGCGGGCAGCCGCGCGTTGGGCGCGGCAGCCCCAACCAGCTACCCGTCGGCCACTGGTCAGCGCAGCCGCTGCACCAGCCCTATTTGCAGCAGGCGCTGGGGCTGCCAGGGCAAGGACTGGGGTTGGAACTGGGCCGGCGCGTCGCGCACTTGCAGCGTGGCGGCGCTGCCGGCTTTGGCCAGACTGGTAGCGGCTTCGGAGCGCGAGAGAAAAAAGCCGCTGACTTCGCGCAGGCTCAGGCCGGCCGTGGTGCGCGGGTCGAGCAGGTAGGTCGCGTCCACGAAAAGCTGGGTGCGGTGGTCCAGCTCCAAGCCCAGGCCCAGGCGGGGTGCCCAGGTGCGGGTGCGAACCTGCACGGCCACGGCCAGCGCGTCGCCCTTCAGGCGCTGGCCATCGAGGCGCAGGTCCCGGTCGGGGTTCTGGAAGGTGCCTGTTTCGCGGCCCAGGTTCAGGTTCACGTAGTCGAAACCCAGCCGCAATAGCAGCGGGCGATGGCGGGGGCGCAGGTTCAGGTCGAAGCCCAGGCCCACGGTGCGGCTGCCCAGGTCGCCCTGGCCGTATTGCCCGAACACGCCCAGGCCGGCATAGCGCACGTACAGGCGCCGGGGCCACAAGTCGAGCTGGTAGCCGAAGCTGGTGAGCAGCGGAAACCGGGTGCCGGCCACGGTCTGGGTTTGGCCCTCGGCCACGAAGCCGCCGCCCCCGCCAGGCGCGAACGTCAGGCGCGTGGTGGCCTGCTCGGCTTGCACGCCTACCGTACCCAGGGCGTATGTCAGGCTCAGCCGCCGCCAGAATTCGCGCGAGGCCCGTCGGGCTAGGCTCAGCGGCGTGGCGGTGACGGCCAGCGCCTGGGCTTGAGCTTGGCCCTGAGTCTGAACTTGGGCTTGGGCTTGAGCCTGCTCGAAGCGTTGGGCGGCCAGCCGGTCGGGTCGATTCGCCAGCCCCTGGCCGGGGCCGGGCAGGCTGTCGAGGGCGGGCGCGCTGCCCAGCGCCCGGCGCACGGCCGCGCCCGGCAGCGGCGTATTAATCGCAAAAACGCCCGGCCCCCTTGTCAGGAACCGGGCGCGAACCAATCAATGGAGACAGCAACTAGGCGCGGCCGCCGTGCTGCGGCTCCAGCATCTCCTCCACGATTTTCTTGTTGAAGGCCGGAATATCCCCTGGCTTGCGGCTGGTAATGAGCCCCTTATCGCACACGACTTCCGAGTCTTCCCACTGAGCACCGGCGTTGGCAAGGTCGGTGTGCAGGCTGGGCCAGCTCGTTACTTTTTTGCCGCGTACCACGTCGGCCTCAATCAGTAGCCAGGGCGCGTGGCAGATGGCGGCCAGCACTTTGCCCGATTGGGCGAAGGTGCGGATGAAGGCCACCGCGTCCTGGTCGAGGCGCAGCACATCGGGATTCATCTGGCCGCCAGGCAGCACCAACGCATCGTAGTCATCGGGCCTCGCGTCGGTTATCACCTTGTCCACGTCCACCTTGTCGCCCCAGTCTTTGGCGGGGCCGTCCCAGCCCTTAATCGAGCCGCTCTTGAGAGAAATGACGTGGACATCGGCCCCTTCGTTTTCGAGGTATTTCTTGGGCTCCTCCAGCTCCGACTGCTCGAAGCCATCGGTGGCGAGGATGGCAATTTTCTTGCCTTTGAGTTTATCGCTGCTGAGAATGCTCATGGGGAGAAGTAGATTAAAAAACAGCACCGGCAAGATGGCCGGCGCGTTTCTCATTACGCCCGCAGCGGCGGCGCGGTTGCTTGAGCGTTCGCTACCCACCCGGCGCCAGCGACCGCGCCCCGGCCAGGTGCCAAAGCAGGGCCGCCCCCGGCAGCAGCAGCGCGTGCAGACCCGCCGTAAACCCGGCCTCGGGCACGACGGCTAGCACGGGCACGCCCTGCACCGCCGCGTAGGCCAGCACGATTACCAGGAGCTCGAGCGGCCGGGGCACTTCCCGTGAGCGCGCCCAGCGCCAATCCCCAGGCCGGCAGCGACAGCCCGACCAGCGCCCCCCCATCGGGGCCACGTACCGGCAGGACGTGCTGCGACGCTTGCAGTAGGGTAAGAGGGTAGGAAGGTAGGAGGTATTGCGTGTTGGGTTATTGCTGCGCTGGACTCCCAAGACCTCTACGCCCGCACTTGCTGCGCCCCTGGCCAGCCCCTATCTTCGTGAGCGCCGGCCAACCAAACGGCCCATTCTGCGTTGCGAAGCCTGCCATGAAACTCCTGCTGACCTTGTTGCTGAGCGTGCTGGTGCTGCCGGGGTTAGCCCAACGCGCTCGCTCGCTGCCTTCGCCAGCCGACGCGCCCGCCCAAACGGCGCGCGTGGAAGTGCCCCTCGACCCCAGCACCGACGACGTGCTGGTGCTGGCTCTGCCCCAAGACACGGCCGTAGTGCTGCTCTTGCGGCGGCAGGTGGCCGGCCAGCGTCAGCCGCGCTACTCCTGGCAGCACTACGGGGCGGGCTTGCGCCTGCGGCGCGAAGTGGAAATCACGGTGCCGCCCGACTACGAGCCGCAACGGCTCTGTGCCGAGCCGGGCGTGGTCTACGCCTTGTTTCGGGCCGGCTCGCCGGCGGGTCGGGTGCTGGCCGTGGCCTATGACGTGCGCGGTGGGCAGGTGCGCGCCCAGACGTTCGACACCAAGCTCAGCCGCGACGTTATCAGCCTCAAAGCGGTGGGCGGGCGGCTGCTGGCCACGGTTACGCTCGCCGACCAGCTTCACCAGACGGTGCTGCTGCTGGACGTAGCCAGCGGCGGGTTTCAGTTTCTGCCCGCCGTGTACGAGCCGCTCAGCACCGAGCTGACCAGCGTGGCTAACCGCCCGGCCGGCCACGCCGAGTTCGTGCTCAGCCAAAGCAATGGCCGTAAGCAGCGCCTGCTGCTCAAGCGCTTATCCGCGGAGCGCGGCGAATTGCTCAGCTCCGAGTACGTGCAGGCCGAAAGCGAGCGCAGCCTGCTCACGGCCCAGCTCAGCCCGCCCGCCGACACCAGCGCCCGGCTGCTGGCTGGCCTCTATGCCCTGCGCGACCCGCGCTACGCCCAGGGCCTGTTTGCCACCGACCTCACCCCGCGCGCTGCCCGCATCGACCCCAGCCGGCCGGCGCTGCACTTCTACGACTTCAAGCGGCTGCGCCACTTTTTCGACTACCTCAAGCCCGCCCGCGAGGCGCGTCTTCTCGACCGCGCCGCCCGCCGCGAAGCCCGCGAGGAGCCGCCCCTGCGCTGGCACTATCGCCTGCTGCTGCACGAGCTGCTGCCCCAGCCGGGCGGCGGCTACGTGCTGCTGGCCGAAGCCTATGAGCCGGTGTATGCTGGCGCCGGCCTTTCCAACGGGGGCATCATGCCGCTGGGGAGTCCGTATTCCTACCTCGGGGGGATGGGCCAGTACCCCAACAGCACGTTTGGGGTGCCCGGCTACTCCACCGGCTTGAGCCGCTACGGCTACCCCAATAACCGGGGCCTGAGCGGCTTTCGCACCACGCACGCGCTGGCCTGCGGCTTCGACCGCAAGGGCAACCTGCTCTGGGACAATGCCTTCGTGGTAGAGTCGGGCATGGTGCGCACCGGGCCCGAAGAGGCCGTGCAGCCCGTGCTGCTGCCCGGCGGCGGCCTCGTGCTGGCGTATCTGCTCGACAACGAGCTGCACTACAAGCGCATTCAGCAGAGCGAGCCGGCCCCGAACGATGCCAAGGTCGAGCTGCTCACCCAACTCAGCCAACCCACTGCCGACCCCGCCGCTCCGCGCGAAAAAGTGCTCGACGTGCGCCAGCCCGATGTGTTTCCCTGGGTCGGCAACCAGCTCATCGCCAGCGGCTTTCAGCGCATCCGTCCCGTCGGACGCGGGGCCGAGCGCCAGGTATTTTTCTTGCAGGTGCTCCGGTTTTAATGGTTAATTCTACCTGTCATTGCTGCGCTGCGCCCGCAATGGCGGACTAACTATTAATTATCAGCCATTTCTCTCCCCAGCTCAGCAGCTGGTCGAAGGTGGGGCGCACCTGCTGGCCGAGGGCGGTGAGGTGGTAATCAACTCGTGGCGGCACTTGCTGATGCACGGTGCGGGTCACGATGCCGTCGCTTTCCAGCTCGCGCAACTGCTGAATGAGCATTTTCTCCGTGACTTCAGGCATCAGCCGGCGCAGCTCGCCGTAGCGGCGGGGAGCATCAAAGAGGTACGAAAGAATGAGCAGTTTCCATTTGCCGCCCAGCACGTTGAGCGAAGTGCGCACCGGGCAATTGGCGCGGGCGGGGTCAGCGACGGCACCAGCGGCGAGCGGGGTTCGCTGCTTAGTCAGTTTAGACATAAAATTTGGGGCTGACAGCCAGCATTACTATGTTTTTCGTAGGCACCCTACTTTTTTGTAGGTACTTGTTTTATGGCCAGTGAAGGTAGGTCCTTTGTCGGCATCATCCTCAACCCCCTTCTTTGCATGGCCACCTTCACCGTTTTGGGCGCTACCGGCAACATCGGTACGCCGCTCGTCCACCACTTGCTGCAAGCCGGCCACCGCGTACGAGCCGTGGCGCGCCCCAGCACCCGCCTCGACGCGTTGCAAGCCGCCGGGGCTGACACCGTAGCCGGCGACCTCCACGACCAGGCGCTGCTCACCGAGGCACTGCGCGGGGCCGACGCCGCGTTTTTCATGATTCCGCCCAACAGCCAGTCGCCCGACGTGCTGGCTCACTACGACGAGGTGGGCGAAGCCATTGCGCAGGCCGCCCGGGCCAGCGGCCTGCGCCGGGCCGTGCACCTGAGCAGCATCGGGGCCGACGAGCCCGCGGGCACCGGCCCCGTGGTGGGGGTGCATCGGCAGGAAACCCGCCTCAACGCCGTTCGGGGCCTGACCGTGGCCCACCTGCGTCCGGCGTATTTCATGGAAAACCTCTTCGCCAATCTGGGCCTGATTCAGCACATGGGCATTGCTGGCTCGGCCATTCGCCCCGACCTGCCCATGCCGATGGTGGCCACTTGCGACATTGCCGCCCGCGCCGCTGAGCTG
>JANXNW010000193.1 GCA_025353905.1 Hymenobacter sp.
CGCTGCTTCGCCCGGCTGCTGGGCGACATGCGGGCCTACAACTACGTGATTGACGTCACGCCCGACTTCGAGGACGAGCAGTACCGCGTCCGGGCCATCGACTTCGACCAGCAGAGCTACGAGGGTCGCCGGGCGATGTACTTGCCCCAGTCGTTTCCGGACAACGCGGCCGTAGTGGCGCTCTGCGCCCAGGTGCTCCAACCCTCGACCCTGCGCCAGTACCAGGCCGAGGAGCGCACTCTGATGGCCCGCCGCGCCCGCGCCGAGCGCCACCGCCTCAAAGCTTTGCTCGACGTGATGCGCCGCCACGAGCTGGCCCCACCCGCCAAAGTAGACGAGCTGAAAGCCGCCCTCAACCGTTATCACCGCACCACTCAATTCGCCAAATGCGACTCGATGGGCGACGTAGTGCGGCTCAATTTGTGGCTCATGCTGCGGCAGTGAGCTTTTAGGGTAAGAGGGTAGGAGGGTGAGCGGGCAGACGTTTGTATTTCTTACCCGCTCACCCTCCTACCCTCTTACCCTCTTACCCTAAAAGCTCACACTACCGGCTTCGGCGCGGGCAGGTCGAAGGCCGTGGCATCGTGCTCGAAGTGACCTTTGTGGGAGCCGTCGCAAAACGGCTTTTGGGCGCTCAGGCCGCAGCGGCAGATGCTGAGGCGCTGCCGGCCGCCGAGGCCGTAGGGTTGGCCCTGGGCATCGACCATCTCGATGTCTTCGCCCTCCACGCGCAGGGAGCCGTTGGAGAGCACGGTTAATTTAATTGCCATAATTTAGGTTGGGTGAAAGTCAGCCCCAAAGCTACCACCCCAGCCGCCGCAAGCCAGGTACGGCGTCAAAGTGCGCGTCGCGAGAGACGAGCGGCAGTTGATGTTGCCGGGCCACGGCGGCAATCCACATGTCGTTCTCGGGAATGGGCCGACCCTTGGCAGCTAGTTCCTGGCGAATCAGGCCGTATTCGCGAGCCGTGCCAACATCGCACACCAACACCGATACCAGGGGCAGAAACTGGTCTACCGCCGCCAGATTACTAACTACTCGCGTCGAGTGATATGCACCGTAATACAGCTCGCCAAACACCGTACTCGGTACCCTCACGCGCGAGACACGCGCGAACTGCTCCTGCAACGCGCGTTCGTTCTTGAGCACGGCTGATACAATATTGGTATCGAGTATTACCTCACTTTCCATGTAGCTCCGGCCAATTCAGTGGGTTTACCTTACCGGGACCATCGGCGATAGCCTGTTCCATCTTGAAGGCATCTTCGGCGCTGATAAGTTGGCCGAGGTGCGCCCAGTGGTTAGTTGGCGCAGTGGCTGGCTTTGGCCCTAACAACTCGTTCAACAACTGCAACACGTGTTGCTGCTGAGTGGGCGTAAGCTGGTCGAGACGGGTATCGAGCTGCTGGCGTAGCGGGGCGGTGGAGGCTTCCATAGGGCGGCGAGTAAGAATTTCTAAAGTTACAGCATAACTCTATTTGCCACCTACAACTCCTTCCTGAACACGTAGTCGTTCATCCAATACGGGCCGATGGGCACGTCTTCTTCGCGGTGCTGGGCAAAGCCCTGGCGCTCGTAGAAAGCCAGGGCGGGGTTGTGGCGGTTCACGTTGAGTTCCAGGGCGGCGCCGCCGGCCTGGCGGGCGGCCGCTTCCACGGCCCCAATCAGGCGCTGGCCCAGGCCCTGGCTTTGGTGCGAGGGCAGCACGTAGATTTTATTGAGGTGATACACGCCCGCCGGCTTTTCCGAATAGGAGGCGAAGCCGCTGGGCTGCCCGTCCACGTAAGCCAGCAGAAACTGGTGGTGCTGCTCGCGCATCTGCCGCCGCAGCGAGGCCGGCGTGTAGATAACGCGGTACATGTAGTCGAGCTGCTCTTTGGAGATGATGAAGCGGTAGGTGGGCTCCCAGGTGGCTTCGGCCAGCGCCACGATGACGGGGATGTCCTGCTCGGTGGCGGAGGTAATGCGCAAGGGCGGCGCGGATTGGGGCGCGGGTTGGGGCGCGGGCGGAGTGGGCATGAACTAAAAACGAGTAGAAAGGCGAAGGTCGGGCATAGCCGCCACTTTTGTGCCCCCGCGGCATACGTGGCCGGGCCGGTTGGCGTTAAGCTGGCTCCCAGCGCGCGGCGCGTCCCGCGCGCCACCCCCTTTCTCTGTTTGATGAACCCTTCCGCTTTTGCCCGCCGCCACGGCGCGGCGCTGCTGCTGGCCGCGCTGCCGCTGGCCGCCGCCGCCCAAAACCACTTGCAGGACAGCCTTTTGCGGCGGGGCGACCTCGTCGGGGCGCGGCCGGCTGCGCCCGGCTCGCGCGCGGCCGCCCTGGCTCGCCGCCCGGCTGGGGCTGTTGCCGCCACGGCCGCTGGGGCCGCTTCTTCGGCCAGCGGTACCTTCGACCCGGTGCTGGCCCGCCTGCTGCATGAGCACGTAAACCCGGCCCGGGTGCCGGCTGAGGAGCTGCCCAACCTCTACGAACGCTTTCTGGTTGCCACCCGCGCCGCGCGCCGCCAGTGGAAGACACGCGACTGGGACGAGGCCAGCGCCGCGCTGGGCCGCCTCAACGCCCGCTACGAGCAGGTGCGCTCCAGCCTGCCCCTCGACGAGCGCCTGCGCGTTCGGGGCGCGCAGGGCGAGTTTCGAACCTTGCAAAGCGCCCGCCGCGCCAAAGACCAGCTGCGCGAGCGCGACTAGCGCGGAGGCCCGGGTATCGACAAAGCTGCCAGTTAAACCGCCGGGTCGGTTGCGCCAGTTGGGCGGGTCAGCCACTGCCAGGCCGGCTCAAAGGCGCGAAACAGTCGCCCCCGGACGCCGGGCTGCCGGGCGAAAGCGGCCAGAAAAGCCGGCCCACCGTTGTAAAAGTTCAGGTCGCCGAGCGGGTCGAGCGAGTAGACGTGGGCCAGGGCGCGGGTGCCCCGCGCCAGCACCTGCGGCAGCCATTCGTAGTGGAGCAGGGGCAGGGCCTCGGACCAGTCGCCCGAAGCCTGGCGATGGTCGCAGAGCAGGCGTCGGGGCAGGGGCCGCCCGGCAAACGGGGCCAGCGCCAGGTGAGCCCGCGCCCCGCGCACCATGCTCTCGCCCGTGAGGTGGCCGCGCCAGCGCAGCACGAGCAGGTCCGAGCCGGGCGCGTAGTCGAAGTCGGCCAGCGGCGCGCCGTGCATGTCGAGCAGTTGGTGCAGGCCGGCCGGGGTCAGGTCAGACGCGGAGGCTGGGGCAAAGGCAGAGGGAAGGTCGGGTGCGGGAACAACGCTGGGCTTGGAAGTAGGCATGGGCGGCGGTCAGACCAGCGGCGGGGGCTCCGGAGGAGCCCCTTACCTTTGGTAAGATTAGGATGACTGGTCAATTTTTTCCCCAAATATGCACATTGCTATCGTAGGTAACATCGGAGCGGGCAAAACTTCACTCGCCCATCGCCTCGCCCAGCACTACCGCTGGGAGGTTTTTCTGGAAGAAGTTGCTGATAACCCGTACCTTAAAGATTTTTATGGCGATATGCCCCGCTGGTCATTTCACTTGCAGGTATATTTTCTCAACGGCCGCTTTCGCCAGACGCAGCACATCAAAACCCTGGTGCAAGCTGGCAAGAGCGTCATCCAGGACCGCACCATCTACGAGGACGCCCACATCTTCGCCGCCAACCTGCACCAGTCGGGCCTGCTCGCCGAGCGCGACTACGCCAACTACTGCGCCCTGTTCGAAAGCCTGATCAACCTCGTGCAGCCCCCCGATTTGCTGCTCTACCTGCGCGCCGACCTGCCCAAGCTCATCGGCCAGATTGAGAAGCGCGGCCGCGAGTACGAGAACTCCATCAGCATCGACTACCTCAAAAACCTCAACCAGCAGTACGAGCAGTGGATTGCCGGCTACGACCACGGCAAGCTGCTCGTCGTGGATGTGAACGAGCTCGACTACGTGCGCAACCCCGAAGACCTGGGCGCCATCATCGAGCGCATCGACGGCAAGCTGTTCGGGCTGTTTTAAGGTATTGAGATGAAGGATGAGGGATTAGGGACTGGAAGTGGAGCTTTCAATCCCTCATCCTTTATCCCTAATCCTCCATCTAGCCATTGCACCCAGGGGCGGGCGGCCCTGATGCCGGCCACGGCGCGGCCCACGAAATCGGGGGCCAGCACCTCAGCATCGGCGAAATAGTGGCTTACGCCGAAGCTTTTGAGCCGGAGCCAGGCCAGGTCGGGGTCATCGGCCGCATAGCCGCGGGGCGGGCGGCGCAGCTGCTCGCCGCTCAGGTCGAGGCCGGCCGGGAAGTGCTGCTGAAGCGCGGGTGCGGCCAGCTGGGCGTGAAAGCCGGCGCTGTCGTAGTGAATTTCCTGGCGGATAGCGGCCAGCTCGGCCGGCGCGGGCGTGAAGCGGCCGGCTCGCAGCCACGAGCCGCCGCCCGGCATCAGGGCCAGGAAATAGCCGGCGCGGGGCGCGTGCCGCCCGCCGGGCACCAGTCCTGCCCCGAAGCGCTGCTTGTACGGCTCGGGGTCCTGGTGCGAGCGGTCGTTTTTGTGCAGCCGGAACAGCGCCTGAGCTGGGGTTAGCTCAGCCAGTTCGGGCGCAAGTGGCGTGGCCTGAGCCAGCACCTCGGCCACGAGTGCCGCAAATGCATCGCGCGCCACCGCGTATTCGGCGCGGTGCGCCTGCATCCAAGCCGTGTTGTTGTTAGCGGCTAGCTCGCGCAGAAAGTCGAGAATGCCAGCCAGAGGCGAGGAATAGGGCATTTGGTGATTAATGATTAATGATTAATCATTAGTGGGAACGTCCGTCATTGCGAGCGCAGCGAAGCAATCGCACCTGTTAAGCGCGTTCGACGAGCCGAATAACGAGCCGAACAGGTGTGATTGCCTCGCTGTGCTCGCAATGACGAACGCTCCCATTAATCTCTAATCTCCACCGCGTCGCCCAGGCGCAGATGGCCGTCGACCGGGCCGGTTACGTTTTGCCCAAATTTGATGCTGCTGCCTCGCTGGCGGTAGGTGGCCAGGGTGCGTAGCGGCTCGCGGAGCGGGTTTTTGAGGGCCGTTGTTTGGTCGATGGTTGTCACCACGCAGCGGCCGCAGCCGTCTACTGAGCGAAACTCGTGGCCGCCGACGCGCAGGCGGTGCCAGCTCATTTCGGCGTCGGGGGCCGCGCCGCGCACCACCAGGTTGGGGCGGAAACGGTCCATCGGCACCGGCTCGGTCAGCTTGTCGTTGAGCCGCGCCAGCGATTCCTCGCTGGTGAGCAGGTAGGGGTAGCTATCGGCGAAGCTTACGAGCGTACCGGGCGGGTTTTTCTCGGGCTCGACTTCGCGGCGCGCCATGTCCGACATGTACACCAGGCGACAGGCGCGGCCCAGCGCTTCGCTGAACCAAGCGTCGGCTTGGGGCGCGCCGCGCCAGGCAAAGACCAGGTCGTCCCAGATGCGCACGAACAGCGTCTTGTCGGGCGTCGCCTCGAAGGGCACGTAGAGCGGTAGTAGCTCGGGCCGCTGCCGGTGGCGCACTACGAAGCCATTGTAGGCCGCTTCGAGGCTGAGCAGGGCCATTTCAGGGTGCTCGCGCTGGGTCAGGAAGCGGGCATCATCGTCGACGAGCAGCCAGCGGCGGTCGTGGCGCAGGCCGCGCGGCGTGAGCGCGGCCTCCCTCAGCGCGAGACCGCCCAGTGACTTGATGGGGTAGATGAATAAGCCGCTGAGCGTGATACCAGACATGCGGGCAAATGTAAAACGGAGTGCCGCTCCGTCTTACACTCAGTGCAGCGCCCGCTTCTTGACCATGCCGCCTTTGGCATCGCTCACGCTGTGGGTGATGAGAAACGCGCGCGGGTCGAGGCGCTTGACTTCTTCGGTTACCTGGCTGACTTCGAGGCGGGTAACGACGGTGAACACGATGTCGATTGGTTCGGGCTGTTCGCCCTGCGAGCCGTAGCCGCGGTGCCCGGCATAAACCTTCACGCCCCGGCCCAGGCGCTCGGTGAGCGTCCGCCGAATCTCGTCGCTTTGCTCCGAGATGATGGTTACGCCGGTGTATTCCTCGATGCCATTGACCACGAACTCGATGGTTTTGGCGGCCGATAAATAAGTCAGAATCGAGTACAGGGCCGTTTCCCAGCTCACGGTCAGCCCCACGATGAGGAAGATGCCGATGTTGAGCAGCAGCACGAAATCGCCCACGCTCAGGCTGGCGCGACGACTCAGGTACACGGCCAGGATTTCGGTGCCGTCGAGTACGCCGCCGCCACGCATGGCCAGCCCGATGCCGGCGCCCAGAAAAAACCCGCCAAACACGGCAATCAGCAGCTTATCGTGGGTGATGACCGGGAAGTGCAGCACAAGCAGCGCCCCCGCCAGCGCCCCGATGGCCAGCAGCGCCCGCCACGCGAAGCCGCGCCCCAGCTGCCGGTAGCCCAGCCAGATAAAGGGCAGATTCAGCGCCAGCAGAAACACCGACAGCGGCACCCCCGTGAAGCGAGAGGCCAGCAGCGAGAGGCCCGTCACGCCGCCATCGAAAAACTCGTTGGGCAGCAAGAACGCGTTCAGCCCCAGCGCCGCCGCCAGCACCCCGGCCAGCAGATAGAGGGCGCTGCCGAGCTGCCGCCGGCCCCAGCGCCGGGCCAGACTGGGGGCAGCGGCAGCGGAAGTCAGGGGCGCGGGCGAGTCGGGCATTGTTTCTTGTTTCTTGTTTCTTGTTTCTTGTTTAGGGCGTTGCCAAGTCGCAGAGCATTAATGAGTTCCTGAATCGTTAAATTAACTGAAACAATTAGTTCAAACCCGCTTAACAAGAAACAATGCTACTTCACTTCCTCCTGCGCGGCGAGCTTCACGGCCTCGTACAAATCGACGATGCCGCCGGTGGCCGAAAGCGTCGAAAAATCAGCCTTTTTGCCCTTTCCGCCCGGCACGAGTACCAGCGTGTGATGCACCTGGGCCGACTGCCGAATGATGCGCTTGAGGTCGGCAGCCGTCAGCTTGGGGAAGTACGACTTGAGCACCGCCGCTACGCCGGCCGTCACCGGGGCGGCCATGCTCGTGCCGCTCTCGTTGCCGTATTTGTTGCCCGGCAGGGTCGAATAAATGCCCACGCCGGGCGCGAATACGTCCACCTGCCGCTTCGAGTAGTTGGAGAAGCTGGCGGTCAGGTTCTCGTCGTCAGCCGGGCCACTCGCGCCCACGGTGAGCAGGTTGGTGGGCACGGTGCCGTCGAGGTACACCGAGGCCGGATAGTGGGGCGTTACGTCGAGGTTATCGTTCTCATTGCCAGCGGCCCGCACGAGCAGCACGTTTTTGGCGGCCGCGTACTTGAAAGCCGCTTCGACGGCCGGACGCTGGGGCGAAAATTCCTTGCCGAAGCTCATGTTGATGATGCTCGCCCCGTTATCGACGGCATAGCGGATGGCGTTGGCCACGTCCTTGTCGCGCTCGTCGCCGTTGGGCACGGCCCGTACGCTCATTACCCGCACCGGAGCAGCGGCCACGCCCTGCACGCCGAGGCTGTTGCCGCGCACGGCCGCGATGATGCCCGCCACGTGGGTGCCGTGCAGCGCGTCGGGGCCTTGCGAGTCGGCGTTGCCGTAGTCGCGCTGCGCAAGGTCGTCGGGACGGTCGCCGACGATGGTCTGGCGGGCGTTAAAATTCGGGTCGAGGCTGTACTTGAGCTGGTCGCGCTGGTCTTTCAGCTCCGAATCCAGCTCGGTGAGCAGGGCATCGGTGTCGGCAATGCCGCCTTGCTTCATGTTTTGGGCCAGGCCGAGGAGCATTGTTTTCAGCTCGGGGTCGGGTAGCGCGCCGGCGGCCTGGCGCAGAGTGGCCGTGTCGAGCCGGCTCACGCCGAGCTGGGTTTTGAGCGCGCCGGTGAGCTGCACGAGCGGCGCGCTGAGCTGGTCGCCCTGCGCCACCTGGCCGGTAAGCTCGCGGCGCTTGGTCGCGTACGACTTGTGGGCTTTGGTGTACAGGTCGAAGCTGGCGCGCTGGGCCACCGGCACCTGCGTGCGGGTTTTGCCCCGGAACCGCGCGCCGTATTTGCCCACGATGCGCGTCGATTCCAGCGTCTCGACCGTGATGTTGCGCCCGTCCTTGCCGCCCAGGAAGTTCCAGCCGCGCACGTCATCCACGTAGCCGTTGTGGTCGTCGTCAATCCCGTTGCCGGGAATTTCCTTCGCATTAATCCACAAAATAGGCTTCAAATCGACGTGCGCCGAATCGATGCCCGAGTCGATGACGGCCACCACGACGGGCGTCGGGGTACGGCCCTTGAGCAGCTCGGCGTAGGTGCGGGTAGTGCCCGTGCCGGGGACTTTATCGAGCCGCGGGTCGCGCAGGTGCCACTGGGCAGCAGCGGCTTCGGCCACGGTAGGGCCGGTGGGCGTGGCAGCACTGGCAGCGGCGGCCGGCGCAGCGGCCGGTGGGGCGACCGCGGCGGCGGGTGCCGGTGGGGCGACCGGGGCCGCCACGGCGGTGGTGGCGGCCGTCGAAACGGGTTGGGCGACGCGGCAGCCGGCGGCTACGAGTAGCAGGGTGGCAGCCAGCAGCGGGCGCGGCCAGCTAGAGAGAAAGGGCAGGGACATTAGTAAAAACGAGGGGTAAAGCGGCGCAAAAGTACTCGCGCCATCCACGCGGCCCTAACGGGCCGGGGCAGACGGGTGTTGCGCGAGTGTTGCGCGGGTCAGACAAGCAGCTGCACCCGACGCGCTGGCCCAGTGCCTGCCCAGAAAATCACAATTAAACCCTGGGTGTGTGCCATAATATTACGACAGCAACTGGGTTACAAGGTAACTTTCAATGCAGAAGTGAGTTACATCGACTACTTACTAAGCCAGCTACTTATGAAAGCCTTCCTTGTCCAGCTGCTCTTCGGCCTGGTCGGCCCAATAGCTCAGGCTCAGCAAACGTATTTCCCGACGGCTAATGTATCCTGGAAAAACCTGAAGACCGACTACGGGGCTAAGGGCGACGGCGTGACCGACGATACGGAAGCATTCCGAAAGGCGGTGCTTACCCAGCTCAACCCGTTCAACAGCACGGTGGCCGTGTTTATCCCGCGCGGCACGTATCTGGTCACCGACAGCACGAGGGGCCGGAGAGGCTACTACGACTGCTGCCTGATTTTGCAGGGCGAGGACCGCGACCAGACCATTATCAAGGTGGCCGACAATGCGCCCAAATTTCAGAACCCGGCCGCGACCCGGGCAGTGCTGCGCACCCGCGGCGGCAACCAGGCGTTTGGCAACCACGTCTTTAACCTGACTATCAACACCGGGCGCGGCAACCCTGGCGCAGTGGGACTCGACTTCATCACCAGCAACTACGGAGGCATCCGCGACGTGCGGATAGTCTCACCCGACGGCAGCGGCTACTGCGGCCTGCAGATGGAGCAGCAGTGGCCTGGCCCCGGCATCATCAAGAACGTGGAAGTAATTGGCTACCAATACGGGGTGCGGGTGGCGACCTGCGAGTATTCGATGACGTTTGAGAACCTGACCCTGCGCGGACAGACCAAGGCCGGGCTGGCCAATGACTGCAACACGCTGGCCATTAGGCGTCTCAAAAGCAGTAATACGGTGCCGGCGCTCACCAACTCGGGCGGCCGCATCACGCTGCTCGACAGCGAGCTGAGCGGCGGGCAGCCCGGTGAATACGCCATCCGCAACACGAACAGCGGCTTTTTATTTGCCCGCAACGTAGCCACCGCCGGCTACGTGGGGGCTTTGCTCGACGGCGCCACCGCCGTGCCCGGTCCCGTGCTGACCGAATACCGCAACCGGGCCGATTATTCGCTCTTCGCTAACAGCGGCCGCAGCCTGGGCCTGCCCATCGAGGAAACGCCCGAGTACGTGAACAACACGCCCACCGACTGGGCCAGCGCCGAGTCGTTCGGGGCACGGCCCACCAACCCGTTGTATGGTACTTTCGATGCTACGGCGACGGTGCAGGCGGCATTTAACTCGGGCAAGAAAGCCATTTATTTTGGCGCAATAGGCGATAACGGCACCGGCTACTGCATTTATGCCGACGTGGTGATTCCGCCGTCGGTGGAGCTAATAACGGGACTGAACCTGGGCCGTTTCCTGTTTTTTAATGGCAGTAAGTTCGTGGTGCGCGGCGACGCGGCCAAGCCCTTGTTCATTGAGCGTACCAAGAGCCTGGAAGTTCGCAACGAAGGTGCCCGCACCATAGTGATGCGCCACATAGAAGGTGGAAACTACTACAACACGGCCGCCAATACCAACGCTAAGGTGTTCGTTGAAGACTGGGTGGGCCCGTTCCGGCCCGCGTTTCCGGTGCGGCTCTGGGCGCGGCACATCAACCCCGAAGTGCAGCCCGAAAACGAGTTCGACCTTGAAAATCCCGGCGGCAAATACTGGCTGCTGGGCCTCAAAACCGAGGGCCGGGCCACCATCGTGCGCACCACGACCGGCGGAGCCACCGAGATTCTGGGGTCGCTGGTGTACCCGGCCTCGTCGTTTTCGGGCACCAGTCAGCCCGCCTTCGTCGTGCAAGACGCTTGTTTCTCAGTAGTCGGCCTTACCATGACCAGCTACGTGACCAACGGCTGGTACGGCGTGGCCGTGCAGGAAACTCAGGGCGGCACCACGCGTACGCTGCCCGCCGCCACCATCTGGGACAAAACCCCCAATAATCTTGGCTTTTACGCCAGCAGCGGGGCGGTCAATTGCGCCGCGGCCGCCGTGCCGCTGTCCGTCAGCCTGACGCGCTCCGCAGCCGCGCCCACGCTGGCGCCCAACCCCACGGCCGGGCCGGTGCTGGTCGGCCTGCCACACGCCCGCTTCAGCTACCAGGTGCTCAACGTGTTGGGCAGCCAGCTGCGCAACGGCCAAGCCACCGCCCCGCAGCTTGCCCTCGACCTGACCGCGCTCGCGCCCGGCGTATATGTACTCCGGCTCACGGACGCGGACACCCGGCAGGTGTTCACGCAGAAAATAGTGCGGGAATAGCGCGCGCTGCCACTTGTGGTAGGTTGCGGGCTGCTCACCGGTTAATCCATCGCCCAACGCAACAGCCAAGGACCACGGCCGTTAGCGCGCCGTACCCTTCACCGGCTTTCCGCTGCGGCACATGAAAATTTTGCTGGTTGAAGATGAGCCGCAAGTGGCTTCGTTCATCAAAAAAGGCTTCGAGCACGAGGGCTACGAGCTGACCATTGCCTACGACGGGCGCACGGGCTGGTCGCTCTACGACCAGCAGCCCTACGACCTGGTGATTCTGGACGTGAACCTGCCCCACCTCAACGGCGTGGAACTGTGCCGCCTGATTCGGGCCGGCCAGCGCATCGTCCTGACTACGCGCGAGTATTCGCTGCTCGAACACCTGCTGCTCAACCAGGAGGGCCGCATCGTGTCGCGGGTCGATATCGCCGAGCGGGTCCGGGAGGTTGATTTTGACACGACCACCAACGTCATCGACGTGTACGTGAGCTACTTGCGGAAGAAGATTGACCGGGACTTTTCGCCCAAGCTCATCCACACCGTGGTGGGCATGGGCCACGTGATGCGCCCCGACTGATGCTGATTCGCAACAAGCTGCTGGTGCGCTTTACGCTGCTGGTGCTGGGCATCCAGGTCAGCTTTTCGGTGCTTTTATATTTCTTCAACGCCACGCTGCGGGCCCAGCGCTTCGAGCACCGCCTGGCCAACAGCGCCACGCTGGCCGGCCGTCTGTTGGTGCGCTCCCGGCAGCTTGAAAAGGGCCAGCTAGGCAGCCTGCTCCGTAGCGACCTGCTGCTGCTGCCCGGCGAGCAAATCAGCGTCTTCGACCCCCCAGGATTCGCTGCGCTACAGCAGCGCCGACGATATTGACCAAACCGCCAACCGGGCGCGCCTGGGGCTAGTGGTGCCCGGCCCGGCCCGGTCGTTCGCGCCGGCCGGCCCGCTGGAAATGGTGGGCCTGAGCTACGCCGCAGAGGCCAGAGCGGGCCATTAACGCATTTTCATGGCGGCTGAGGACCGCATGGGCTGGGCCCAGCTCCGGCAGCTGGGCCTGCTGGTGCTGGTGCTGGGCAACGTGGGGGCGCTGGTGCTCACCATTGTGGCCGGCTGGTTTTTTGCGGGGGCCGCGCTGCGGCCGGTGGCGCAAATCAGCCGGCAGGCGGGGCGCATTTCGGCCACCAACCTGGGCCGTCGCCTTTCCGAAGGCAACGGGCGCGACGAGCTGGCCCAGCTGGCGCGCGTGTTCAATACCCTGCTGGCTGGGCTGGAACAGGCCTTCGAGGGACAAAAAAGCTTTCTGGCCCACGCCTCGCACGAGCTGCGCACGCCCCTGACCACGCTCACCGGCACCCTCGAAACGGCCCTGGCCTACGACGTGACCCTCGAAGAAGCCCGGCAGAGCCTGGCCCGCAGCCTCGACGCGGCCGGTGGCTGCGCGACCGGGCCGCCCCGGTACCCGACCATCAAAATCCTGGCCCTGTCGTTTCTGATTATGATTGGCCTGATGCTGGTGATAGAAGCTGGCCACCAGCACATCGAGAAGGGCTACCTCTACTTCGCCATGGCCTTTTCGCTGCTGGTCGAGCTGCTCAACATTCGCCTGCGGCGCAAGGCCCCGGCCGGGCCGGGGCCTCTGCCTGATTCGTCGCCCGACTGACCGGGCGCACTGGCCGGCGGCGACCGGTTTGGCGGTCGCTCCAGCTGCCAAAAAGCCCCGTAACCAGTTGTTACGGGGCTTTTTATCGCTTGGCTAAGTTAGCGGCCAGGACTAATTGTCGGCTCAGAGCGTGGCCACCGACCAGAAATCGCCGGCGGCGTTGCGGCGGTCGCCGTTAGCCTGGCCGCGGGTGGCGTTGTCGTTGGTAAAATAGTACAGCGGGCGGCCCTTGTAGGTGAGCTGCTGGTTGCCGGCGGTGGGCGGAGTGGTTAGCTGACAACTCGCAAAAAACCGGCAACTGGTTGCCTGCTTCTGAGAAAAAAATTAGCTGGCCCGCTGATTTTTCCCGCTGCTGAGGCTCAAATTCTTACCACCTCACCCGACCCGAAATAATAAATAACCCCGCGCACGTCGCCGTAGCCGAGCTCCCGAAACAGCTCGCCGTACTCGCGCAGGCGCTGCTTGTGGCTTTCCTGGGGCGGTGGCAGCTTGAAATCGAGCATCGTAACCGTCTGTTCGGCGCGGCTCAGGCCGGGGCCGAACACGAGCCGGTCGGGTTTATAGTCGCGGTGGGTGCGGCCGCCGACCAGGATTTCGCGCTCCGTTTCCACGGCTAGGCCGGGGGCGAAGTAGGGCGCGAGGCGCTCGTCGGCCAGCACGGTCAGCAGGGCGGCTTCGAGGGCAGGCTTTTCCTGCTGATTGATAAGCCCTTCGGCCAGCAGCTGGCGCAAAACCCGCGGCAGCTCGTTGGCCGCGAGCAGGCGCCGCAGGGCGTAGTGCAGCTTGCGGTTGAGCTCGCCCTGCTGCGCCTGCTCGTCGAAGTCGAACACCATCGTGGCGTGGCGCCGCAGCCGCAGCCGCTCGGTCCAGGGAGTCGAGCCGAGGTTGGTCAGGGCGTAATTGTTGGTTAGCTGACGCTGTCCTTCGGGTGTTGGTTGTTGGTTGTTGGTTGTTGGTTTTTTGGGTTCAATTAATTGCTCATTGCTCATTGCTAATTGATAATTGATTTTATCGGCTTGCCAGCGGCCGAGGTGGCGCAGGTAGCCCTGGAATAGGGCGGCCACGTCGCGGGCCGGCCCCTGAGTGGCGGCCGGCTCCGGGACGGGGGCGAGGGGCAATTCCTGGGTAGTTTTCTTCGGCTCAGCGGGGGTTTTGCTCAGCACGTAAAGCTGGTGCCGGGGCCGGGTGAAGGCCACGTAGAGCGTGTTGAGGCCGTCGAGCAGGGTTTTAGCCCGCTCCTCGGTGTCCTGCTCAGCCAGCGCGGTGTGGGAAAGCGTAGTCTGGTTGAGGCGCACCACGGCTACGTCGGGCAGGTCGGGCAGCGGCTTGTCGGCGGCGTCGAGCCGGCCCCAGAGCAGCGACCCCAGGTGGGGGGTCAGGCTCCAGTCGGCAAACGGCACGATGACGATGCCGTAGGCCAAGCCCTTGGCCTTGTGCACGGTGGTGATGGTAATGGCCTCGGCCCCGCCGCCCGGCGCGTTGATGCTGAGCGCACCCTTGCGCTCGTCCCAGTGCGCCAGGAAGTTACCCAGGTTGTTGCCAAACTTGAGGCTGTATTCCAGGGTCAAGTCCAGAAATCGGAACAGGTAGTCGCTCTCCGCGTTGGCCCCCAGCAGCCCGAACGTGCCGATGAGGTTTTCGGTCAGCTCGTACAAGCCCAGGTTGCCGGTGTCTTTTTCTTTGACATCGAAGCCCAGCCGCCGCAGCTCGTCAAAAAAAGGCTGGCCGCTGGCTTTGTCGTTGGCGACGGCCGCGATGTGGCGCGCCCGCGCCGGGGTAGGGGCCAAGTGGCGCACTACCCTATCCAGCAACAGCAGCGCTTCGGCCCGCGCCAGCGTGTCGGCGGCCTGGTGCAGCACCCGCATCACGGCCACGAGCAGGTTTACCACCTCCGCAAACTGCAAAGCCAGTGAATCAGCTGAGATAATAACAAACCCGCGCTCTTTCAGGAACTTGGCCAGCCGCCGGCTCTGGGCGCGGGTGCGGCAAAGCACGGCAATCTCGCTGAGCGGGTAGCCTTCGTTAAGAGCCTGCTCCACGAGGCTCAGGGCCAGGTAGCAAGTACTTTCGGCGTAGTCGAGCGTGGCTTCGGGCGGGTAGCCGGGCAGGGGCTGGTCGAGGTAAGTGCCCGTGGCGGGCGAGTAGGGTCGGGCGGGCGCGTCGTCGTGGGTGAAGAGGAGTTCGACGTGGCCCGCGTTACGCCCCTCACGCGGCACCTCACCCCCTAACCCCCTCTCCAAAAAAGAGGGGGGACTAGTTTCTAGCTCTAGTCCTTCGTCTGCTCTAAAACTAGAATTAGAGCTAGTTCCCCCCTCTCTTTTGGAGAGGGGGGCTAGGGGGGTGAGGTGAGCGGGGAGGGAGACTAGAGGTACCGGCAGCACCTGCCGAAACCCTTCCTCAAAAATGCCCGCCACCAACTCCTGCCCCACGCTGCGCTCGCGCACGTAGGTAAAGAACTCGTTGTTAAACTCTACAATTTCCGCCGCGCTGCGGTAGTTCACGGCCAGCGCGTGCGGCTCCAGTGCGCCTTGCAGAGCCTGGTAGCGGCTGGCCAGCAGCTGGCGCATATCTGCGTCGCGGGCGCGGGCGGCTAGCGCGGGCGTGTCGCCCTGGTAGAGGCGCAGAATCTGCTCCAGCTCGCCGCCGCGCCAGCGGTAAATAGCTTGCTTGGCATCGCCCACGGCCAGCGAAAGGCCGCCGCTGCCCACCGCGTTCTCGACCAGCGGCAGCAGATTATTCCATTGCAAGACCGACGTGTCCTGAAACTCGTCAATCAGCAAATGCCGGTAGCGCTCGCCCAGCCGCTCGTAGATAAAGGGCACCGGCTCGGTGAGCACGATGGCCGCAATGCGGCGATTGAATTCGGAAATCAGCACCACGTTGCGCTCGCGGCTGATTTGCTCGACGAGCTTATTCAGTTCGCTCAGCAGCGAGGCGTGGAACAAAAACGGCTGCACGGCACTCAGCAGCAGGTAGCTTTTCAAGTGGGCCAGGCGCAGATGGGCCAGCTGCTGAAAAGCGGCGAACAGCTCGGGCGTGGCCGCCGCCACGGCCGCCGCTTTGCCCGCCGCCCGCCCCGCCGTGCTGAGCCATTTGTCCTCGCTGATGTTGCGCAGCACGGTCGGGGTTGGGAATTCCTCGCCCGCCTTGGGGGCGGCCAGCCACCGCTCCCAGCGGGCGAAGTGGCCATAGATGCCGTTGGCGCCGCCGGTCAGGTGCGCGCCCTCCAGGCCGTGCTCGCCGAGCGTGGCCAGTGCGCCAGCCGCCGCCTCGCGCACCTCGGTTTCCATTTCCAGCAGCCGGGCCCGGATGGTTTGGTCGAGCGCCCGGAAGTCGGCCATCGTTTTCTGGCTGAGCTGGGCCACGGCCTCGTGCACGCTCTCGTTAAACAAGGCCCGGCCGAAGTCGAGCAGCTCGTCGGGCAGCTGGTTCCAGCTGCGGCCCTCCTCGGCCTGGCCCAGGGCGTAGTCGGCCAGCGTCTGGCTCAGCAGCTGGCTCTGCGGGTCGCGGTTCACGCGGTCGAGCAGCGCGGCCACCGCCGAGCGCAGCACGGCATCGGTGTCGAGCTCCACCTCAAACGAGGCGGGCAAGCCCAGCTCCCGCGTAAACGCCGTCACGATGCGCTGCACGAACGAGTCAATCGTGCTCACCGCGAAGTCGGCGTAGTGATACAGCACCAGCCGAAACGTGGCTGCTGCCCGCCGCCGCACCTCGGCCTGCCAGTCGGCCGGCCCGCGCTGATGCGGCGGCAGCTGGCCCTCGGCGGCCAGCTCGGCGGCGACTTCGGCCAGCAGCGCATCAGCTTCGTCGTCCGCGCCTTGCGCGAAGCGGCGCAGCGCGCCCACGATGCGCTCCTTCATCTCGCCCGCCGCGTCGTTGGTAAACGTGATGGCCAGAATCCGCTTGAAATAGCTTGGGTCGAAGACCCGCTCGCCGGTCGGGTCGGCCGGCTGCGGGTAGCCGAGCGCCAGCTTCAGGTATTCTTTCGTTAATTGGTACGTCTTGCCGGAGCCGGCCGAGGCGGAATAGATGCGGAAGGGGGCGGGCATACATCAGTAATTTGCTGCCGAAAGCTACCGCCAATCGTTGGCTCGCCGACCCACTTGCCCATGCCCCCATCCCGCCGCTACCGCCTCAGTGGCTCCATCGACAAGCTGACCAACAGCATCCAAAACACGATTTCCGGCGACAGCTTCCCGACGGCCGTGCTGCCGCTAACCAGGGCCGACCTGAAAAATATTACCCGAAAAGCCGGCTGGCAATTTGGTTGGGCCGCCGAAAGTCGGCTGCCCGACCGGCAGGTGTACAAACTTACCATCGCCGGTAATTCGGGCATCGTGCAGGGGTTGGCCAGTCTGAGCGACTACACCGACCATTATTATTTGCACTTGGTCGAAAGCGCCCCGTTCAATCTTGGCAAGCAGAAACTTTACGCCGGCGTACCGGGTAACTTGTCTGCTTTCGCCTGCAAGCTCGCCTGGGACCAGGGCTACGAAGGCATCGTGGCGTTTCAGTCCAAAACCCAGCTTATCGCGCACTACGAAAATATGCTGGGTGCCACGCACATCGGCGGTCACAAAATGGTTATCTTTCCTCTCGCCGCGCTGAAATTAATTCTCCGCTATTTTCCAGTCTCCTAAATTTATGGCTTGCCTCCCTGAACCCGTCGGTATTGACTTAGTAGTCGCGCCCACCCCATTGACTGACCTGGACCGGCAACAAATCAGCGAAGCTATTGCTGCTTACAAACGGCAGGCTGCTGCTGATAAATCCGTGTCCGTCCCTGACTTGCATTCTGTTGATGTCATTAATTCGCCGAATCTGATGGCAGCGAGGTAGTATTTGCCGGATAGTTGGAACAGAAGTGAAATAGAATCACGATGGCCATCTTCGTTTTCTCCGTTCTATTTTCCGTAGTTTATCTGTTAGCATTTGCTGCGTTGATGATAGGTAGCTTGACAGTGAAGCAATTTGGCTACTTGGAAGATAGCCAGGTAATCTCGGGCGTGAGATTATCCCAAATAGCTGTTTGCTTCGCGCTCCTAGCTTGCGTCTGGTACGTGTGGTTATTGCAGAACACACTGCTAAATAACTGACCAAGTGCTTGTGGATTATTGCTTGGGTAAGAGCAATTCCACAACATCCGTCGGCACCCGCACCGGCCGCCCACTGCCCGCATCAACTAATACCCACTGCGTTTCGGCAGCGCATAATAATTGCCCGTCGGCTACGCGCTCCAGGCGGGTGAGGCGCTGCGAGCCGGCCCCGCGCACGTCGGCCACCCAGGTGGTGGCGCGCAGCTCTTCGGCGGCGTAGGCCGGGCGAAAGTAGCGCACTAGGTGCTGCTGCACCACCCAGACGTGCGCTGCTACTTCGGAGCCGGGCGGGTAGAGCTGCTGCCAGTGGGCGGCGGCCACTTCCTGCACCCAGCGCACGTAGGCCACGTTGTTGGCGTGGCCGAGCTGGTCGATGTCGGTAAGCCCGACCGCAAACGTGTGCGAGAAGGCGCGGGCGGGCGCGGGGGGCAAATCCATGAGCAGCAGGGGGCAGCAGGCGAAGAGCGTGCAAAGTTCGGGAATTCTGTCTATCTTTGGCGCAACTCAAGGCTCAATGGTGCTGTTCCGGTCCGCTAATGGTGTATTTGCATCTCAGGTCCTCCCAGCTGTCGGCGGGCCTTGACGACACCACAAACATTTTTTTATTATGCCGACCGGAACGGTAAAATTCTTCAATGAGACCAAAGGCTTTGGTTTCATCAAAAACGACGAAACTGGCGAAGACATTTTCGTACACGTAACCGACCTCGTAGATGCCAAGGCACTGCAGGAGAAAGACAAAGTTCAGTACGAAGAAGCCCAAGGCCGTAAAGGCCCGAACGCGGTGAAGGTGTCCTTGCTCTAAGCCTCGGCTCAGATTCTTGCCCTATCGTATTAAGTCAAAAAGTGCGCTTCCAGCCGGGAGCGCGCTTTTTTTAATGGTTATTAGTCAATGATTAATCACTCGTTACCAACCATTGACTATTAAAAATCCTTTGCGTCTGGCCCTGCTCGGGCTGCTGCTATTGCTGCTGCCGCTGGTGGCGCTAGGGCCGCGCGCATTCATCCTGATTCACGATAACCTGGAGGCCGAGGTGGTTTGGCTCACGGTGCTGGCCCGGCAGCGGCTGGCGCTGGCCGGGCCGGGCACGGCCGTGCTGCCCATCATGAACGGACTGCCGCGCGAGGCGCTGCGCTCGGGGCTGAGCATCACGATGCTGGTGTTTAGCGCATTGCCGGATTCGCCGCTGGCGGCCTATCTGCTGCACGAGGCCCTGGTGCGCCTGGCCGGACTGCTGGGCATGTATTGGCTGTTGCGCCGCTACGGACTGGCGCAGGACGGGCAGCGCGGGCTGGCGGCGGGCGTGGCCCTGCTCTGGGCGGCGCTGCCCGCGTACAGCGTGTTTGGGCTGAGCGTGCTGGGGCAGCCGCTGCTGCTGCGCGCGGCGCTGGATTTGCGGGCCGGGCGGGGGCTGAAAACCGCCTGGGCGGTGTGCGCGGGGCTGCCGCTGTGGTCGTCGTTCGTGCTGGTGGGGCCGTTCGTAGCCGTGGTCTGGGGCGGCGCGCTGCTACTCGACTGCGGGCGGCTTGGGCGGGCGGCGTGGCTGGCCGTGGCGCGCGGGGCGCTGGGGCTGATACTGCTGCTGGCCGGTTACGTGCTGGTCGAATGGCAGCTTTTTTATGGCCTGTTGATTCACAAAGCCTTCGTGGCGCACCGCGAGGCGTTCGACCTGGCGCTGCTGCCGCCGCCGGGCGGGGTGGGGGCGGGGCTGCGCGAAGCGGGACGGCTGTTTTGGTTGGGCCACTACCACGCCAGCCCGTTTTTTAAGGGCGGTATTCTGCTGGCCGTCGCGCTGGGGCTGTGGCGACTGGCCCCACTCGCGCGGCGGCGGGTGGCCGGGCAGGTGGCGGCGCTGTTGGCCCTGGCAGCGACGCTGAGCCTGTTGGCCGGCTTGGCTCCGCTGCTGAGCGCGCGGCTGCTGGCGGGGCTGCCGTTGCTGCACGCCTTCACGCTGGCGCGATTCTATTTTTTGCTGGCTCTGCCCTGGATATTGATGCTGGTGGCCGTGCTGCGGGCTTTATCAGAATCAAGCAGCCAGAAACCAGCAACCAAAAACCAACAACCAGCAACTCCCCGGCTGGCCTACGCGCTGCTGGCGCTGCAAATACCGCTGGTGCTGGCCGCCAACCCCGAGTTTACCAACAACCTGCGCACGCTGCTGGGCCGGCCCCAGCCCGATGCGCCCGGCTACGCGGCGTATGTGGCGCCAGGGCCGCTAGGGCAGGTGCGCACGTTTATCGAGGCCCGCACCGGGCAGCCACCGGCCGCTTACCGGGTAGCCTGCCTGGGCTTGTCGCCCGGCGTGGCCCAGCTCAACGGCTTTTACACGCTTGACAGCTACCAGACCGTTTATCCGCTGGCTTACAAGCAAGCTTTTCGCCCGATTATCGCCGGCGAATTAGCCAAAAGCCCGGCCCTGGCCACGTATTTTGATGCCTGGGGCAACCGCTGCTACTTGTTTTCGGCCGAGCTGGGGCGCGACTTTTTACCCGGAGCTACGACGCCGCCGCTGATTCAGCACTTTGCTTTTGACGCGGCCGCGTTTCGGGCGCTAGGTGGGCGCTACGTGCTGTCGGTCGCCCGGCTGGCGCGCCCGGCTGAAGCTGGTTTGCGGCCGCTGGGCGTGTTCACGGATTCGGGGGCGTATTGGCGGGTGATTTATTTGTACGAGGCGGTCGAGGGATAAAAACCCCGGTCATTGCGAGCAAAGCGAAGCAATCGCACCTGTTAAGTTCATCCAGGCGAGCTCAACAAAGCAACTGAACAAGTGCGATTGCTTCGCTGCGCTCGCAACAACCGGGTTTTTATCAGTTAATCCCCGTGCTGTCAGCTTTCTGCGCCGTAATCTCCACGTACTGGCACGGCCCGACTGGCCCTAGCTCGCGCAAGGCGAACCGTTGGTGCAGCCGGCGGGCGTACACGTCGTTGCAGACGAATAGTTTCTGGCCGACGCGCAAGGTGGCCAGGCCGGCGGGCGTACCGGGCACCAGCCGGTAAGGGCGGCGCTGAGCCTGCCAGGGCAGCAGGAAATATTGCAGCGCGCCGTTCCAGGGCTGTTGCTCGCACACTATCTGGAGCGGCTCGGTGGGCGGGTGCAGGCGGGCCACTTCGGGCAGGTGGTGGCCGTAGCGGGCCTGCCAGTCGCGGGTTTCCTCGTGCGTCATGCGGTGAATTTTGAAGAGCAGATAAGCCCCGGAGCCGGCCACGAGCAGCGTGGGGGCGGCCACCAGCGCCCAGCGCGGGTAGCGCGGCCGGGCCCAGTCCAGGGCCGCCGCCACGCCGATGGCCGCCAGCAGCGACGTCATCGGAAAAAGCGAGGCCGAGTACCAGACCAGCCGGGTTTGGGCCACCGAAATTAGCAGCAAATTAGCCCCCACGTAGCACAGGGCGAAGCGCGTGAACTGCCGCAGTACCGGCAACGGCGACTGCCAGCCCCGCCACACGCCTACCGCCAGCCACAGCGCCCAAATGCCCGAGCCCGCCCCCAGCAGCCAGAAAATGTAGTACCACCAGGGGTTGTCGCTGAACACGATGCGGTGCCCGAAGCGGCCGCCCCAATCGTTGGCCCACACGGCCGTCAGGTAACCGGCGTCGGCGGCCTCGCGCAAGGCGTAATACCCGGCCAGCGGCAGCACCATGGCTACGCCGGCCGCGTAGAGAACGGGCCGCGCCAGCCGCGCCCGCCAGGCCGGCACCAGCAGCAGGGCCAGGGCCAGGCCGGGCAGCGGCAGCATGGCGGCCGCGCTCTTGGTCATGAAGGCCAGCGCCTGCAGGGCCGCCGCCGCCCACAGCCAGCGCGGGCGGTCGGTGTGCAGCCAGGCAAAAAAGGCCAGCGCCGCGCCCGCGAGCCAGAGCGTGAGCAGGGCATCATAGTCGGCGGTGCGGGCCAGGTGCCGCCAGTTGAAGCCCGCGCTCGTCACCAAAATCAGCGCCGCCAGCCCACCCATCCGCCAACTGCGTAAGGCCCGCCCGCCAAACCAGTACAGGCCCATCGCCGTGGCCGTGGCCGCTACCAGGCTGGGCAGCCGAACGCTAAACTCTGAAACCCCGAAGGCTTGAATGCTAAGGCTTTGCAGCCAGATGAGCAGCGGCGGCTTGGTATTCCAGAGGTCGGGCCGGTTGAGGTAATACACGATAAGATACTCGTGGCGGCGGGCCATCTCGACGGCGCTCAGCGCCAGCCACGACTCGTCGAAGTTGCGCATGGTCAGCGCCTGGCTCTCCCAGGTCAGGGCCAGCAGCACGAGTAGCAGCAGGGCCAGCGTCAGGCCCAGGCGGGAAGTCAGAACGGAGCGCATCGGGCCGCGAAAGTACAGCCCTGGTCGGGGGCGAAGGGGCCATGCGCCGTTGCCGGCGTAGATTTGACTTTTCCGATTGCCCCGCGCATGGCCTCCAATAGCTACCGAAATCCGCCGGCCGGCCCTACTGGCTCTGACCCGGCCGCCACCAACCGGCCCGCGCCGCGCGCCAACACGCCGCGTCCGCCCGCTGGCCCGGCGGCGGCCCCCGATACGCGCTCGTCATCGGCGGCCGCGCCGCGCCCGGGCGTACCCACCGGCCGCGCCCGCGCCCAGGCCAGCGCGCCCGTCAAAACCAAAGCTTCCAAAGCGCCCCGGGGCCCGTTGCCGGGCGTCCGTCAGCTGGGAAGCCTGCTCCGCGACCGCCGTCTGCACTTATTTATTGGCTTCAGCCTGCTGCTTGGCTCACTCTACCTGACCATCGCCTTTACTTCATTCCTGCTCAGCGGGCGCGCCGACCAGAGCGTGGTGGCCGCCCTCGGCGCGGTGCCGCTCCGGGAAGCCGGCCAGGAAACCGGCAACTGGCTGGGCCTGCTCGGGGCCTGGCTCAGCGAGAAGCTTATCTACCGGGGCTTTGGGCTGGCGGCCTACGCGCTGATTCCCATCGTGTTTTTTCTGGGCTACAAAATCGTGTTTCGGAGCGCGCGCGGCTCGGTGAGCTACGTGCTGGCGCTGGGCCTGTTTACGATGCTCTGGGTGAGCACGCTGCTGGGCTACGTGGTGGTGCAGCTGGGGCAGACGAGCGGGGCCGCCTCGCCCGATGCCGCCGCCGCGGCCCAAGCCATGGCTACGGCCCAGGCCCATCGGCTCGATTGGCTCTCGGGCGGGGCCGGCTACGAGCTGGCCAGCTGGCTCGATTCGCTGCTGGGCTGGGGCACGGTGCTGCTGCTCGCGTTCGGGCTGATAATGTTCGTCGTGTTTTTCTTCAATGTCACCAGCCTCAACCTGAGTCTGGGCGGGGCCGACGACGAAGCTGACGCCGCCGAAGCGCCGGCCGCCGGAGCTGCTGCGGTTGCCGCCGCGCCACTGACCGCTGACCGCCGCCCAGTTGCCAAATCGTCCCAGCCCGCTGCCCTCGAAGCCGCCCTCGAAGCCGACAGCAACGACCCGCGCCGCACCCCCGAACCCGAATTCGAGCCGGCCCCGAAGCCGCCCCGTCCCGCCGTGCCCGCCCTGGAGCTGAGCATGGTGGCCCCAGCCGGAACGGCCGGAGCGGCGATTTCAACTGCCGCGTCGCCCACAGCCGTTCCGGCCAGCAGCCCACCAAGCGGCCCCACGTTCTCGTTCGAGTTGCCCGCCGTCGAGCCGGAAGTCGCCGCGGCCGCGCTCGCTCCGGCCGTGGCAGCTAACATCCCCACCCCGCTTTCGCTTGCCGACCTGGCCGATGGCACCGCTAGCCAACAACAAACAACAAACAACAAACAACAACCGACCAACCTCGAAATCACCGTCCCGAGCCGGGCTGACCTGGACCCGAACGCCGGGGCCGACATCGCGGCCGTGGCCGACGAGGACGAAGACGCGGATGCCATGCCGGACGTGAACTACGACCCCACGCTGGATTTGTCGCGCTACGTGTTTCCGACCCTGGATTTGCTCAACGACTACGGCACGCCCAAAGCGCAGGTCACGAAGGAGGAATTGGAAGCCAACAAGGACCGCATCGTCGAGACGCTGGGCCACTACGGCATCACCATCGCCAGCATCAAGGCCACCATCGGCCCCACGGTCACGCTCTACGAAATCGTGCCCGACGCCGGCATTCGCATCTCCAAAATCAAAAGCCTGGAAGACGACATCGCCCTGAGCCTGGCCGCTTTGGGCATCCGCATCATCGCCCCGATTCCGGGCAAGGGCACCATTGGCATCGAGGTGCCGAACGCCAAGAAAGAGATGGTGAGCATCCGCTCCGTGCTGGGCAGCGAGAAATTCGCCCGCACCGAGATGGACCTGCCGGTGGCCTTCGGGCGCACGATTACCAACGAGGTGTTCGTGGCCGATTTGGCCAAGATGCCGCACCTGCTCATGGCGGGCGCGACGGGCCAGGGCAAGTCGGTGGGCCTGAACGTGATACTGGCCTCGCTCTTATACAAGCGCCACCCGGCGCAGCTCAAGTTCGTGCTCGTGGACCCGAAAAAGGTGGAGCTGAGCATTTTCAACAAGATTGAGCGGCACTTTCTGGCCAAGCTGCCCGACGTGGACGAGGCCATCATCACCGACACGAAGAAGGTGGTCCACACGCTCAATTCGCTGTGCATGGAGATGGACCGCCGCTACGACTTGCTCAAGGAAGCCGGCTGCCGCAATCTGAAAGAGTACAACCATAAGTTCGTGGAGCGGCGGCTCAACCCGAAGAAAGGCCACCGGTTTTTGCCGTTTATCGTGCTGGTGATTGACGAGCTGGCCGATTTGATGATGACGGCCGGCAAGGAGGTCGAAACCCCGATTGCCCGCCTGGCCCAGCTGGCCCGCGCCATCGGTATTCACCTCATCGTGGCCACCCAGCGCCCGAGCGTAAACGTGATTACGGGCATTATCAAGGCTAATTTCCCGTGCCGAATCTCGTTCAAGGTGACCAGCAAAATCGACTCGCGCACCATCCTCGACACCGGCGGCGCCGACCAGCTCATCGGCCAGGGCGACATGCTGTTCTCGGCCGGCTCGGACCTGATTCGGGTGCAGTGCGCTTTCATCGACACGCCCGAGGTGGACCGGCTCTGCGACTACATCGGCGAGCAACAGGGCTACGCCAGCGCCTACCTGTTGCCCGAAGTAGCCGGGGCCGACGGCGACGAGGGCAGCGGCAACGAGGAGCTGGACCCGAGCGAGCGCGACACCATGTTTGCCGAAGCCGCCCGCTGCATCGTGCTGCACCAGCAAGGCTCCACGTCGCTGATTCAACGCAAGTTAAAGCTCGGCTACAACCGCTCGGGCCGGCTCATGGACCAGCTCCAGCAGGCGGGCATTGTCGGGCCGTTCGAGGGCAGCAAGGCCCGCGCCGTGCTCGTACCGGACGAGTATCAGCTGGAGCAATTGCTGGCGAGTTTGGCGAAGTAACGCCAACCGAAGTACAGCGAAGTCAAGTCCCGGCGGCCACCGGCGGGAGTGCGCCACTAAGCGGCATCTACACAGTAGATTTGTCGTGCCAGCAGCTTGCTCACGCTTATTTCTCATCCATATGCCTAGCCCCGAAGAGCGCCTCAATCAGATAGAGCCGGTTATTGGTGAGATACTGGTCAAGCAAGACCAGCTGGCGGCCCAAGTGAGCCAGCTCTCGACCCAGGTTCGCCAGCAGAATGCCAGCCTGCTCAACCAGCTTACGGACCAGGGACAGCGAATAGATAAGCTGGAAAACGGCCTGGGCGAGCTAAAAGCCGAGGTAAGTGAGCTAAGAACCGAGGTGAATCAGGGATTCGCGCTGGTCAATTCGCGCCTGACCGACCTTTTTACCCTGCTGGGCGAGCGAATTAGGTGAGGCCGCGCTGGTCTATGCCGCCACTCCGGCCCCGCTTTTGCGTATGCGGCCCGCCCGGCTCCAACGCGCCGACGCTTTTATAAAATCATGACCAAGCAATTTTTCCTCGCGGCTCTGGCCGCCACACTTACCACGCTGCCCGTCGCCGCGCAGCAAGACCCGAAAGCCGCTAAGATTCTCGACGCGGTGAGTGCCAAGTATACTGCCCTCCAGTCGTTTCAGGCCAGCTTTACGCAGACGCTCGAAAACCCCGCCGCCAAGCTCAAGCAGAACATCACGGGCGACGTGCTGGTGAGCGGCCAGAAATACCACCTCACCGCCAGCGGCCAGGAGGTCATCAACGACGGCAAAACGACCTGGACCTACCTCAAAAACGAGAACGAGGTGAACGTGTCCGAATCCGACCCGACGAACCAAGATATGTCGCCGACCCAGATGTACTCGATGTACAAAAAAGGCTACAAGTACCAGCTGCTCAAGCCCGTGAAGGAAGGCGGCGCGACCTACGACCAAATCGAGCTGACCCCCGAAAACAAAGCCAACGATGTCTTCAAGGTACAACTTCTGGTGAGCCAGGCCGACAAGTCGGTGCGCAGCGTCAAGACGTTCAAGAAGAACGGCACCCGCACGACGTTCATGCTCAAGAACTTCAAAGCGAACGTGCCGGTCACGGCCACCACGTTTGCCTTCGACAAAGCCGCCCATAAAGGCGTGAAAGTGGTGGATTTGCGGTGAGCTGATTCTTCGAATCGTAAAACGCTACATTTGCTGGCGCTGAGTTCTTATCAGAGAGTAAACTTAGCAGTGCTTCTGCGGTGCTTATGGCGAAGGCAGCAACGGAAAACCTTACTCTTTCGCCGGTCTTTTGCTATGCTTTTCCTCGGATTTTTCATGATGGTGGCGGGTGTTGTGCTCTGGTACCGAATAAATCGCCAAAAATTTAACCGAAGGAATGTAGCCGGTCTGGAGACATTCGACTCTTATGGCCAGTCGGTCGGGGTGGGATGTCTGGAGCGCTTTGGCAAGCTTGCGGCGCTGGTGCTGATTGTCGGGGGTTTTTTCCTCAGCTTGAGTGGTGCTTCTTCCTTCGTTCGTACGCTGCCCAAACAGGGTGCCCGCCCGTCGCACTCGCCCGCCCGCTGAGTAAGAGCGGGCTCATCAGCCTAGGATAGCGGTTCATTTGATAGGCTGAAGCAGCGGCCATACTTGGCGGCTACGTAGGTTTGTCAAAACGGCTCGTCCTGAAGAGGGCGGGCCGTTTTACATTTGCGGCTATGCGTGAAGACTTCCTCCACTACGTCTGGCAGCACCAGTATTTCGATAAGGCGGCGCTGCGCACCACGGCGGGCGAGGAAATCCAGGTGCTGCGGCCGGGGCAGCGCAACGCCGACGCGGGGCCGGATTTCCTCAACGCCCGGCTGCGGCTGGGCGAGGTGGAGTGGAACGGCGCGGTCGAGATTCACCTGCGCGCGTCGGACTGGCAACGGCATAATCACCAGGTAGATGCCAAGTACGACCAGGTGGTGCTGCACGTCGTGCTGACGGCCGATGCCGACGTGCGCCGCACCAACGGCAGCCTGATTCCGGCCCTGGCCCTGGCCGAGCGGCTGGCCCCGGCGCTGCTGGGTCGCTACGAGGCGCTGGTGGCCGCCCCGCCCGCCGCCACCTTGCCCTGCGCGCCGCTGCTAAGCCAGGTGCCGATGCTGGTACGCACGATGATGACCGAGCGGGCGCTGTTGGAGCGCGTCGAGCGCAAAGCTGACACTGTGGCCGCCCTGCACGAGCGCCTGGGCCACGATTGGGAAGCAACCACCTACCACGCCCTGATGGCCGCTTTCGGCTTCCAAAAAAACTCGGAACCGCTCGGCCGCCTCGCTAAAGCTGTGCCGCTGCCGGTGCTACGGCGGCATCGGCACGACCAGCGCCAGCTCGAAGCGCTGTTGTTCGGGCAGGCCGGAATGCTGGTCGAGAATGCTGAAACGGCCACTGACGACTACATCCGCGACTTGCGGCAGGAGCACGAGTTTCTGCGGCATAAGTACGAGCTGGGGCCGGCGGCGCTCGCGGCCCACGAGTGGAATTATCTGCGGCTGCGGCCGGCCAATTTTCCGGCCGTGCGGCTGGGGCAGCTCGTGGGGCTGCTGCACCGCCGCCCGGCCCTGTTCGATGCGTTGCTCACGGCCAGCAGCGTGGCGGCGTTGAGCGAGTTTTTCGGCGGCGCGCCGGCTCCCAACTACTGGCGCGCCCACTTTCGGCCGGGGCGGCCGGGCAAAGTGCCGACGCTGGGCAAAAGCAGCATCGAGCTGCTGATTATCAATGTAGTCGTGCCGCTGCGCGTGGCCTACGCCCGCCACGCCGGGCAGCCGGCGCTGGTCGAGAGCAGCATTACGCTGCTGACGGAGCTGCCCGCCGAGCACAATCAGTACACCGACCTCTACCAGGAACTGGGCTTCGAGCACCGCACCGCCGCCGACTCGCAGGGGCTGCTGGCCCTGCGCCAGGGTTATTGCGAGCCGCGGCGCTGCCTGCACTGCGCCATCGGCGGGCGGCTGGTAGGCGGCGCGACCAACCGCGTACCAGGTCGATGAGTTGGCTCATCGCTCTGCTGCTGAATGGCTTGCTGCTGCTGGCCGCTGTAGCCTGGTTGCGGCGCGAGGCGCGCATGAGTCCGCCCGCGCTGCGGCGCTGGCTGGGGCCGTCGCTGGCCGCGCGGTTGCTGCTCACAGCTCTGAGCGCCGCCTGGCCCAGTCCCGACGCGCTGTA
>JANXNW010000197.1 GCA_025353905.1 Hymenobacter sp.
ACTGAGCAAGTACCGTTGCCTGGCCTGACAAAAAACCGTCCCGCCACGTCTAGGCGCAACGGGCGGCTCAGCTGCCCAGGTAAAAACCCGCTAATACGAGTAGCTGACGCTGATGATGCTCACCTAAAACATCCGCAGCGGGTATCTTGGCCGTCCCCATTACCGTTGTGGAGGAGTACAGCCACAGCCCCGGCGACGGCCGACTGGGGGCGGATAATGTTAAAAGTGAATGGGGATGCGCGTCGTTATAACCCCCCAAGTCGATTGTTGCCGCAGCGGCCAAATTAGCTTTGTTTTGAGCACTCCTTTTATTATTTTTTTGACTTAGCGCTAACCACGAGCAGCTTGTCAGCAATGAGTTCGCAATGCAAATAGGCGTACCGAACGTACACAACCGGGAAACGAATGAGCTGCATTTTGGCCATTTTTAGCTTTCTTATATCCAAAAGTATGCTGGTTGACAACTACATAAATTTTTGATAGCTTGAAGTAATTCGGTCGGTTGAGCGACCACAAGCTGCGCGCACCAGAAGACAGTCAGGTAGCATGTTTTTCGCTGACGAACGATACCTTTGGGTAAGAATCCCACATTGGAGCAATAAAATGGGTGCCATACTTCAAGGTGTGCCTTTTTTGTTAAGCTCTGTAATTTTTAGTTTTAGTTGACAACAATTATGCTTTTTAATTCATCAGATTTCTTAATATTTTTTTGTTATTGTTACAGGAATTTACTTTCTCATACCTCACAGGTATCGGTGGTTTCATCTGTTGATTTCCAGCTGCATATTTTACGCTGCTTTTGTTCCAGTATACTTATTCATTCTGTTTGCGACCATAATAATCGATTATTACGCGGGTATATTCATCGGCCAAGCGCATGGCAGCAAACGGTTAGCTTGGCTCGTTGTCAGCATTTTCGCAAACGTTGGGGTACTGGCTGTATTCAAGTATTAGTACTGATGCGGCAAAGTTAATTATGTTACCCCGCGAGGCGGAGTCGTATTTTTGAGGATGGATTATGTGACCTTACGCGCGCGTCCCACGCAATTTTTGGCCTTGACCAGCTTGGTGCCCGCTGAATTTGACGAGCTGCTCACCGACTTTGCGCCCCGCTGGGAACGGTATCACCGTTTCTACACGCTCGATGGCGCGCGGCGGCGAATTCCCGCGCACCGGGAGCGGGCTAACGCCACCTTAGCGGGCACCGATACGAAGTTATTTTTTTTGCTGACCTATCTCAAAACCAATTTGTTGCAGCAGCATCAGGCCGCCAGCTTCGGTATCTCGCAGACCCGCGTCAGCCGCCTGGCCGGCCCCTTGTTGGACGTGCTCAACCAGACGCTGGCCGCCCGCCACCTGCTGCCTATACGCGACGGGGCGCAACTGGCCCAGCGCCTGGCCGCGCACCCCGACAAGGTCTTCACCTGCGACGGCGTGGAGCGCGGCATCCCGCGTAACAGCGACTGGGACGGGCAGCAGCAGGAATACAGCGCCAAAAAAAAGTGCACGCCCTGAAAAACATCACCTTGTGCGACGATACGCAGTACCTGCACTACCTCTCGCCCACCGAGTCCGGGCGGGTGCATGACAAAAAAGTGGCCGACGAGTACCCGCTCTGCCTGCCCGCCGGCAGTGTGCTGCGGCAGGACCTGGGCTTGCTCGGCCACCGCCCGCCAGGGGTGTTGGTGGAGATGCCCCACAAGAAGCCGCCAAAGGGCGAGCTGACGTTTTCGCAGTTGCTATACAACTAGCTGCTCAGTCCGTTGCGGGTCGTCATTGAACACGTCCACAGCGGCATCAAACGCTTGCACCTGGTCGGCGATAAGCTGCGCTTGCGCGGCGATTGGGTGCGCGACATCGTCCTGGTGGTGGCCTGCGGGCTGCACAAGCTGCGCGTCCGAAGTCCACACCGCGCCTATCTCGCCCACGAGCGCGCGAAACTCACCAATTAATCCGCACAAGCTTTATTATCTGAGCAAGTCCCAAAAATATTACTACAACTCCCAACATCTGAATAAACGGGGCGCAGAGATATTTTCAAGAGTTCTCAGCAAAGATTTAGGAGACCAACTTGATAGTAAAACCCTGAACGAATTAAAGACAGTCGGTTCAGCTCCGAGCCCGGGGAGTGTGACCTGCATCGCCCCATGAAACAACTCCGGGGGCTGACCCCTGGCCTAGCTCAGCGCCTGCCTTAAATCGGCGAGCAGCTCGCCGGCGTCCTCAATGCCGACGCTGAGCCGCAACACGCCGGGCGTGATGCCCAGCGCCTGCCGCTGCGCCGGACTCAGGCCGCGGTGCGAAGTGGCGGCCGGGTACGAGCACGACGAGGCCACGCCCGCCAGCGAGGGCGCGAAGGGGAACAACCGGGTTTTTTGAATGAACGCATCGGCTGCCGCCGCTGAGTCGTTGGCCAGTCGGATGCTCATCATACCACCAAACAAGCCATCCAGTAGCTGCGCCGCCGCCAACTCGTGGCCGGGGTGGGTGGCAAGGCCAGGATAAAACACCTGCCCCACGGCCGGATGGGCGGCCAGCATTTGGGCCACGGCCAGCCCATTCTCAGAGTGCTGCCGCATTCGCAGACGCAGCGTGTGCAGGCTGCGGCGGGCCAGGAAGCTTTCGAGTGGAGCCAACATGAGACCCAGGCTGCCGGCCACCTGTGCCAGGCGGCGGCCTAGGGCCGGGTCGCGGGCCACGACTACGCCGGCCGTTACGTCGGAGTGGCCGGCCAGGTACTTGGTGGCCGAATGCCAGACCATATCGGCCCCCCAGCTCAGCGGCCGCGTGAGGATGGGCGAAGTAAACGACGAGTCAATCAGCAGCAGTACGCCCTGCTGCTGGCAGGCGCGGGCCAGGCGCGGCCCGTCGAGCACGGTGAGCAGCGGGTTGCTGAGCACTTCGGCCAGCACGAACTTCGTGTTCGGGCGGCGATGCTTACCTAAATCGTACAGCTCGGCCAGCGGCACGTAGCTCGTCTCGATGCCCAAGCGGCTCATTTCCTGCGTGAGCAGCACCACCGAGCCGCCGTACAGCTCAGCCGGACACAGAATGTGGTCGCCAGCGCGGCAGGTGCTCAGCACGGCGGCCAGCAGCCCGGCCAGGCCCGCGCCAGTGGCCACGCCGCCGCCAGCTGCGCCTTCCAGCTTCGCCACTTCGGCCACGAACTCTTCCGAGTTCGGGTGCTCGGAGCGCGAGTAGCCGTAGCGCCCGCCCCGGTCAGGGGCCGTGTAGTATTCGTCCAGTTCGGCCAGCGAGCCGAATTTAAAGACCGAGGTTTGGTAGATGGGAGTTACTTTGGGATGCAGGTCCATTTCAATGAGCAATGAGCAATTATCAGTGAACAATGCTCATGAACGATGTTGGCAAAGGTAAAGTCGCCCCTCACTCACTAAGCATATTGCTCCTTGATAATTGCACATCGCTTAGTGGCTCTTCGCTCCCACCCCGTCGCTGAGCGTCGCCACGGAGGAGTGTGAGGTAGTCGTGTGCTTGGCCACGACCCGGTTTTCGCGCTCAAACACGCGCATCAGCACGATGAAATAGGAGAGCAGCAACGGCCCGATAACCAGGCCCACGATGCCGAATACCTCGACCCCGCCCACGATGCCGACCAGCGTAATCCAGGGGTGAATGTCGCCCATCTTCTTGCCCAGGTAGATGCGCAAGAGGTTGTCCACGTTGGTGATGACGATGGCTCCCACGGCCAGAATACCGATGCCTTGCGCCGAATGCCCTTGAGCGAACTGGTAAATGGCGGCCGGAATCCAGATGACGGGCGTACCGAGCACGGGCACGAACGAGACGAATACCGTCACCAACCCCCAGAAAATAGGGTCCGGCACCTGGAAAATCCACAGCGTGATGCCCGTGATGATGCCCTGCACAAGTACCAGCACACCCTGCCCGAGCACGTTGGCATTGACGTTGTTTTTGAGCGAGTCGCTCAGCTCGTCCTGCGTTTTCTCGCGGAAGGGCAGGTAGCGGTGCATACCGTTAAGAAACGCCTCCTCCTGGCTGAACATGAAGTAGAGCGTAAACAGCATCAGGCCCACCACGGCAATAAACTGAATCAGCCCGCTGGCCAGCGACGGCAGCCAACCGGTGACCTTACTTGCGCCCTGCTCCAGCAGCTGACGGGTGTTGGCCGGGTCAGTTACCTTGAAATTGGTCAGGTTTTCGACGCGGTGAATGACGGCCAGAATCTGGTCGGTATTGCGGGCAAAATTCACCAGCCGCTCGATGAGCAGCGTCGTGAGCATGTAGAACGGCACGATGAGCACCACCACCGACAGCAGCAGCAGCAGCACGGTCACGAGCGTGCGGTTCCAGCCGCGCTTGTGCACGAGGGCCGTAAACCAGGGCCGCAGCACCACGTACAAAATACCCGCGCCCAGAAAAGCCGTCAGGTAGCTCAGCAGCCCGAACAGGATAATGGCCGAGAGCGCCACCAGCGACACGATGAGCAACAGGTGCCGCTGGTGGGGCGAGTAGATATTCTCATCCGCCGGCGGCACCGTCGCGTGGTGATGGTGCTCGTGGTGATGCGTCGCGTCGGCGTGTTCAGGGGCCTGAGTGAGCGTGGTTTCCATGTAAAATAGCGCGTTATGAAATTAAAAGTAGCGTCTGGCCGCCAACCCGGCAAGCCCCAGGCAGGTGCCGGGCGGACGTTGAGCCAATACGGCTTCGCTCAGCGCAGTGCCTTAAACGCAAAACTCCCGCCCGCGTCGAAACGCAAGCGGGAGTTTTCCAAAAAAATTTCCGCTGACTGTCTGAGCCTTACTGCAAACTCAGGCCGAAGCCGACTCAGCGAGCACGATAACCTTGTTGCGCAACACCTCGACGGTGCCGCCACCGATGTGAAACGTGCCACCGCCCGCGCCCGTCACCACGACATCGCCCACGGCGAGCGCCGCGATGAGCGGGGCGTGGTTGTCGAGCACTTCAAACTGCCCGTCCAAACCCGGAAACCGCACCGAGCTGGCTTCGCCCGCGAACACCTTACGGTCAGGCGTGATGATTTCTAGTTGCATAAATTTTGGAGCTTGGTGCTTGGCGCTTGGTGCTCTGAAACCGTTGAACAGCCCAAGCACTAGGCACCAAGCACTAAATTACTGGGCTTCCGCCATCAAGCGCTCGCCCTTGGCCACGGCATCCTCGATGTTGCCGACGAGGTTGAAGGCCGACTCGGGCAGATGGTCGTACTTGCCGTCGATGATTTCGTTGAAGCCGCGAATCGTGTCTTTGATGTCCACCAGCACCCCTTTGAGGCCGGTAAACTGCTCGGCCACGAAGAAGGGCTGCGAGAGGAAGCGCTGCACCCGGCGGGCGCGGTTTACGGTCTGCTTGTCTTCCTCGCTCAGCTCGTCCATGCCCAGGATGGCGATAATATCCTGCAATTCCTTGTAGCGTTGCAGGATTTCCTTCACCCGCTGAGCCGTGTTATAGTGCTCGTCGCCAAGAATGTCGGCCGAGAGAATGCGCGAGGTCGAGTCGAGCGGGTCCACGGCGGGGTAGATGCCCAACTCGGCGATTTTGCGGCTCAGCACGGTCGTGGCATCGAGGTGAGCAAACGTGTTGGCCGGGGCCGGGTCGGTCAGGTCATCGGCCGGCACATACACGGCCTGCACCGAGGTAATCGAGCCGCGCTTGGTCGAAGTGATGCGCTCCTGCATGGCCCCCATTTCGGTGGCCAGCGTGGGTTGGTAGCCCACGGCCGAGGGCATCCGCCCTAGCAGCGCCGACACTTCCGAACCCGCCTGGGTGAAGCGGAAGATGTTGTCGATAAAGAATAGAATGTCGCGGCCGGCCCCCGTGCCGTCGCCGTCGCGGAAGCTCTCGGCGATGGTCAGGCCCGACAAGGCCACGCGGGCGCGCGCTCCGGGCGGCTCGTTCATCTGCCCGAACACGAGCGTGGCCTGCGACTTGACCATCTCCTCCATATCGACTTTTGACAAGTCCCAGCCGCCCTCTTCCATCGAGTGCTTGAACGCGTCGCCGTAGCGAATGATGTTGGCTTCGATGAACTCGCGCAGCAAGTCGTTGCCCTCGCGGGTGCGCTCGCCCACGCCGGCAAACACCGACAAGCCCTCGTAGGCTTTGGCCACGTTGTTAATCAACTCCTGAATAAGCACCGTCTTGCCCACGCCGGCCCCGCCGAACAACCCGATTTTGCCGCCCTTCACGTAAGGAGCCAGCAAGTCAATCACTTTAATGCCCGTAAAAAACACTTCCGACGAAGTGGCCAATTCCTCGAACGCCGGCGCGCTGCGGTGAATCGAGAGGCGGGTTTCGCTCGTGGGCTGCGGAATGCCGTCAATGGCCTGACCAATAACGTTGAACAGGCGGCCTTTCACGCCGTCGCCGGTGGGCATCGAAATGGGCGCGCCGAGGCTGCGCACCAGCGCGCCGCGGGTCAGGCCCTCAGTCGAGTCCATGGCGATGGTGCGGACCCGGTCTTCGCCCAGGTGCTGCTGGGTTTCGAGCACGACCACCTGGCCGTTGTCTTTGGTGACTTCGAGCGCGTCGAAGATGTTGGGAAGGTCGCCCTCGCCCGCGAAGCTTACGTCCACCACGGGGCCGATAACCTGGGTGATTTTGCCCGAATTCGCCATTTGAGTCTTTTTAAGGAGTAGATGCGGTTTTGAGGGTGCAAAAGTACGGGCAAGGGCGGGCTTTTCAAAGCGTGGGACGCAGCCTTTGCTGCGTCAGGCGTCGTGCGCCAGCCGTCCCGTTTCTTCAATTGACGCAGCAAAGGCTGCATCCTACATCGGCTTGACGCAGCGAAGGCTGCGTCCCACGCCCCAAAAATTTTCTTCCTCACCACTTGCCTCGTATTCTGGCCGTCGTACCTTTGCAGCCCCGAAGGGCAAGCGCCCGCCGGGAATCTGTCCGATGGTGTAACTGGCAACACGCTTGATTTTGATTCAAGAAAGTCCAGGTTCGAGCCCTGGTCGGACAACGACGACACCGCTCGACTCTTTTCGCAAAGGCGCTGGCTGCTCCCAATCGGGAGCTAGTCAGCGCCTTTCGCGTTTCCCACCCCACCAAGCTGCAAAACCAACACCCCAGGCCAGCGGCCAGCGGCCGCATCATCCGTTCAATCAGTTAAATCAGTTAGCATCTGCGGTCCTATGGAACCCATCGTTAAACTCTTCGCCGGCAGCGCCTCCCAGGCCCTGGGCCACGACATTGCCGCCGCTTTCGGCCAGCCGCTGGGCGAATTGTCTTTGCAGCGCTTCGCCGATAACGAGCTGGGGCCGTGCTTCGAGGAGAGCGTCCGCGGCTGCGAGGTGTTCCTGATTCAGAGCACGTTTCCGCCCTCCGAAAACCTGATGGAGCTCATGCTCATGGTCGATGCGGCCAAACGCGCCTCGGCTCACAAGGTCAATATCGTGATGCCCTACATGGGCTATGCCCGGCAAGACCGCAAGGACAAGCCCCGCGTGAGCATCGGGGCCAAAGTCATTGCCAACATCATCCAGAGCGTGGGCACCGACCGGCTCATGACCTGCGACCTGCACGCAGGCCAGATTCAGGGCTTCTTCGACATCCCGGTGGACCACCTCGACGGGGCCACCGTGACGGCCCCCTACATCAAGTCGCTGAACCTCGAAAACCTGATTTTCGCTTCGCCCGATGTCGGCGGCGTGGTGCGCACGCGCGCCTTCGCCAAAAAATTCGGGGCCGAAATCGTGGTCTGCGACAAAACCCGCCTGCGGGCCAACGAAATCGCCTCGATGCAGGTAATCGGCGACGTGAAGGGCATGGATGTCGTCTTCGTGGACGACATGGTGGACACGGCCGGCACCATCTGCAAAGCCGCTGAGCTGGTGATGGAGCGCGGCGCGCGCTCGGTGCGGGCCGTCGTCACGCACCCGTTGCTGAGCGGCCCGGCCCACGCCCGCATCCGCGCCTCAGTGCTGACGGAATTGATTACGACCGACACGATTCCGCTGCGCGAGGCCAACGATAAGGTGCGGGTCATGTCGCTGGCTCCGCTCTTCGCGGCGGCCATTCGCAACGTGGTCACGCACGAGAGCATCAGCTCGCTGTTTGTGTAGAATCCTTATCTTATGAAGCCGCAACGCATTATTCTCATCCGGCACGGCGAGTCCGAGGGCAACGTCAATCAGGCGGTGTACGTCGAGAAGCCCGATTATACGCTTGAGCTAACCGCCACCGGGCGGGTGCAGGCCGAACAGGCGGGCGAGGCGCTGGGGCAGCTCGTGGGCGCGGAGTCCGTATTCTTTTATGTGTCGCCGCTCTGGCGCACCCGCATGACGTTTGAGGGCTTGGTGGCGCACCTGCCGCCGGCCCAGTACCGCTGGCGCGAGGAGCCGCGCCTGCGCGAACAGGACTGGGGCCACCTGCGAACCGAGGCCGAATGCGCCGCCACGTCCGCCGCCCGCGACGCATTCGGCACATTCTACTACCGCATTCCCGATGGCGAGTCGGCGGCCGACGTGTACGACCGGGTGAGCGATTTTCTGGGGACGCTGTACCGCGATTTCGACAAGCCCGACTACCCCCAAAACGTGGTACTTGTGACGCACGGGCTGTCGCTGCGCATGTTTTTGATGCGCTGGTTTCACTTCACGGTGGAGGAGTTTGAGGCGCTGGCCAACCCCAAAAACTGCGAGATAGTGGTGCTGGCTCTCGACCCGACCACGGGCAAATACGCCCTGACGACTCCGTTGCGGCAGCACCGGGTGTGGCATCAGCAGCAACGGCCGGTGCTGATTGCGCTGCCGCCCGCCTCGTAGGGCTGAACCAACCCCGAACTGAGCCGACACCCATCTGGCCCCGGCTCGGAGCGCCTGCTGGCTGCTAGGGTGCCGGGGTGCCACATACGCCGTTTGAGCTAAAACTCGCCCCCGTGTTGGATAGCCCTGCTGAAAGCCGTACCTTTGCGGCCCGTTTCGGCAAAGGTGCCGCGGGCGGTAATTCATTCCAAACCAACTTCTTTTATGAAAAGCCTGGAGATTGTAGGGTTTAAAAGAGCGAATCTCGGCAAGACGGACGCCAAAGCGCTGCGCCTCGACGCGCAAGTGCCGTGCGTGCTGTACGGCGGCGCGGGTACGGTGCATTTTTCGGTGCCCGCCATCCTGTTCCGCGAATTGCTGTACACCCCCGAAGCCCACATCGTGGACTTGAACATTGAGGGTGACCAGCGCCGCGCCATCGTGCAGGAAGCTCAGTTTCACCCCGTGAACGAGATGCTGCTGCACGTAGACTTCCTCGAACTGGCCGAGGGCAAAGAAGTGAAGATGGACATCCCCGTTAAATACATCGGCGTGTCGCCGGGCGTATTGGCCGGTGGCAAACTGGCCTCGAAGCTGCGCAAAGTGAAAGTGAAAGCGCTGCCCGAAAACCTGCCTGATTTCGTGGAGCTGGACATCAGCACGCTGGAGCTGGGTAAGTCCATCAAAGTGGGCGCGGCGAAGGCTGATAAATTCATTATCCTGACCAATCCGCAGGCTCCGGTGGCTACCGTGACCGTGCCGCGCGCGCTGAAGAGCGAGCTGGTGGCAGCCAAATAAGAGCACGGATGAGCGCGGATTTTAGCGGATTTCACGGATTTCGTGCACCACGCTATTGTCTTTGCCTCATTCGGTTATAGATAAACTCAAAAGCCGCTCTTCAAAAAGCGGCTTTTTTGTGGCATTAAATTACCGTTCAAAAAATTCGTGAAAATCCTTAAAATTCGCGCTTGTCCGTGCTTTTCGTAGTTCTCGCCCTGGGTAATATCGGCCCCGAATACGCCGACACGCGCCACAACATCGGCTTCATGGTGGCCGATTACTTGGCCGATAAATTCGACGCGCCGCGCTTTGAGCTGGGGCGGCACGCGTTCACGACCGAAATCAA
>JANXNW010000210.1 GCA_025353905.1 Hymenobacter sp.
CGGGCCTCGACCAGCGCCGTGAGCAGCGGCAGCGTCTCTTTGCAATCGCCCCAGACGGGCACCGTAGCCGGCACGTTCTTGTCGATTTCGGTGGGGTCGATGTCGAGGTGCACGACCTGCGCCTGCCGGGCGTACTTGTCGAGGCGGCCCGTCACGCGGTCGTCGAAGCGCATGCCGACGGCGATGAGCACGTCGCACTCGTTGGTGAGCACGTTGGGGCCGTAGTTGCCGTGCATGCCCAGCATGCCTACGTTGAGCGGGTGGTCGGTGGGCAGCGCGCCCGCCCCGAGTATCGTCCAGGCCGCTGGGATGCCGCTTTTTTCGATGAAGGCCCGAAACTCAGCTTCGGCCCCGCCCAGCACCACGCCCTGCCCCCAGAGCACGAAGGGCCGCTCGGCCTGATTGATTAGCTCGGCCGCCCGCGCCACGTAATCGGGCCGCACCACCGGGGCCGGCCGATACGAGCGCACGTGGGTACAGGGCCGGTAGGCGGGCGCGTCAAAAAGCTGTAATTGAGCGTTCTTGGTGATGTCGAGCAGCACCGGTCCCGGCCGGCCGCTGCGGGCCAGGTAGCAAGCTTTGGCCAGCGCCTCCGGAATTTCCTCGGCCCGCGTCACCTGGTGGTTCCACTTCGTGACGGGCGTGGTGATGTTGAGCACGTCAATTTCCTGAAACGCGTCGGTGCCCAGCAAATGCGCGAACACCTGCCCCGTAATGCACACGAGCGGCGTACTGTCGATGAGCGCGTCGGCCAGGCCCGTCACAAGGTTGGTCGCCCCCGGCCCGCTCGTGGCCAGCACCACGCCCAGCCGCCCCGAAGCGCGCGCGTAGCCCTGCGCGGCGTGAATCCCGCCCTGCTCGTGGCGCACCAGCACATGCTTCAGCTCTTGCTGAAAGTCGTACAGCGCGTCGTAAATCGGGATAATTGCCCCACCCGGATAGCCAAATAGCGTGTCCACGCCCTCGGCCACGAGGCCGCGCAGCAAGGCCGTCGCGCCGCTCACCTGGGGGGCAGGCGGCGCGGCGGTCGGGGCTGGGGCAGTGAGCAAGGTTGGGGTTGGGTGCATGGGTTGGAAGATATTTCAGCTTTGAAGTCAGTAAGCAGGCTCGCCGCTCGTGTGGCCTCACGGGACCCCTTTGGGGCCGGCCCCCTCTCCTTCAGAGAGGGAGAGCCGGACGACTTGGGGTAGAAGGGCAGGGGGGTGGAAGTTTGGGAGGTAACTTCTACCCACCTACCCGCACAACTTCTTCCCCTACGCCTCGGCTCCCCCTCTCTGAAGGAGAGGGGGCCGGCCCCAAAGGGGTCCCGTGAGGCCACACGAGCGACGAGCCGTTATACATTAATTCTGCCACCGTTTCCCCCGCCACCCCCGTCTCCCCCGAATCCGTGATGCAGCCGTGGCTGGCATCGCTCACGGCGCGGATGTACTTGCCCAGCACCCCGCGGTACGTGGGCAGCGGCGGGCGCTGCCAGCGGGCGCGGCGGGCGGCCAGCTCTTCGGCGCTGATGTCCACGTCAATCGTGTTGCGCTCGGCATCGAGCACGATGCGGTCGCCGTTCTCGACCAGCGCCAGCGGGCCGCCGTCGTAGGCTTCGGGGCACACGTGGCCGACCACGAAGCCGTGGGTGCCGCCCGAAAAGCGCCCGTCTGTAATCAGGGCCACCTTGTCGCCCAGCCCCGCGCCCATGAGCGCGGCTGTGGGCTTGAGCATTTCCGGCATCCCCGGCCCGCCCTTCGGCCCCACGTAGCGAATGACGACCACCTGCCCGGCCTGAATCTGGCGCGCCGCGATGCCCTCGTTCACGGCCGCTTCCGAGTCGAAGACGATGGCCGGGCCGGTGAAGCGCAGCCCTTCCTGGCCGCTGATTTTGGCCACCGCCCCGCGCGGGGCCAGGTTGCCGTAGAGCACCTGAATGTGCCCGTCGGGTTTCAGGGGCCGGTCGAGGGCCCGCAGCACGTCCTGCTCGGGGCCGAGTGGGCGCACGGTGGCCAGGTTGTCGGCCAGCGTTTGACCGGTCACGGTCAGCGGGCTTCCGTCGAGCAGTCCGTAATCGAGCAGCGTCCGCAGCACGGCCGGCACGCCGCCCACCCGCGACAAATCCTCCATCAGATATTTGCCGCTGGGCTTGAGGTCGGCCAGTACCGGCACGCGGTTGCTCACGGCCTGGAAGTCCTCCATCGTGAGGCGCACCCCGGCCGCGTCGGCGATGGCGATGAGGTGCAGCACGGCGTTCGTGGAGCCGCCCAGGGCCGTTACGACCACCAGCGCGTTCTCGAACGCGGCCCGCGTGAGGATATCGCGGGGCTTGAGGTCGAGTTCCAGCAGGCGGCGCAGGTAGCGGCCGGCATCGAGGCACTCCTGGGTTTTGGCGGCGCTTTCGGCCGGGGCCGATGACGAAAACGGTACGCTCATTCCCAGCGCCTCGATGGCGGCGGCCATCGTATTGGCCGTGTACATGCCCCCGCAGGCCCCCGGCCCCGGACACGCGTTGCGAATAATGCCCCGGTATTCTTCTTCCGAAATCTGGCCATTTACTTTTTGCCCATACGCCTCGAAGCACGAGACGATGTTGAGCTGCCGGCCCTGGTACTCGCCCCCGCGAATGGTGCCGCCATACACAATCAGCCCCGGCCGGTTGAGGCGCGCCAGGGCCATGAGCGCGCCCGGCATATTCTTGTCGCAGCCCACCACGCAGGCCAGCGCGTCGTAGCGGTGCGCCCCGGCCATGGCCTCAATCGAGTCGGCAATTATCTCCCGCGAAACCAGCGAAAACCGCATCCCGTCGTTGCCGTTGGTGATGCCATCGCTCACGCCGATGGTGTTGAAGCGCAGTCCCACCAGCCCCTGCGCCTGCACACCGCGCTTCACTTCAGCGGCCAGCCCGTCGAGGTGCATGTTGCACGTATTGCCCTCGAAGCCCGTCGAGCAGATGCCCACGAACGGCTTGCGCAAGTCGGCCTCGCTCAGGCCCGCGCCGATGAGCATGGCTTGGGCGGCCGGCAGGCTGTCGTCCTGGGTGTAGAGCTGGCTGTATTTATTGAGGGTCATGGGAGGTGGGACGCAGCCTTTGCTGCGTCAGTCGTTGCCTAGTTTCTTCGGCGCGGGTGCCTGACGCAACCTTTGCTGCGTCCCACACTTGACGCAGCAAAGGCTGCGTCCTACTTAAATTATCGTGCTCGCCCCAATCGCCGCGTTGCTCGCGCTCCACTGCTGCTCGCCGGAATCGCGTACCCAGAAGGCGACGTAGCTGCCGACCTGCTCGGTGGTGTAGGGCGCTTTGGGGTTCAGCTCGGGGGTCAGGATGTTGTTGGTTAGGGCTTCTTCCACGCCCTCGCGCACCAGGGCGGCTTCTTCAACCAGGCCCAAATGCTCCAGCAGCATGGCGGCCGAGAGGATGGTGGCCAGCGGGTTGGCGATGCCGAGGCCGGTGGCTTGCGGGTAGGAGCCGTGCACCGGCTCGAACAGACACACGCCCGCCCCGAGCGAGGCCGAGGGCAGCAGCCCGAGCGAGCCGGCGATTACCGAAGCCTCGTCGGAAATGATGTCGCCGAACATGTTCTCGGTCAGAATCACGTCGAACTGCCGGGGGTTCATGATAATCTGCATGGCCGCGTTGTCCACGAAGAGGTAGTCCACGGCTACGGCGGGGTAGGCGGGGGCCAGCTCGCGCACCACCTCGCGCCAGAGCCGGGACGTTTCGAGCACGTTGGCTTTGTCGATGAGCGTGAGCTGATTGCGCCGGGTGCCCGCCGCCGCGAAAGCCAGGTGAGCGACGCGCTCAATCTCGGCCCGCGAATACACGCAATGGTCGTAGGCCCCGCCGTGCTCGTCGCGCCCCTTCGCCCCGAAGTAAATGCCCCCGGTCAGCTCCCGAAAAATGAGTAAGTCTGTCCCTTCGATGCGCTCGGCCCGCAACGGCGAATGCTTCAGCAGGCTCGGATACGCCACTACGGGCCGGATATTGGCAAACAAGCCCAGCTCCTGGCGCAGGCGCAGCAGCCCTTGCTCGGGGCGCACCGGGGCGGTAGGGTCGTTGTCGTATTTCGGGTCGCCGATGGCCCCGAGTAGCACGGCATCGGCGGCGCGGCAGGCGGCGAGGGTGCTCTCGGGCAGCGGGTTGCCGGTGGTTTCGATAGCGCAGGCCCCCATCGGGTGGGCGGTGAAGCGGAAGTTGTGGCCGCAGCGCTCGGCCACGGCTTCGAGCACGCGCACGGCCTGCCGGCATACTTCGGGGCCGATGCCGTCGCCGGTCAGCACTACAATATTCTTGGTTACCATGTCCAGGCGCGCTGTTTTTCGTAGGCCGCGATGGCCGGTTTTAGGTTGAGTAAATAATCGAGGTCGTCGTAGCCGTTCAGCAGGCACTCTTTTTTGTAAGGGTCGAGGTCGAACCCAAACGCTTCGCCCCAGGCCGGCACGGTCAGCGACTGGCTGGGCAGGTCAATCAGCAATTCCAAGCCCGGTTCGGCCGTAATGGCGGCCAGCAGCCGGGCCAGGGTTTCGTCGCTCACCGCCACCGGCAGCAGCCCGGTGTTGAGCGCGTTACCCCGAAAAATATCGGCGAAATAGCTCGACACCACCGCCCGAAAACCGGCATCGTAGAGCGCCCAGGCGGCGTGCTCGCGCGAGGAGCCGCAGCCGAAGTTTTTGCCCGCCACCAGCACCTGCCCGCCGTAGCGCGCGTCGTTGAGCACGAATTCCGGCTGGGGCGCGCCGCCCGCGTCGTAGCGCCAGTCGCGAAACAGGTTCTCGCCGAAGCCCTCCCGCGTAGTCGCCTTGAGGAAGCGCGCCGGGATAATCTGGTCGGTGTCAATGTTTTCGAGCGGCAGCGGTACGGCCGTGGAAGTCAGGGTTTGGAATTTTTCCATTGTCGTAACACCAAGCCCCAGCTTGGTGAATCGTTAAATAAGCATTGGTGAGTTACCCCTGGTGGGTCACCAAGCTGGAGCTTGGTGTTACATCAACCAGCCGGCCGTGCACGGCCGTCATGGCGGCCACCAGCGGGCTCGCCAGTAGGGTGCGCGCGCCGGGTCCCTGGCGGCCTTCGAAGTTGCGGTTGGACGTGGCCACGCAGTAGGCTCCGGCGGGGATTTTGTCCTCATTCATGGCCAGGCAGGCGCTGCAACCGGGTTCGCGCAGCTCGAAGCCGGCCTCGGTCAGAATCTGGGCCAAGCCCTCGGCGCGGGCTTGCTGGGCCACTTGCTGCGAGCCGGGCACGACGAACGCGGCTACGTGGGCGGCCTTGCGCTTGCCCCGCACGTAGGCCGCCACGGCCCGCAAATCCTCGATGCGCGCGTTGGTGCAGGAGCCGATGAACACGTAGTCAATCTGCCGGCCCAGCAGCGACTCGCCCCGCTCGAAGCCCATGTACGCCAGCGCCTTGTCGAAGCTTTCGGCTTCGCTCGCCGGCACCTCGGTTGGGATGCGGCCGCCGAGCGCCATGCCCATGCCGGGGTTGGTGCCGTAGGTTATCATGGGCGGAATCTGGCCCGCGTCGAAGTGGTGTTCCTGGTCGAACACCGCGTCCTCGTCCGAAAACAGCGTTTGCCAGTACACGGCGGCGCGGTCCCAGTCGGGGCCGACGGGGGCGAAGGGCCGGCCCTGCACGTAAGCCAGCGTGGCGGCATCGGGGGCGATGAGGCCGCCGCGCGCGCCCATCTCGATGCTCATGTTGCAGACCGTCATGCGGGCTTCGACGCTTAGGTTGCGCACGGCCGCGCCGGCGTATTCGACGAAGTGCCCGGTGGCCCCGCCGGTACCGAGCTGGCTTATCACGTACAGAATCAGGTCTTTGGCCGTGGTGCCGGGCCGCAGCGCGCCGTCCACCGTGATGCGCATCCGCTTCGGGCGGCTCAGCAGCAGGCATTGGGCGGCCATCACCTGGGCCACCTGGCTCGTGCCGATGCCGAAGGCCAGCGCCCCGAGTGCGCCGTGGGTGCTGGTGTGCGAGTCGCCGCAGACGATGGTCGTGCCCGGCAGCGTCAACCCCAGCTCCGGCCCGATGACGTGCACGATGCCCTGCCGGGCGTGGCCCAGCCCGTACAGCTCGACCCCAAACCGGGCGCAATTCTCGGTCAGCTTATCGACCTGGGAGCGCGAGCGCGGCTCCTGAATGGGCAGGTGCTGATTGAGCGTGGGCACGTTGTGGTCGGCCGTGGCCAGCGTTTGCGCCGGCCGGAACACCGCCAGCCCGCGCGCCGCCAGCTCGTCAAACGCCTGCGGGCTGGTCACTTCGTGAATCAGGTGCCGGTCGATGTACACCGCGTCCGGCCCGCCCGCGACGGTGCGCACGACGTGGGCATCCCAGATTTTATCGACTAAGGTGCGAGACATGAATCAATTATCAATGAGCAATTATCAATGAGCAATTGGGGGCGGTGGGGCGGGCTGCCGGGGTTGAGTCGGCTGTCCGCTTGGGCGTTGTTGGGTATGATTGTGAGGCAGGTTGGCGGCTCGTCTGACGTGGGGCGCAACGTTAAGCCAGCACTTTGACCTCCTCCATCAGCCGGTGCAAATCCTCGTTCACTACCTCCCGCTGACGGTCGGCGAGCTGTAAAAAACTAGCGTATGCCGCGTTTAGGGCAGGTTTCTCCAGGTCGTAGCCGATTTTCTGGAGGCGGTAGGCCAGCGCGGCGCGGCCGGAGCGGGCGGTGAGCACAATGCTCGAATCGGCCACGCCCACGTCGTGCGGGTTGATGATTTCGTAGGTTTCGCGGTGCTTGATGATGCCATCCTGGTGGATGCCCGAGCTGTGGGCGAAGGCGTTGGCCCCGACGATGGCCTTGTTGGCTTGCACGGGCATGCACATCAGGTGCGAGACGAGGGCCGAGGTTTCGGCCAGCAGGCGGGCGTTGATGCCGGTGTCGAGGCCCAGGTAGGGGTGCTGGCGCAGAATCATCACCACTTCTTCGAGGGCCGTGTTGCCGGCCCGCTCGCCCACGCCGTTGAGGGTGCATTCAATCTGGCGCGCGCCGTTCATCACCCCCGCGATGGAGTTGGCCGTGGCCAGGCCCAGGTCGTTGTGGCAGTGAGTGGAGAGCGTGGCGCGCTCGATACCGCGCACGTTATCAGCGAGATACTTAATTTTGGCCCCGTACTCCTGGGGCAGGCAGTAGCCGGTCGTGTCGGGAATGTTGAGCACGGTAGCTCCAGCTTTCAGCACTGCCTCGCAGACGCGGGCAAGGTATTCGTTGTCGGTGCGGCCGGCATCCTCGGCGTAAAACTCGACATCCTCGACGAAGCTTTTGGCCAGGCGCACGGCGGCCACGGCGCGCTCCAGGGCCTGGTCGGGGCTGAGGTGCAGCTTGAAGTTGAGGTGCAGGGCCGAGGTGCCGATGCCGGTGTGCAGGCGCGGCCGGGCGGCCCCGCGCAGGGCCTCGGCCGCCGTGCGGATGTCGTGCTCGACGGCCCGCGTGAGGCCGCACACGGTGGCCTCGCGGGTTTGGGCGGCGATAGCCCGCACGGCGGCAAAATCGCCCGGACTCGAAGCCGGAAAGCCGGCCTCGATGACGTCCACGCCCAGCGCTTCGAGCTGCCGGGCGATGGTGAGCTTCTCGGCCTGGTTTAGCTTGCAGCCCGGCACCTGCTCGCCGTCGCGCAGCGTGGTATCGAATATCTGAATGCGGTCGGTGCTCATAAGTCGGGCCGGTTAAGAGGTCGCAAGTAGTCCGCGCCCTACCATCGCGCCCAAACGACTTTTGCCCGCCGCTGGAATTTCTAAACCCACCTATTTCAAACCTAAATTGCTCATTGCTAATTGTTAATTGCTCATTGAAATACAATGTCTAATCGCGCGCCCGACCCCGTTTTTCAGCTGATTCAGTCGCTCACGCAGTCGGAGAAGCGGCACTTTCGGCTCTTCACCGGCCGCCAGGGTTCGACCGAAGGCTTGAAATTCCTGCAGCTCTTCGACGCGCTCGACGCGGTGGCCGGGGCCGGCCCGCGCCACGACGAGGCCCGGCTGCTGACCCAGATACTGACCCAGGTGCCCAGCCTCAAGCGCGCCCAGCT
>JANXNW010000231.1 GCA_025353905.1 Hymenobacter sp.
ACATGGCGGTGCCCGGCCTCGTCGGTCACGTACAGCGACCAGTGCTGGGGTATCGGCTTGGGCGTAGACCCCAGCAAAAAGCTGAGAAACGGCCGCAGGTCGGCGGTGATGGGGCTATCCGTGTACTCGCCGTTAAGAAAAACGATGTGGTACCCGGTCAGTCGCAGGGGCTGGTTGAAAGCCAACTGCCAGGGATAGGTTTTTAGGTACTCGTCCCACTGCCGGGCACTGATGGTGCCCGCCGTGATTTGGGCTTGCACGGCTAGGGTGAGGGCGGCCCGATTCTCTTGGAACATGGCATTCCGGTTGGTATCTGGGTAAAATTGATGGAAATCTACCGTTGCCTCGTGGCTATGGAAGCGCCCAATGAACACTTGTTTACCAGGGCCAGAGAGCCAAACTACCACTATCCCCGCAGGTAGCACGCATACGGTAAACTTGGAGTAAGAAATTGTGCATTTTGTATCAAGATTCCAAAAATTTTCCTCAAGTAAACTGAGGATTAGCTCTTCAGGTAAAATGAACTGTCCTAAATAGAATTTGTCTTCCGTGTAAGAATAGTACAGTATTTCCAGTCTGGTTGGAGCAGGGTGCATTTCATTATTAGAAGCCCACACTCGGCTTGCCAATCCCCATTTTCCGTCTAAAAAATGGCCACATGGTACGAGAAAAGATTCGTCATTGTGACCTGTAAATTCTCCAAAATGAATAGTCATAGGATACCCTTTGGCTGCACAAGGGCCAGCTGAGAGCTTGTACTTATTTAGTAAGTTGGTATTCATCCTGCAAGAATAATGAACCGAAGTTGACTTACAACATCAGCGTATAAACTGATGAAAAGACAGAAGAATTAATTTTTCATGAGCAGCTATAAATAGCTATAAAATCAATTACTTAGTATAAAAAAAGCCGCTTACCTTATTTTGTTCAAGAATGAACAGAAGATATTTGGCAAATCGAAAATTCTGCATCAGAATATGGTTTGGTATTTTTTATAACGATTCGGTTCAGCTCAATGTATTGCTCGATTTAGTACGAAACAACCTAGCATTGAATAAATCTTTACATAGAATCGGAAATAACTTGGCGTTCAGGAACACCGCTACTGTTAATATTGGGCCGCATCGCTGGGCTGCTTGGTCCTGATATTTCTTCTGAGCGGTGTAAATATGCCCCGCGCACCCAATAAAACTCTTTTGGTAATTCAAATTTGTTAGTGAGTTTACCAAACACTTGCTTGTGCATTATATCATACAAAGCGGTCAAATCACGATTATGTAGTTTATCATTAGCGGTTTCAGGAATGTTGCCGTCGCGGGTTTTGCCATCGGGTACCCTAAAGAGCTTGTAATATCCTGAAAAGTCTTTAAATTTTGCTCCGTGTTCTTTAGCAAAAGCCATCATTAACTTGAGGGGTATGTACTGATACCTGTTTGTGAGACCTTCACGTTTACCCTGTATTATTTCCTGCACACGTGACGGCACATGAGGACTCTGCGGGATTCGAATGGGGAGCGGAAGTTGTTTGTCATTATCCTCGTACCAGCCTTGTTCTATTAATTTTTTTCGGTATTTTGAAAAAATATTACTTACTTCAGTGGTTTTGGCTAAACTTCCGCCACCAATGTCGGCGTGTGCCCCCGGTATAACGCACTCGAAGCCTACTCCTGCTTTGATAGAACTATCGATGTTGGTACGAGCAAACGTAAGCCGATACTCGTCACCTGCTGCCAGTTGCACGACTTGATTAGCCTTGCCTCCAATGGCTAAATGGAGTTGTTTTACATCATCTTGAAAAGAGGAGACTAACGCTAATGGTGATTGAATGCCCGTAGATTCGGAACTATTCGCTATGCCTTCCCCGTAGGAGGAAACCGTATCAAAAAGCCCAACGAAGTTAATTTCTATGGCTTCTGAACGCAAGTTCAGAGCCTCGCACAAACTTATTCCAGGAAAAGCTTTTTCGGAAGAAAATTTCCCCGTACGACGAGCCACGAAGTAACGAGCTGTAGCTGCACCGCGACTAAACCCGAAAACATTCACTTCAAGGTGATTCAAGTGTTTACCTGTATGCTTTAATACTTCCTCTATAGCAGCCTTTAAATCAAGTATTCCCCTGGTGACTTTTGCTTCAATGCCCATGGGACCTATACCTAAACCTCCACCAGTTACAAAGTCGTCGGATGAGCCGTGCAGCGTCCCAGAACCCTCTACATAAACAGAAACTTCCTTTTCTTCGTCTTTAATTATATTCATATACTCCATTATTGCTATGTTAGAAAAAGACTTGTAGTAGCTATCATTAACAAGGGGAATTTTGATTAAAGGCAACTTCCAAGTCCCGGTTGTCAGCGCTTTAATATTATTGCGACTATTTGTAGTTCCATCAAAAAAAATAGACGCTTTCATATCCACTAGTTCCTTTTTATTGGTAACTGGCGGTTCACCCACAACTACTTCACCGCTGCGAATGGGGCTGTTATTAGTAAGGGGCTGATAAATTGTTGAGTTTGCCATATTTTAAGCAGGGTTAGTAGCGGGTTCATCAGTCATCAACAACGGGCACAGGCTCATGCTGGCCGTGCGCAGCCCTTCGACTTGCGCGGGCAGCGGTGCCCCCGGAATTTTTATCTGCAAGGTCGATACGATGCTCACCTTGCCGCCGAGCGCGCACATGATAGTGCTTTTTTCCAGCAGCGGGTGCTGCATTGGGGTCATCAGGCTCACCTTATCGAAATAGTCCTGCCACATGATGAGCATTGGCACGCAGGGCGTGTTGTACTTCATGGCGCAGGTGCCAAAGGGCAGAAACAGCTTGTCGAGGGTGGTGGCCATGAGCTTGCCCTGCACGTACACGGTTGGGTTGCTCAGCACTTGCAGCTGGCTGGGCAGGGTGCCTTTGTCGCAGCGGCACACGGCCCCGTTGCACACGTATTGTTGTCCGGCCTGGCTCATAAGCGTTCGATGGTTAGGTCGTATTCTTTGGCAAACTTCGCCGCGGGATAACGGCAATTTACTACTGCTTCGACGGTTACCGGCCAGCCGGTGGCGGCATCCACGTCGTAAGTGGCGCAGTAGCTGAATTCCAGCCCGGCGGGGTCTACCGCGGGTTGGTTGGCCGGCTGCTGCTCCGCGCCAAGGCTCAGCAAAGCGGCCACCTGTTCGGCCACGGCCAGCCGGTCGATGCGCTGCTCGTCGGGTTGGCCCCGCAGGTGCAGCGTGACGCGGTTGGGTGCCGTGGGCATGCCCAGCGTCAGGCACTCGTGAAAGTGCAGGTCGGCACCGGCGAAGAATTGCGGAAAAGCCTTTGGCTGGGTGTAGCCAGCTTCGCTCTCGAAGCGCTGCTGGTAGAGGTTGGCCACCAGCAGCTCGTAGGCGTAGTCGTAGCGCAGCGAGGCCAACACGCTGCCCGGCAGGTAGAGCTGCGCGTCGAGGGCCGAGCGGAGCGAAGCCGTGAGCGGGTCGTCATCGCCATAGCGGGCCACGAGCGCCGCCTTAATTTCTTCCCACGTGCGACGGATGTCGGCTTCGTTTGCCAGGGCCAGCACCCGGCCCGAGGCCGACACCCGCAGCACCAGGTGCTGGTAGAGTCCGGCCAGCAGCAGCAGCACTTCCTCGGTGGGGGTCCGGTCGGGGCCGCGCAATGCCGGTGGGGCCGTGGCCAGGGTGAGCACGATGCCGGGGCCAGCCGGCTCCGGCGCAGCGCCGAGCGTCAGGTGCTTCGTCACGATGGTGCGCTTCACTTCCTTCCCCAGGCGCTCTTCCCAGCGCGTGGTCGCGGTGTATGCCACGGGCTGCGGCAGGGGGCTAAGCATCAGGCGCACCGGCAGTTGCAGCGGCTCTCCCCGACTGGGCCGCGGGGTCGGAGTACGAGGGGCATCGGCCAGCATGGGTTGGCTCAGAAGTGAACTTTCAGGAGAGGAGAATGCCATAGGACGCGCGTGGCAAAGGGCCCTTAGCCGTTGAGCTTCACATCAGAGCCGTTCAGTTTCACCAACCCGGTGGCGGTCACTTCAATGTTATTGGCCGCTTTCACCAGCGTTTTCTTGGCGGCGGCTTCCAGCGTGAGGTCGCCGCTGATGGCGGTGAGCAGCAGCTCTTTCTTCGCCCGCAGGGCAATGTCGTCCTCCAAAGCCTCCACGCTCACCTGCTTTTTAGCGATGAGGCGAATGTCCTCATTCGCCTGCAGCGTAATGTTTTTGCCCGCTTGCAGGGTAATGTTCTCGCCGGCTGCGAGGGTAATGTCCTTCCCGGCCGTGATGTTGACAGGGCCGTTGGTGGTGATG
>JANXNW010000240.1 GCA_025353905.1 Hymenobacter sp.
TGCCCCCCCGTGCCGCCCCCGGAAATAATGACGCGCCAGGGCCGCCCCGAATTTTCGGCGGCCGAGTCAGACAGCGGGGCGGGAGGATGGGAAGTCATAAAACTCGGTGAAGCAAATTTGTCTTCAGGTGATGCTTTTTTGATTTTTAATTGGTTGTTGCAACCGCGGTCTGTAGAACAGCAGTACTCAATTCATTTTAACGTAGTCCATGTCATCCAGCCTCATCTGCATTTTACCGTCTACCTGCGCCGGCTCCGCGTTCACATGGTAATCCATGCTCATGCCCATCATTTCGAGCGAAATCACTGGGCTTTTCACCAGCACTTGCGCGCCGCTCAGCGACTTGGAGCTACTCACATTGCCGTCGAAACCCAGCTTTTTGCCGCTGCCGCCCCCGTTGGGCAGAATTTCCAAGGTCGAGCCATTTGAGCTCTCCCAAGAGCCCACGTACTTCAACTCGTCGGCCTTGAGGGGCGTTTTGCTACAGGCCGAGCAAATTACCAAGCCAAAAATCAGCAGCCAGCAGCTGATGATAGAACCGAAATTTCGCATGACTGAAAAGGTGAAAAAATGCTAGATGATTAGGCGTACGCCGACCGCTTGCTTGGTATGCGCGCCGTGTCGGCCGGCTCGCCCACCATCGGGCGGGTTTCGCGCTCGCCCCGGCTCACGGCCAGGATAATACCGATACTCAATCCCGTGAAAATCAACGAGGTGCCGCCCATGCTCAGCAGCGGCAGCGGCAGGCCCGTCACCGGTCCCAGGCCCACGGCCACGCCCATATTCACCATCGCCTGCAAGACCAGACTGAAGCACAAGCCCGCCGACAGCAGCCCGCCAAACGCGCCCTGACTGTTCATGACCGTTTTCAGTCCTCGATATAAAAAAGCCAGATATAAAAACAGCACGACCAGCCCGCCAAACATGCCGTATTCTTCAATAATAATGGCGTAGATAAAGTCGGAATACGGGTGGGGCATGATGTTGCGCTCGGTGCTGCGGCCGGGGCCTTTGCCGGTGAGGCCGCCCGTGGCGATGGCGATAAACGAGTGCTCCAGCTGAAATGGTGGTTTTTTATTAGGGTCGGTGAAAATTTCGATGCGCGACTGCACCGTTTTCCAGCGCTGCCCGGCCACGAGGCCCACCCCGCCGAGCGTCACGCCGATGGCCACCATTATCACCATCTGCCGCATCGGCACCCGGCCGATAAACATGAGCAGCAGGCAAGTCAGAAATAATAAAACCGCCGTCGAAGCATTCGACAGAATAATCAGCCCGCAAATAACCCCAATCCAGAGCATGACCGGAAATAGCGTATTCCAGAAGTCGTGCAAGTGCTGCTGCCGCCGGCTGAGCATACTGGCTAGGTGCGCAATCAGGGCCAGCTTAGCCAAATCCGAGGGCTGAAACGTCTGGTGAATGACCGGAATCGTGAGCCAGCGCGAAGCATCGTTAAACGTGGTGCCGCCCGCGAAATACGTGTAAATAAGCAGCGGCACCGACACGAGCAACGCGTAAAGCGACAGGCGCGAATAGTGACGGTAGTCCACGCGGTGCGCCAGCCACATCAGTCCTAAGCCAGCTAGTATCAGGCTGGTATGCTTCAGGGCGATGCCTTCGACCGAGCCGCCGTGCCCGCGAATTTCCTGCTTGTAGGCCAGCGTCCCGGTGGCGGAATAAACCACGGCGATGCTGATAACCGAAAGTAAAATTACGATGGCCCACAGAATAGGGTCGCCTTTTAAGTTGCGCTGAAGCCAGGTGAGACGGATGGTTTCCATGAATCGCGGATTATGCGGATTGAAAAGATTGCGCGGATTCAGACGCGGCTGATTGTTGAACTGCCTTGGCGAATTGCTGGCCGCGGTCTTCGTAATTTTTGAATAAGTCGAAGCTGGCGCAGCAGGGCGAGAGCAGTACCACGTCGCCGGGCTGGGCCAACGCCTGGGCTTGCCGCACGGCTTCTGCCATATTTTGAGTTTCGACAAAGTGAGGCACGAGCGACTCAAAAGCGGCGCGGAGCTTGGTATTGTCCACGCCGAGGCAGATGAGCGCGCGCACTTTTTCAGCGGCCAGCGGCAGCAGGCTCGCGTAGTCGTTGCCCTTGTCGGTGCCGCCCGCAATCCAGACGAGCGGGCGCTTGAGGCCATCGAGCGCGTACCAAGTCGCTTCGACGTTGGTGGCTTTGCTGTCGTTGATGAATTGAATACCGCCCCAATCCGCTACTAACTGCAAGCGGTGTTCGGCGTTGTGGAAGCTGCCGAGCGCGGCCTCAATTTGGGCGGGCGTGGCCCCGGCCACGCGGGCGGCTAGGATGGCGGCGGCCAGGTTTTGGCGGTTGTGCTGGCCGATGAGCGGCGACGCGGCCACGCTCACCCGGTCGGGGTGGTCGTCTTCGCGCGGCAAATGCAGGCGGAGTGCATCTTCGCTTTCGTAATAAGCCGCCAGGTGGTAGTTATGGCGGCGGTGCAGGCTGAAAGGCAGCACATGCGCCGTCATAAATGCCGTGGTCAGGAAGCGCTCGGTGGTGGCATCGTCGGCGTTGTAAATCAGATAATCATCCATCCCCAGATTTTCGGCGATGCGAAATTTAGCGGCCGCGTATTTTTCCAGTGAATAGTCGTAGCGGTCGAGGTGGTCGGGCGTAATGTTGAGTAGCAGCGCAATCCAGGGGTGAAAGTCGCGGATGTCATCGAGCTGGAAGCTACTCACTTCCAGCACGTAGTAGTCAAATTCGTTCGCGATAACCAGCTCCGCGAACGAGTGCCCGATGTTGCCGCCCAGGCCCACGCTCAGGCCGGCTGATTTAAGCAGGTGGTGAATTAGCAGCGTCGTGGTGGTTTTGCCGTTGGTGCCGGTGATGGCAATAAGTCGGGCGCTAGTGTGCCGGCTGGCAAACTCAATTTCGGAAATAACCGGAATATTCTCAGCGCGAATAGCTTGTATGACGGCCGCTTTCTCAGGAATGCCAGGGCTTTTAATTACCTCGTCGGCTTGCAGAATACGGGTTAGTGAGTGCTGGTTTTCTTCGAATTCAATGCCAGCGTTTTGAAGCTTGGCCTTATAATCAGGCTTGATGGCCCCGCCATCGGACACGAACACGCCGTAGCCCTTTGCTTGCGCGAGCAAGGCCGCGCCCACGCCTGATTCCGCTGCTCCGAGGATGACGAGGTTCATGTGTTAGAGCTTAGAGCTTAGATAGTAGAGCTTAGATTTTTTGAGGGTATGGGTCGGGTTAGAGTCTAGGCTCTAAGTTCTACTATCAAAGCTCTATTTTAACGCAATTTCAACGTAACCAGCGTCATCACCGCCAGCATAATTCCCACAATCCAAAACCGCGACACAATTTTCGACTCGTGGTAGCCTAATTTCTGATAGTGGTGGTGCAGCGGCGACATGCGCAGCAGCCGCCGCCCTTCGCCGTACTTGCGCTTGGTATATTTAAACCAGCTCACCTGCACGGTAACCGACAAAACTTCAATTAAAAACACGCCGCACAGCAGCGGAATCAGCAGCTCCTTGCGCACGATGAGCGCCAGCACGGCAATAATACCGCCCAGCGCCAGCGAGCCGGTATCGCCCATAAATACCTGCGCGGGGTACGAGTTGTACCATAAAAAACCGATGCACGCGCCCACGAACGCGGTGCAAAACACGACCAGCTCGCCCGAGTCGGGAATGAACATCACATCCAGGTAATCAGCGAGTAGTGCGTTGCCGCTGACGAACGCGAAAATGGCCAGTGTAATGCCAATGATGGCCGATGTGCCGGCCGCCAGCCCGTCCAGCCCATCGGTCAGGTTCGCGCCATTCGACACGGCCGTGATAATAAAAATAACCAGTGGAATGTAAAATAGTCCGTATAGACCCTGGAATACGCTGCCCGCGTTAGCAAACAAATCGCCGTAATTCAGCTCGTTGTTTTTCAGGAACGGCACCGTGGTAATCATCAAGTGCACGTCCTGAAAAACCTTGCTCGCATCGACGGCCGACAGCTGCCCGTTGGGCAATAAATACTCACGCACGGTTACCTCGTTCGAGTAAAACAGCACCCAGCCCACGGTCAGCCCCAGGCCCACTTGCCCCAGAATTTTGAAGCGCCCGCTTAGTCCATCTTTGTTTTTGCGAAAAATCTTGATGTAGTCGTCCAGAAACCCAATCAGCCCCAGCCATACGGTGCTCAGTAGCATCAGAATAATGTAGATGTTGCGCAACCGAGCGAAGAGCAGCACCGGTACCAGAATGGCGAGCAAAATAATCAGCCCGCCCATCGTGGGGGTACCTTTCTTCTCCATTTGTCCCTGCAAGCCGAGGTCGCGGATGCTTTCGCCCACTTGCTTGCGCTGCAACACTCGAATGAGCTTGGCCCCAAACGTCTGGGCAATCAGCAGCGACACGATGACCGAGAGCGCGGCGCGAAAAGTCGTGTACTGAAACACGCCCGCGCCCGGCAGGTGATAATGTTCGTGCAGATAGCGGAAAAGGTAGTAAAGCATAAGTCAATTATCAATCATCAATGAGCAATTATCAATTGCTTCTCCTTTAACATGTCGAGTCTGTCGCAGGATGGTTACTCAAATTGAGATACTGAGCGTTATAAAAGTTGAGTTGAGAGCTGATAATTGATAAACGTTAATTGATAATTGATGACAGCGCTGCCCGTAATTCTTCCCGGTCGTCGAAATCATACTTCACGCCCTTAATTTCCTGATATGTCTCGTGGCCTTTGCCTGCCACGAGTACCAAGTCGCCCGGTCGGGCCATAGCGACGGCGGCGCGGATGGCGGCCCGGCGGTCGGGCTGGGTTTGGACGCGCGCATCGGCGGGGGCCAGTACGCCGGCTTGCATTTGGGTCAGAATGTCGAGCGGGTCCTCGTCGCGCGGATTATCGGCGGTCAGGATGACGTGGTCGGCGAGCTGGGCGGCGAGGCGGGCCATGACGGGGCGCTTTTGTGCGTCTCGGTTGCCGCCGCAGCCCACGACGGCGATGATGCGCTGGTCGGGGCGGCGAATCTGGCGCAGTGTTTCGAGCACGTTTTCGAGCGCGTCGGGCGTGTGGGCGTAGTCCACGAGGCCGATGACCGGGCTGCCGGGCACCGTCACTGGCTCGAAGCGGCCGGGCGCGGTGCTCAGGCCCGAGAGGATGGTGAGCGCCTCGGTCGGGTCTTCGCCCAGCAGGCAGGCCGCGCCATACACGGCTAGTAGGTTGTAGGCGTTGAACACGCCGATGAGGCGAAACCGGACCTCGCGGCCGTCGAGCTCCAGGTGCAGGCCGGCGAGGGAGTTGTCCACGAGCCGGGCGCGAAAATCCGCTCCCGAGCGTAGCGAGTACGTGGCGCGGCGGGCGGCTGTGTTTTGCAACATCACGCCGCCGTTGCGGTCGTCGGCGTTGGTCAGGGCAAAAGCCGTGCGGGGCAAGCCGTCGAAAAACGCTTTCTTGGCGTTGCGGTAGTTCTCAAACGTGCCGTGGTAGTCGAGGTGGTCGTGGGTGAGGTTGGTGAAAACGCCGCCCGCGAAGCGCAGCCCGGCGATGCGGCCCTGGGCCACGGCGTGCGACGAAACCTCCATGCTGGCGTGGGTGCAGCCGGCAGCCACCATGCGGGCCAGCAGCGCATTAAGCCGGATGGCATCGGGCGTGGTGTGGGTGCTCGGAATGACGGTTTCGTCAATCTGATTCTGCACCGTGCTCAGCAGGCCAGCGTGGTAGCCCAGCTCGCGCAACAGCCGGTGTAGCAGCGTAGCGCAACTCGTTTTGCCGTTGGTGCCGGTGATGCCCACCAGCGTCAGCGCCCGCGACGGGTGCCCGTAGAACGCGCTCGCCACGAGGCCCAGCGCGGCGGCGCTATCGGCCACCTGCACGTAGGTCGTGGCCGGGTTCAGCTCGGCCGGCAGGTCTTCGCAAATGACTGCTGCTGTGCCCTGCTGCACGGCTTTCTCAATAAACTGATGCCCGTCGGTAGCCGTGCCGCGCAACGCGGCAAACAGCAGCCCCGGCCCGGCCTGCCGCGAGTCGAGTGTAAGGCCCGTTACCGGCACGTCGGCCGGGCCGTGCTGAGTGAGCACAGTTACGTCGGCGAGCAGGGCGAAGAGGGGCAAGGACATTTTTGGTGCTTGAGTGTTGGGTATCGGCTTAACCTCGGCTGGCGCTGGTTCCCGCAGCGGGCGCGGAGGGTTTCGCAGAGGGGCGCAGAGCGGTTCGAGTGTCAGGGGCCGGCTTTTTCGGCTGGGCGGGCTTGGCTTTGGGCTTAACGGCTCGCGGACTTGGTTTAGCTGATTGCTGGGCGGGTGCTGTTTCTTCTGCGGCTTCAGTATCGGCATCATCGGCGGGTTGGGCAGCGGCAGCGGGCTTACCCTTCTGGCCAGGCTCCTTAGCGACGGGCGTTTTCGCTTTCGCTTTGGCAGCGACCGAAGCATTCGCGGCGGGTTTCGCGGCCGACTTGGCAGCAGATTTGGCAGCGACCGGCCGAACGGCAACGGCCCCACGCTCGGCGGGCACGAGCAGCGTATTCTCCGCTACTTCGGTGTGGGCTGGAGCGGGCAAGGCGGCGGGCGCGGCGGCCATGGGCGCAACTGGGGCCAACGTAAGGCTCACCGACTGGCCGCGCCGGGCGGGGTCGCCGGGCGCGATGGACTGCTCCCGCACCCGGCCGGTGCCGGTGGTCTGGACCCGCATGCCCCGGTTTTCGAGCAGGAACAGCGCGTCGCGCAGGGTCAGGCCGCGCGCGTCGGGCATGCGGCCGGGGTGGGCCACGCTCGCGTTGGGGCGCAGGGCCACGGTGCGGGTGGCGGTGGTCGTGTCGGTGCTTGGCGCGGCCCGCACCCACTCTTCGCCGCCGGTGGCCTGGGTCTGGCCGGGCAGGCCGATGCGCTGGCAGACGAGCGCGATTTCGTCCTGCAAGCCGGCCCGCACCAGCGGCACGGGCGCGCGCCGGGCCGGCACCCGCGCCAGCAGCGGCCGCTGGCTGGCCTGGTCGCGGGCCATGCACTTATCGGCGATTTCGCGGAAGACCGGAGCTGCCACGTCGGCCCCATAGATGCGGCCCTTGCTAGGCGAATCCACGACCACGATGCAGCTGTAGCGCGGCTTGTCGGCCGGAAAAAACCCGCAAAAGCTGGTCGAATACGTCCTCGTGTACTGCCCGTTCTTGATTTTCCAGGCCGTGCCCGTCTTGCCCGCGATGGCGTAGTCTTTGGTTCGGATGGCTTTGGCCGTGCCTTCCAGCACCACGCCTTCGAGCATGGCCCGCAGCTTGCGTAGCGTCGCGTCGGAGCAGATTTTGGGGTTCAGTACGCGCGGCTCGAACCGCTCGACCACCTGGTCGGCCTGCTTGATTTCGCGCACTATCATCGGGGCCACTTTCACCCCGCCGTTGGCTACGGCGTTGTAAAAAGCCAGCGTTTGCAGCGGCGCGAGCTTCAGCTCGTAGCCGATGCTCATCGTCGAGAGCGAGGTGCGGCTCCAGGTCCGGTCGCGCGGGTCTTTGATGTAAGGCAGCGCCTCGCCGCTCATCTGAAAGCCCAGCGGCCCGGCCAGCCCAAACTTCTTCAGGTAGTCGGTGTACTGGCTCGGGTTGCCCCCGAAATGCTCCTGCACGAGCCGGGCCACGCCGATGTTACTCGACTTCTCAAACACCTGCTGCACCGTGATGCGCCCGTTGGCGTGCGAGTCCGTCTTGACGGCCCCGCCGATGAACATGCGCCCCGGCCCGGTGTCTACCACGTCGCTCAAATCCAGGCTCGGGTCGGCTTCGAGCACAGCCATGAGCGAGGCCAGCTTGAAGGTCGAACCCGGCTCGGTGCGCCCCTGGTCGGCAAAAGCGTAATTATAATCTTCCTTGTACGAACCGTCGTCGGCCTTGCCCAGGTTGGCCACGGCCTTGATTGCGCCGGTCGAAACCTCCATCAGAATCACGCAGCCGTACTTGGCATCGTTGGCCACGAGCGCCTTGTAGAGCGCATCCTCGGCCCCGTCCTGCAAGTTGATGTCGAGCGTCGTTTTCACGTCGAGGCCCGGCTGAGGCTTCACTTCCGAGCCGTCGTACACGGGTTTCAGCCCGCCCGGCACCCGCTCAAACAGCGCCTCGCCGGGCTTGCCGGCCAGCTTCGTCTGAAACGTATACTCCAGCCCCGCCCCGTTGCGGTCCTCGTTCACGAAACCCACCGTGCGCTGGGCCAGCCCGCCAAACGGCCGGAACCGCTTATCGACCTGCTCGAAAATGGCCCCGCCCCGCCGCTTGAGCCGAAAAATGGGCCAGGCGGCCATCGCTTTTTTCTCCTGAAAGTTGATTTGGCGCGGGTTCAGCCGCAGGTAGCGCACGTCCTCGTCGCGGTGCGCTTCCACTAGCTTGCGCTTGTACTCGCCCACGCTCCGGTCTTGAAAAAAGTGCGCCAGGTGCCAGGCCAGCGAATCCACCGCCCCGCTGAACACGTCGTCGTCCACCACGCCGGGGTCCCAGGCGACGCGGTAAAACGGCAGCGAAGTGGCCATGATGCTCTCGTTGTCGGAGTAGATGTTGCCCCGCGTGGCCGGCACCGGTTGGTAGCTGATGCGCCGCTCCTGCTCCAGCGCCCGCCACCGGGCACCCTCCTGGTACTGAATGCGCGAAATCTTCCAGGCCACGGCGCACGAGAACAGCGCCACCCCCAGAAACGCCAGGCGCACCCGCGTCACGATGGATTTTTTAACGCTGCCTTTCATGGGAGGCTGGTTTTTTGTTTTTTGTCTTTTGTTGGTGGGTTGAGCCACCGCTCTTTTTGTACTTTTTTGTACCAGAAAGCCTGCCTATTGAGGCCGTAGCAGCAATTTTTGCCTGGGCTAAGCTGTCCTCTTCGCTGGGGCCGGGGGGCGGCGCGCCGGCTTCCGGCTCGTCGGTGGCGGGCAGGCCGAGCTGTTGGCGGCGGGCGCGGCCCAGGGCTGCATCGGCGCGGGCCTGGGCCACCGAGTCGCGGGCGGCGCGGGCGCTGAGCGTGTCGGCCGTGAGCACGGGCAAGGTTTCGAGGGCGGCGTTTTCGAGGCGGCCGGCGGGCACGGCGATGCGGAAGGGCGGCGACGAGCTTTCGACCAGCCCAATGGCCGCCACCTTGCGCGCCACCTCGCTCTGCTTGCTGGCCTCCATGTAGTCCGATTTGAGCGTCGTGTAGTCGGCCCGCAGGTCTTCCGTCTCCTGCTTGAGCCGCTGAATACCCCGGTTCATGCGGTTACCGTAGTGCGTGTTGCCGATATAAAGCAGAGTCAAGCCCATCACAAACAGTAGCTTAGGCAGGTAGCGCACTGGCAACCCCTCCCGAAACAGCCCGTCGAGATTGGTGAAGCGGTCGAGCAGCGAAAACAGGCTCCACGACGAAGCCGGCCGCCGCGAGGCCCGGATGGGCGCGGCTGAAGCGGGCGCGTCGGCTTGGTCAGGGTTGGAGCGGTCAGCAGGCGCGGGACGGTCTGCCTGGTCGGCAGTTTCGGAGGTGGCCATCGGGCGCGCCGATTTCGGCTGAGACGGAGCTTGGGGCTGATGCTGAAATCCCGGCTCCGGCGCGGCGGCGAGCGGCGCGATGGCAGCTACGGCGGCAGCTTCCGCTGGCTCGGCGGGGCGCGGGGGGCGCAGGGTATTGACGCGGGGCGGACCAGCCGCGAGCGGACGCAAGACGTTGCCGGCCATGAGCTTACGCGGGGGGTGAAAAGGTGAGGTCGGTGCGCGCGGCCACGCGCAGCTTGGCGCTCCGGGCGCGGCTGTTCTGAGCAATTTCCTCCGCCGAAGCCTCGCCCGGCTTGCGTGTGAGCGCCTCGAAGGGCAGGCTCACGCGGCCGTAGAGGTCCTTCTCGGCCTGCCCGAAAAACCGGCCCTGGCCGATGAAATTCTTCACCAGCCGGTCTTCCAGCGAGTGATAGCTGAGCACGACGAGCCGGCCGCCCGGCCGTAGCACCTGAGCCGCCTGAGTCAGCAGGGCCTGCAACGCGCTCAGCTCATCGTTCACTTCAATACGCAGCGCC
>JANXNW010000257.1 GCA_025353905.1 Hymenobacter sp.
GCAGCTTCGCTTGGTGCAGCCGCTTCCGCCGGCTGGCCCGCGACTACGAACGCTTGAGTACCACGCTCCAACAACTTCATTTCGTCGTCTTCGCCTGCATTATGCTCGCCAGACATGCTGGAAGTACATAACAGGCTCTAGGGGGTGAGGTTTACGGGCGGCGAGTAGGTACACGCACCCGGGAACCGCTCTAAGTCGTCAGGCAGTGAGCGCCCGGCTTCGGAACTGCCCAGCCACGCCAGCTGCCCCAACTACTTGGTAATGACCAGCTCGACGCGGCGATTCAGGCGGCGGGTTTCCTCGCGCTCGTTCGAGAATTTGGGGCGGCTGCCGCCGTAGCCAACCGTGCCAATGCGGGCTTCGGCCACGCCCCGGCTCACGAGGTAGCGTTTGACCTCGGCCACCCGGTCTTCGCTGAGCTGCTGATTGGCTGCGGCCGGGGGCTCGTTGGAGGTGTGGCCTTCGAGGCGAATTTCGAGTTGCGGGTTTTCCTTGAGCGAAGCGGCCAGGCGGTTGAGCGTGGTGTACGAGGGGCCGAGAATCTTGGCCTGGCTCTGCACGAAGAGCAAATCGGGCAGCTCCAGGCGGGTGCCGGCCACGGCGGGCGTCAGGCGGGGCTCGTAGCGCCGACTCTCCCCCGCGCCCACCGTGAGCGTGTCGGTGCGGCTCAGCAGCCCGGCCGACGTGAGCACGGCGTAGCGCCCCGGCAACAGCGACATCTGAAAGCCCACCGCGTCGGCATGGGCCGTGCTGCGGAAATTCACCGTGGTGCTCAGCAGCCGGGCCACCACGTCGGCCCCGCCAGCCAGCGGCTGGCCGTTGCGCCCGTCGAGCACCCGGCCGGTAAGCACCGCCCGCTGCTGCCGCTGCGGGTCGGCAGCAGGAGCGGCGGCGGTATTAGTGGCCACTGCGGCGGCCGAATCAACGACAGGCGGCGGGCCGGGCACGGTCCGAAACAGCTTTTTAAGGGCCGCGTCGCTGCGGCCCGACGAGGCGAAGTATGCCGTGCCGTCGGCGGCCAGGGCCAGAAAGGCGTCGTAGCCCGGCCCGTTGAAGCGGGGCCCCAGGTTCTGGGGTGGGCTCCAGCGCTCCCAGCTCTCATCCAGGCGCTGGGTCACGAAAATATCCGAGGAGCCGTAGCCCATGTGGCCATACGAGCTGAAATACAGCGTTTTGGTATCGGCCGACAGCCACGGGGCGAAGTCGTAGCCCGGCGAATTCACGACCGCGCCCAGGCTCAGCGGGGCCGAATAGCCGCCCGCTCCGTCGGCCCGGCTCAGGTAGAGGTCGTTGGCACCCTGCGCGTCGGTGCGCTCCAGGCTCAGCAGCAGGATTTTCTCATCGGCAGTCATGAAAAAGCCAGTCGCCGGGCTGGTCGAATAATAATTGGCGATGCGCAAAGCCACCGGCCGGCCGCCCCTGCCACTGCCGCCGCCTGCTTCGCCGAGCGCTACCCGCGAGGCGCCTTCGTCGTGGAAGCCCGTGCCGTCGTAAGTGCCGCGCACGAGCAGCGCCAACCGGCCGGGCGCGCCCACTACCGCTTGCACCGCGTTGTGCTGGGGCGTGTTCAGGCCGGAGGATTGGGCCAGCGGCGCCGACCAGGGCTGGGCCGGGTCGGGGCGCTGGCTGAGCCAAATATCGCCGCTCTCGGCCACGCCCTCCACGTTGCCCGCGAAGCGCGTCCGCCCAAAATACAAGGTGCGGCCGTCGGGCGTGGGCACGGGCTGCAGCTCGTTGCCGGCCCCGGCCAGCGCGGGCAGCGCCTCGGCCGGGCCAAAATAAGGCGGGCCCGTGGCCAGCCGCAATTGCAGCTGAAACAGGCGCCACTGCTGACTGGCGCGCCCGGACGGGCGCGCCGCCACTACGGCCGTGTTGTTGAACTTATCGGCGGTGGCCAGCGTGGCCACGCGCCCGTCGAGGCGGCATTCGAGCTGAAACGTGCCCGCCGGCCCGGCCGGGCCCAGTCGCCACTGCTGACCCAGCCCGCCCGTGAAAGGCCGCTGCACGAGCGGGCTGGGCGCGTCGGGCACGGCGGCGGCCGCGCTACCGGCCCCGGTTTCGAGCGTCAGACACAGGCCGCTGTGGTGGACTTCGAGCCGGTAAAACTCGCCCCCCGCCTGAATCGGCACCAACCGCCACTGCTGGCTCGGGGCGTGGGTGAACTCCCACTGCACGGCCGGGGCGCCGCTGGCCGTGGTCGCCCGCACAATATCGAGGCAGCGCCCGCTGCCGCGGTTGATGACCCCGTAGAGGGCCCGGTCGTCGGGCGCGGACGAAGGCTGGGCCAGGGCGCCCTGGGTCAGCGTCAGGGCCAGGGTCAGCAAAAAACAAAACGTCGGAATGGCTCGCAGCATACGGGCAAAGGTCGGGCAACGCCCCGGTTTGTTTTTTATTAAACGGTTAGGACAAATTGAAGCGAGCCCAAGGCAACCAAAATCCCGTGACTAACGAATAGTTACCCCTCCCCAATCAATTACCAAACTCCATGCGCAAAGGCACCCAAGTTTCCTGGAAGTACGGCACCGGCACGGCCACCGGCAAGGTGGAAGAAATCCACAAGGAGCCGGTCGAAAAAACCCTCAAGGGCAGCAAGATTCACCGCAACGGCTCGGCCGACAACCCGGCCCTGCTCATCGCACAGGATAATGGCGACCGGGTGCTCAAGCTGCAAAGCGAGGTAACGGCGGCGAAGTAAGGAGGATTATGACGGTAGCTTCGCGGCGCATGTCTAGCCGCCTCTACGTTGAACTCAGGCTTATCTTGCGCGGCCGGTCTGTTATTCAGAGTTTGCTTCGCCTATGAAGATTGAGTCCATTCGCCTGAAAAATTTTAAGACGTTCCGGGATGTTTATCTACAGAATATTCCGGCGTTTTTAGTCGTGATAGGAGCCAACGGAACTGGCAAGTCCACGCTCTTCGATGTGTTCGGTTTTTTGAGTGATTGCCTGAAGGGCAACGTGCGTCAGGCCCTCGACAAAAGGGGGCGCTTTCGGGAAGTGGTGAGCCGCGACAGCGCGGCTGATAGCATATTGTTGGAAATTCAGTACCGGATGCCAATTGCCGGGGCCGACCGCTTGGTTACGTACAGTCTGGAAATCGCCGAGCGCGCGGACGGTCCTTACGTGAAGCGCGAAATATTGCGCTACAAGCGGGGTCGCTACGGCAGCCCGTTTCATTTTCTGGATTTCGCTGGTGGCAAAGGCTATGCCATCAACAACGAAGAAGACTTTAATAAGACGGACGAGGAGCTGGAGCGCGAGGTGCAAACGCTCAATTCGCCCGATATTCTGGCCGTCAAAGGGCTGGGCCAGTTCGGGCGCTTCAAAGCGGCCAACGCTTTTCGGCAGCTCATCGAGTCCTGGCACGTGTCGGACTTTCACATCAGCGCGGCGCGCGGCCGAAAAGAGGCCAGCGGCAATTCGGAACACCTGTCGGAAAGCGGCGATAATTTACCTTTGGTGGCCCGCTACCTGTTTGAGCAGCACCGAGCGGTATTCGATAAGTTGCTGGTCACGATGGCTCGGCGCGTACCGGGTATTCGCACCGTGCAGCCCCTGCTCATGGCCGATGGCTACCTGACGCTGCAATTCCAAGACGGCTCCTTCAAAACCCCCTTTCTGGACCGCTACGTGTCGGACGGTACCATCAAGATGTTTGCCTACCTGGCCCTGCTCTACGACCCGGTTCCGCATCCGCTGCTGTGCGTCGAGGAGCCGGAAAATCAGCTTTATCCGCGTCTGATGAGCGAGCTGGCCGAGGAGTTTCGGGAATATGCCCTGCGCGGCGGGCAAGTGCTGGTGAGCACCCACTCCCCCGATTTTTTGAATGCGACCCGCCTGGAAGAAGTCTGCTGGCTCGTTAAAACCGAAGGCGGCACGCAAATTAAACGCGCCGCCGATGATGCGCAGCTTGCCGCCTACATGGCGGAGGGTGACCAGATGGGCTACCTCTGGAAACAAGGTTTTTTTACCGGGGCCGACCCGCTTTAGCTAATGCCTCACCCGACGGAGCTGGTGTTTTTGCTGGAAGAAGAATCGGCCAGGGCGTTGCTGGAAGCGCTTTTACCGCGGCTGATAAGTCCGCTCATTACCCCGCGTTTCATCACGTTTGAGGGCAAGCAGGACTTGGAAAAGCAGCTCTTTCACCGCCTGCGCGGCTACCGGAATCCGCGCGCCCGCTTCCTCATCTTGCGCGACCAGGACAGCGCGCCCGACTGCCGCACCGTGAAAGCCCGGCTGTGGGGCAAGTGCGTCGAAGCCGGACGAGCCGATGTATCGCTGGTGCGCATTGCCTGCCGGACGCTCGAAACATTTTACCTGGCCGACCTGGCGGCCGTAGAGTTGGCGATGGGCCAACGGGGCTTGCAAGCCCAACAGGCCAAAAAGAAATTTCGCGCCCCCGACTACCTGGAATCACCTGACCACGAGCTACGCAAGCTCACCCGGCAAGCGTACCAGAAAGTACGCGACTCCCGCTTGCTGGGAACCTGCCTCGACTTAGATAATAAGCGGTCAGTAAGCTTCCAGAACCTGGTCAGGGGCATCAAGAGACTGGAAGGTGAGCTGTTGGCTCTGCCTTAATACTCTTAGCTCAACGCCTGGTCAGCTACCGTAAAGAGGAGGGAGGCTAAGAATCAAAAAAGCGTCCCGCCGGCCGAAGCCAGCGGGACGCTTTTACGCAAATCAGCCTTCGCCTAGCGGTTATTCTGGTCAGGTTTGATAAACGCTTCCTCGTCCATCTCGGTGGGCACGACGACGATGCCTTTTTGCAGCATCGAGTTGCGCTGGCTATAGACGAAATACACCAGGAAGCCGAGCAGCATCCAGCCGGCGGCCACGAGCAGCGTGGTCTGGTCGAGGCTGACGATGAGGGCCGTGCAAACCAGCGCGCCCATCACGGGCACCAGCGGGAAGCTGGGCGTGGAGAGCGGCGAGCGGAAGGGGCGCGGCTGGTCGGGGTCGGAGCGGCGCATAATCCACACGCCCAGGCTCACGAGCACGAAGGCGAGCAGCGTACCAAACGAGGTCAGGTCGCCGGCCAGGGAGCCGGGCACGAAGGCGGCGAACAAGCCCACGAACACCATCAGAATCAGGTTCGACTTGTAAGGCGTGTTGAACTTGGGGTGCAGCTCCGAAAACGCTTTGGGCATGAGCCCGTCTTTGGCCATCGAGAAAAACACCCGGCTCTGGCCCATGAGCATGACGAGCATCACGGACGTGAAGCCTAGCAGAATGCCGATGGTAACGGCCGTGGCGAGCCAGCCGTAGCCGGGCATGTGGGCGCGGATGGCGTAGGCTACGCTCGCCTCGCCGCCCACGGCGGGGTCGGCGAATTCGCGCCAGTTGGCCACGCCCGTCAGCACGTGGCCGAACAAAATGTAGAGCACCGTGCAGATGGCCAGCGAGCCGAGAATGCCGATGGGCATGTCGCGCTTGGGGTTTTTAGCTTCCTGGGCGGCCGTGCTCACGGCATCGAACCCAATAAAAGCGAAGAACACGATGGCCGCCCCGCCGAAAATGCCGCCCAGCCCGTGCTTGTTCCAGCCCTCGTAAGTGCGCACGACGTGGCCGGCCGCGTTTTTGACCACCGCATCGGCCGGAATCAGGTAGGGCGTGTGATTGGCGGGGTTGACAAACTGCCAGCCTACGGCGATGAACACGATGACGATGAGCGTTTTGAGCACCACGATAACGGCGTTGAACAAGGCCGATTCCTGGGTGCCCTTGACCAGCAGCAAGCTCAGGGCGCAAATGATGAGCAGCGCGGGCAGGTTGATGAGGCCGTTGAGCTGCACGCCGTTCACTACGGCGTGTTCGAAGGGTGAGTGGCTCAGGTGGTAGGGAATACTGGTGCCAAACGCCTCCAGGAGCTTATTCAGGTATTCGCTCCAGGCAATGCTGACCGTGGCCGCACCCAGGGCGTACTCCATAATCAGGGCCCAGCCGATAATCCAGGCTACGAACTCGCCCATCGTGGTGTAGGCGTAGGTGTAGGCCGAGCCGGCGATGGGAATCATGGCCGCGAACTCGGCGTAGCACAAGCCGGCGAACACGCAGCCAAACGCGGCCAGGATGAAAGCGAGCGTCACGCCCGGCCCCGAAGCCTGGGCGGCGGCGTTGGCGGTGCGCACGAACAAGCCCGCCCCGATAATAGCCCCCACGCCCAGGGCGACGAGGTTGCCCGCGCCGAGCGTGCGTTGCAGGGTGCCGTGGCCCGACGAGTTGGCTTCGCCCAGCAGGACGGACAGCGGCTTTTTGGCGAAAATACTGGCCATTTAAGAAGAGATAGAAGGACGGATGGGAAGGAAAATAATAGCGCTCACCCACGGGGAGCGGGGCCGAAAATACGCGAAACTTCGCCACCGCGCGTCCTCGGCCGCCGTCCGGTGGCTCAAAACTGGCCCGCTGGCGGCCGATGGCGCGCGGTGGCGCCGGCGCGAAGCCAGGTCGTCGGCCCAGGCCAAGCTCAGCCGACCCAGCCAATAGTTACTTCGCTTAACAAATTGGTAATGAGCATTCCGGTAATCCCTGCTTTACCTTGGCACGATGTTCGGAATGCGGCTTCGGCGAGACTGATTGCCACGGCCACACCCCGTGCTTCTGACCAGGCTTCGGACTGTTTTTCACTTCATTGCCCCCTATCAACCCATGAAAACCTATTTGCTAACCCTGATGGGCCTCGCCCTGGCGGCCCCGACCACTTCGGCATTTGCCCAAACCGGCACCAGCGCGCTGGGTCGCTTTGAGCAAGATGCTTTCATCGGCCCCGATAACCTGAAGGAATCCGAAAAAGACGTTACCCTCAGCAAAGACCCCGCTTCGAGCAAGGTGGTCTGGATTGAGAACCTGCTGCCCGGCGGCCGGGTGAAGGCCATCGTGTTCACGAAAAGCTCCGAAACCGTCACGTACAGCATTCCGGCCCAAAAAGTAGGTGGCTACCAGGTGCAGCAGGGCTGCGCCACTTACAGCAGCGAGGACAGCAAGCTGAGTGTCTCGCTCAACAATAAAATCAACTGCTTCGGCATGAAGCAGAGCGACTACGACAGCGGGGTGGGCATCACCAAAACCGGCGGCATTCAGGCCGGCGGCACCTCGGTTGGCGGCAAGGGCATCAAGACCCCCGGGGTCAGCATCGATAAGAAAGGTATTCTGGTCGATTCCAAAACCGTGATGGCGGGTGTGCAGTACGTGGGCCACAAGCAAGGCGCTAAAAAGGTAGCCGACGACGACTGAGCCTGCGCCCGGCGCGACGCAGCAAACCCCTGCGGCACCGCCGTTTTGGGTCGTGCTGAACTTTGTGGCCGCCGCTTATATTTGGAGTCTCCACCCAGCCCGGCGGCCCCAGACTCAGCGGGTTGAGCCCGGCCGCCGACTTCAGCCCCCATGCCGCTTCCCAGTAGCAGCACCCCCGCGGTGCACATTCAGCAGTTTTACGACAAGGGCCTGGCCCACGCTTCGTACGCCGTGCGCGCGGGCCGGCAGGTGGCCCTGATTGACCCCGGCCGCGACCCCCAAATCTATTACGACTTCGCCGACGAGCACGAGGCCGACATCGTGGCCGTCATCGAGACGCACCCGCACGCCGATTTCGTGTCCTCGCACCTGGAAATCGCCCAAGATACCGAAGCCACTATCTACTGCAGCCGACTCACGGGGGCCAAATATCCGCACCAGGGTTTCGACGACGGCGACCGTCTGCGCCTGGGCACGGTCGAGCTGCACGCGCTGAACACGCCCGGCCACTCGCCCGATTCTATTAGCGTACTCTTGCTCGATGAGCTGGGCCAGACGCGGGCCGTGTTTACGGGCGACACGCTTTTCGTGGGCGACGTGGGCCGGCCCGACTTGCGCGAAGATGCCGCCCAGGGCCTCACCCGCGAAGTGCTCGCCGCTCAGCTTTACCACAGCCTGCGCCAGAAGCTCATGGCCCTGCCCGCCGCCACGAAAGTGTACCCGGCCCACGGCCCCGGCTCGCTCTGCGGCAAAACGACCAGCCCCGACCTGGATTCCAGCATCGGCCGCGAGCTGGCCACCAATTACGCCCTGCAAGCCCAGACCGAAGCTGATTTCGTGCGGGCGCTGCTCGCCGACCAGCCCTTTCAACCCAAATATTTCGGCTTCGACGTGCAGCTCAACAAGCAGGGCGCGCCCAACTTCGAGGACGGTGTGCGGGCCGTGCCGCGCCTGAGCAGCTCAGCCCTGCTGCCGCCCGGCGCGCTCGTGCTCGACACCCGCCCGGCCGCTCAGTTTCGGGCCAGCCACCTGCCGGGGGCGCTGAATCTGATGGACGGCGGCAAGTTCGAGACCTGGCTCGGCGCGGTCGTCGGGCCGGAGGAGCGGTTTTACCTGCTGGCCGACACCCAGATTCAGCTCGACGCGGTGATTCGCAAGGCGGCCAAAATCGGCTACGAGACGCACATTGCCGGCGCGCTACTAGCCCCTGCTGCTCTGCCGGGTACAACCCAGCCCGCTACCAGCCCCAAGCTGGACCTGGCTGCCGTGCGCCAGCACCCCGAGCAGTTCACCATCGTGGACATCCGCAACCGCGCCGAGGCCCACGCGCCGCTTTTTGCGGGTGCTTTGCTGCTGCCGCTGCCCGAGCTGCGCGAGCGCGTGGGCGAGATTCCAACGGATAAGCCCGTGCTCGTGCATTGCGCTGGTGGCTACCGCTCGGCGGCCGGGGCCAGCATCATTGCGGCCGCGCTGCCGGGCGTGGCGGTGTATGATTTGGGCGAGGCGGTGAGCGAGTTTTCGGGCGTGGCGGCGTGAAGATTTTTTAGCGCGAAGTCTAAAACGCGAAGAGTTTTAGACTTCGCAACCCTGCAAGCCTGACAATGCTCTACGACAAAATAGGACAGGGGTACAATACAACCCGGCAGGCCGACCCATACATTGCCAACAGGCTTTACGAGCTACTTACCCCTGAACCGTTAGGAAGGTACCTGGATATTGGCTGCGGAACAGGAAATTATACTATTGAGCTGGCGGAGAGAGGCTTGCGGATGTACGGGGTTGAGCCGTCAGCGCAGATGCTGAACGAGGCCCGAAACAAATCAAATCAGGTGCAGTGGCTTAGCGGAACTGCTGAGTCTATCCCAATCGCATCCGATAGTCTGGACGGAGCTATCGCCACGCTGACGATTCACCACTGGCACGACCTGGAACGCGCTTTTCAGGAATTAGGCAGGGTGGTGAAGGCCGGGGGTGACCTGGTGTTTTTCACTGCTGCGCCCGAACAAATGGCCGGCTATTGGCTGAATCATTATTTCCCGGAGATGCTGGCTAAGTCCATTCGGCAGATGCCCAAGCTGCCTGAGCTTGCGACGAAACTAGCGAAAGCGGGCTTTGCCATCTGCCAAACAGAGCCTTACTCTATCAGGGACGACCTGAAAGACTTTTTTCTTTACGCTGGGAAGAACAAGCCAGAGCTGTATCTGCACGACGAAATGCGAAAAGGTATTTCTGCTTTCGCCACTTTAGCTAATCAAGCCGAGGTCAATGCTGGACTAGCGGCGCTGCGGTCAGATTATGAACGCGGAAAATGGCAAGCAATTCAACACCAATACGCTAACCAAGACGGTGATTACCTATTCCTTGTTGCCCAGAAGCGAAGCTGACTGGGTAGGTCTCTCTCCTACCTTTGCCGCAAGCGCGTTTAGGTTGGCTACGCCCCCTGCGGGTGTCCCCAATGGCCAGACGGTAGCCTCTGAAAAGAGGAAACCCCGGCTGCTGTAACAGACCGGGGTTTCGATGCGGGGTTCGGACACAACCCAACATCATACTCACATGACACGGGACAACGCGAACAGACTACTACGCGAGTGGGGCAAGCCCCTCTTGCCGGAGGTTCTGAAAGGTGCGGTGAAAGCTATCGGCTTCTACCTCATCGCTCATTTCCTCTGGTAGTCGGATTGGCATCGGCCGGGAGGCCGGTGCCTTTCTTTTTGCCAGCGTTGGCAGGCAGTGCAAATACAACGCGAAAAGTCGCGTCCGGTTTCATTGCCTCACTTCCGCACCAGCCGCCCGCCGCGCCACACCGGCAACACGTCAGCGTAGGCATCCACCCGCGTGCAGAACTCAAAATCCTGATTCGCTTCCAGCGAGTTGAGCCGGCGTACGTGCGAGGATTGCAGCAAGTACGCCGGCCAGTCGGTCTGGGCCTGCTGCCAGAGGTGCAGCGCGGCCAGCGTGGCATCGGAGGCGGCCACGTCGTAGCCGTGCGGGGCCAGGCGCTCGGCCAGCGCGCCCCCGAACAGACTGTCTTCGAGGCAGAACTGGCCCTTCCAGCCGGCGCACACTACCAGCACGTCGCACTGCTGGGCCAGGGCGAATTCGGTCACGGCTTGCAGGTTGATAAACGCGCCGCATGCGACGTGCGCGGCGGCCAGCGACGCTTGCAACGCCTGGGTGCCGTTGGTGGTGCTCAGGGCCAGGGCGCGGCCGCTGACGGGGATTTTGCCATCCAGAAAGCCGAAGGGCGAGTTGCCCAAATCGAAGCCCGGCACGGGGCGACCGTCGCGCTCGGCGGCGGTGAGGCAGCCGCGCGCTAGGCCCAGGGCGGCGCACTCGTCGAGCGTGGCCACGGCGTAGATTTCCGTAACGCCCGCCGCCAGCGCCGTTACGATGGTGCTCGTGGCCCGTAGCACGTCCACGACGACGGCCAGCCGGCCGCGCAAGTCGTAGCGCGGCAGCAGGTCGGGCGAAAAGCAGATGTCGAGTTGCATGAGGCGGCGGGCGCTGGCCGTCGTTTAGCGCGGAGCGCGTAACGGCTGGCCGGTCGGTGGGGCGAGTCTCCAGACTCGCGCAGCAAAGTTTTGAGTGACGCGACCGTTGATGGCCGCTTCGCGGCCGGGAGTTTGGAAACTCCCCCCACTGGTCGGCCGGCCGTTACGCGCTGCGCGCTAAACGACGGCCAGCGTCGGTGGCGCCTCATCCGTGCCCTTCACCAGCGGCAGCTTTTGCACGGTGGCGGGCAGGTTCTTGCCGCGCACTTGCACGAAAATTGGCGTGCCGGGCGCGGCCAGCTCCGTTAGTACGTAGCCCAGGCCGATGCCGCGGCTCAGCGTCGGCGACTGCCCGCCGCTGGTTACTTCGCCGATGCTCGCGCCGGCCGCGTCCACGAGCGGGTAGTGGGCGCGGGGCAGCCCGCCGGGGCCGTCCATGACGAAGCCCACGAGCTTGCGCGTCACGCCGGCCGCTTTCTGCGCCTGCAGGCTCTCGCTGTTAGTGAAGGACTTGGTGAACTTGGTGACCCAGCCCAGGCCGGCTTCGAGCGGCGAAGTGTCGTCGGTGATGTCTTGGCCATACAGGCAGTAGCCCATTTCGAGGCGCAGCGTGTCGCGCGCGCCCAGGCCAATTGGTTTTAAGCCATAAGGCTGGCCGGCGGCCAGGATGCGCTGCCAGACCTCGGCGGCGTGCTCGTTGGGCAAATACAGCTCGAAGCCGCCCGCGCCGGTGTAGCCGGTGGCCGAGATGAGCACGTCGGGCACGCCGGCCAGCGTGCCGCGCACGAAGCCGTAGTACGGAATGCTCTTCAAATCCACGTCGGTGAGGGCTTGCAGGGCGGCGGCGGCGTGTGGCCCCTGCACGGCGAAGAGGCTGGTGTGGTCGGAGATATCCGTCAGCTCCGCGCCCGCCGTGTTGAAGCGTTGCAGCCACTGCCAGTCTTTGGCGATGTTCGACGCGTTGACGACCAGCAAATAGTCCTCCTCGCCGAGCATGTACACGAGCAGGTCGTCCACGATGCCGCCGGTTTCGTTGGGCAGGTACGCGTACTGGGCGCGGCCGGGCACGAGCTTGCTCACGTCGTTCGAGGTCGTGCGCTGGAGCAAGTCCAGCGCCTGGGGCCCGCGCACCCGGAATTCGCCCATGTGCGACACGTCAAAAATGCCGACTCCGCGCCGCACGGTGTGGTGCTCTTCCAGGTCGGAGGTGTAGCGCACGGGCATGGCGTAGCCGGCAAAGGGCACCATCTTGGCCCCGAGGGCCTGGTGCACGGCGTGCAGGGCGACGGTTTTGAGCGGAGTTTCTTCCATTAAAGTAGAACGCAGCCTTCGCTGCGTCAAGTAGCGCGTTGAGTGCCGCATCAAACAGGGCCTTACCCAAAAAACCAGGGAAGAAATGCCCGACGCGGAGACCCGCAAAGCTACTGGCGGCGCACGGCTTATTAGGAGTCAGGAGGTGGGAAGGCATGAGCAAGGCCCTCGCAAGCCAGACAGCCCGCGCTACTTTTACCCACTTCTCAACCAGAACAGCCCGGCTGCGTATTGCCGGGGCCTGACGCGGCCCAGTTTCAGCCCAGCTTTAGCCCAGCCCCAGTTCAGTCTCAGCCTGGCCCCAACCCGGCAACTTATGCTCAGAATTAACCTTACTACTAAGCTCTTTGCCGGCTTTCTGCTGCTGCTGGGCTTGTTCGTGGGCGTGGTGACGCTCAACTACCGCCTCGCCGAGCAGGTGCTGCGCAACACCCGCCTCGTGGAAGCGTCCCAGCGCGTGTCGGCCGAAGGGGCGACGCTGCTGCGCAACATCATCGACATGGAAACCGGCTACCGCGGCTACCTGCTGGTGGGCGGCGAGCAGTTTCTGGAGCCGTACTACGGCGGCGAGCGCGAGCTGACGCGCCGCTTCGCCACCCTGCACCAGCTGCTGGCCGACCAGCCCGAACAGCGCGCGCGCCTCGACAGCACCGAGCACCTGTTTGGGCAGTGGCACCGCTACAGCCAGCTGCTCGTCAGTGAAAAGCGCGTGGCGCGGCGGTTAAACCCCAGCCAGCAGGGCCTCAGCGAAATGCCGCATGGCCGCCTGGCCGAAGGAGCTGTCGGCAAGCAGATAATGGATGCCATTCGCTACCAGATGGGTGGATTCGACCGGGCCGAAACCGAGCGGCGCGACGCCCAGCGCCAGCTGCTGACGGGCAGCATCGTGCGGGCGCAGCGGCTGTCCATCGCCGTGTCGGTGCTGGCCCTGGTGCTGGGTTTGCTCTGGGCCGCGTACCTGGTGCGGCTGCTGGCCGGCCGTCTGCGCGAAATGCTGGGCCTGGCCCGCCGCCTGGCCAGCGGCGACTACAAAACCCAGCTCGCAAGCACCGCCAACGACGAGCTGAGCGAGCTGACCGAAGCCCTCAACAGCATGGCCCGCACCATCGACCTCAACATCGGCCAGCTTGAAGCCCGCAACCTGGAGCTGGACCAGTTTGCCTACGTCGTTTCGCACGACCTCAAAGCGCCGCTACGCGGCATCGAAAGCGCCTCGCGCTGGATTGAGGAGGACCTGAGCAACATGGGCAAGGACGCGCTGCCGCCCCACATCCAGGAGTTTTTGGGCCTGATGCGGCAGCGCGTCCACCGCATGGAAAACCTGATTACCGGCATCCTGGCCCTGGCCCGCGTCGGGCGGGTGGCCGCCGAAGCCAACGAGGCCGTGTTCGTGCGCCAGCTGCTGCGCGAAATCACCGACACGCTTGGGTTGCCGAGTGGGCTGCGCTTCGAGCTGCCGTTTCTGCTGCCCACCCTCACCACCAACCGCACCCAGCTCCAGCAGGTGTTCAGCAACCTGATTTCCAACGCCGTCAAGTACCACGACCACCCCGCCACGGGCACCGTAAGCATCGGCTGCGACGAGCCGGACGCGCGCTTCTACCGCTTCTCGGTGCGCGACGACGGCCCCGGCATCGCCCCCGAATATCACGAGAAAATATTCGTCATTTTTCAGACGCTGGTCGAGCGCGACGCGCTCGAAAGCACCGGCGTGGGCCTGGCCATCGTCAAGAAGATAGTCGAGCGTCAGGGCGGCCGCATCTGGGTCGAGTCGGCGGAGGGCGCGGGCGCCACGTTTTATTTTACCTGGCCCCGGCAGCCGGCGGCGGCGCGCGGGGCGGTGGGTGCCACCGCTGCGTCGGCCGCGCTCGTCGTGCGGCAGCCCGCGCTGAGCGAATAAACGCCGCCGCGCCGCCAACTTTTTCCGTACGAGTCAGCTATTCTGCTCACCTGTCCGGCCCACTCCGGCCGTTTTCTGTCCGCCATGTCCCCTTACGCATCCAGTACCCCGCCCAGCATTTTGCTCGTCGAAGATGACCAGATGGACGTGATGAACGTGCAGCGGGAGCTGCGCAAGCAAAACATCGACGTGCCGCTCACCCACGCCCGCAACGGCCGCGAGGCGCTCAATCTGCTGCGCGGCGAAAACGGCGAAACCCGCATCGCCCGCCCCAGCCTGGTCATGCTCGACCTGAACATGCCCCGTCTTAACGGCCTGGAGCTGCTGCGCATCCTGCGCGCCGACCCCGAATTTGCCGACCTCAACGTGTTCATTATGACCACCTCCGACCTCGACGTGGACCGCTCCGGCGCGCGCGAGCTGAACGTGAGCGGCTATATCATCAAGCCGCTGACTTTCGACTCGTTCGGCGGTGAAGGCGGCGGCACCGTGGACGGCTTCAGCCTGTTCGTGGATTTGCTCAAGCTGAAAAATTAATGTGCGAATGTGCGAATGTGCTGATGTGCAAATGTGCTGATAATTTGCACATCAGCACATCAGCACATCAATTTAAACCCCATTCGGTGATGCTCGGTCGGCCCGTGCGCCCGGATGGCGGCCCGGTGCGCGGCCGTGGGGTAGCCCGCGTTTTGCGCCCAGCCATAAGCCGGAAAATCCGCGTCCAGCGCCCGCATGCGCTCATCCCGAAACGTTTTGGCCAGGATAGAAGCCGCCGCGATAGCCGCATACAGGCCGTCGCCGCCCACCACGCAGGTGTGCCCGAGGCCGGGGTAGGGCCGGAAGCGGTTGCCGTCCACGAGCAGATGCGCGGGGCGCACGGCCAACGCGGCCACGGCCCGGTGCATGGCCAAGTGGCTGGCCCGCTCGATGTTGAGCGTCAGGATTTCAGCCACTGAAGCTTCGCCCACGGCCCAGGCCACGGCCTCGCGACAGATGACTTCGCGCAATGCTTCGCGCCGCCGGGCCGTCACCTGCTTCGAGTCGTTGAGAAACGGGGCGCTGAAATCGGGTGGCAGCAGCACCGCCGCCGCGAACACCGGCCCCGCCAGACAACCGCGCCCCGCTTCGTCCAGCCCCGCGTCTTTACAATGAGCAATTATCAAGGAGCAATGAGCAGTCCCTATTCGGTCATTGCTCAGTGATAATTGATAAGTGCTCATTGCCCCGAGCTGCTCATGGCCCGGAACGCGGGCGCGAACGTGGTTTCGGCAAACTCGTCGAGGGTGGTGGGCGTGGTGCGGTCGGG
>JANXNW010000302.1 GCA_025353905.1 Hymenobacter sp.
CTTTTGGCGCCTTCGACCAGAAAGGCGGCGTGGCGCTGCCGATATTTGCGCTGATGCAGCGACCGAACGTATTTGCCGAGGGCTTTTGAAATCACAGCAACAAAGTAATGGGCGGCGCGGGGCCGGGCCGCTGGCGGCCGTCCTGACTAAGGGACTGCTGCTGGGCTTGCTGGGCGGGGCCCTGGCCATGGGCTGCTCGCCGCTGCGGCTGCTGCGCCCCGGCCAGGCGCTGCTCAGCAAAGTAACCGTACGCAGCGAGGGCCTGAGCAGCGCCCAGCAGGAGCGCCTGCTCACGCTGGTGCAGCAAATGCCCAATCGTTCGCTGCCGCTGCCCAAGCTCGCCATCTACCAGCTCGGGCACGGCTTCTACGACTCGGCGCGGGTGCGGCGGCAGGCAGTCGCCATCCAGACTAAATACGCGGCCCGGCTGACCGCGCAGCCCCCGCCCGATTCGGCGAGCCGGGCCCGGCTACTCGCCCGCCGCGACCACCTGCTGGCCCGCCGCCGCAAGACCCTTGAAAAAGGCAACGCCATCATGCGCCTCGGCGAAGCCCCCGTGCTCTACGACTCGGCCCTGAGCCGCCGCACCGTGAGCCAGCTCACCACCTACCTGCGCGCCCAGGGCTTTTTTCGGGCGCGGGTAGCCTACGCCTACGCCGACTCTGGGAGCGTCCGGCGCGGACCACTGCTGCCCGCCGGCGGCACCGACCCGGCTCCCAGCCTGCCGCCGCCGCGCCGGGTAGCCGTGACCTACACCGTGCGCCAGGGCCCGGCCTTCACCCTGAGCCAGCTCCCGCGCGCGCTGCCTGATTCGGGCGTGGCACGGGTGGTGGCGGCCGCTGCGCCCGATACGCGCCTGCGTCGGGGCGAGCCCTACAACGAGGACCTCATCGGGCAGGAGCGCACCCGGCTCGAAACGGCCCTTAAAAACGCGGGCTACTACGATTTTCGGGCGCAGTACATTACGTTTGAGGCCGACACGAGCTTCGAGCGCGGGCAGGTGCGGCTGCGGCTGCTGGTGGCCGACGCGCCGGGCGGCCACCGCGCCTACCGCCTGCGCCAGGTGCTGCTGGTGGCCGACGCCGGCCGCGACCGCGCCGCCGGCCGCGTCGTCACGGGCCGCACCAGTCCCCGCGACACGCTGCACCGCGCTGGGACCAGCCCAGCGGCCCCGACCGACGCGAGCGGCAACCAGACCAACGGGCCGGGGCGGCTTTCCACGGCCAGCCTGCCGGCGGGCATTACGGCGGCGGCGGTGGCCGACACGCTGGCTGCCCGCCGCCAGCGCCGCGAGGTCCGCCGCCCGGCCGTCCCGCGCGATACCGTGCGCTTCGACTCGCTGCGCTTCGCCAGTCGCGGACCGCTGGCTTTCAGCCCCCGGGTGCTGGCCCGGCAGGTGGCGCTGCGCCCCGGCCAGCTTTTCAGCCTGAGCCGCACCCAGCGCACCCAGCGCCAGCTCTCGAACCTGGACATGTTTCGCTTCAACACCGTGAGCTACCGCAAGGTGGACGGCACGGGCGAGGGCGAAATCAGCGAAAGCCCGACGCCCGACAGCACCCAGCGCCGACCCATGGGCCTGCCCGGGGTGCCGGGCTTGCTCGATGCTCTCATCACGAGCTCGCCCAGTCCGCGCTTCGCCGAAACGACCGAAATCGGCGGCACCTTCGTGGCTAACCTGGTGGGGCCCTTCGCCAACCTGCGCCTGAAGTGGCGCAATCCCTTCGGCGGGGCTGAGGTGCTGGAAATCAGCGGCCGGGCCGGGCTGGAGGGCCAGCTTTCGCAGCTCGACGATGGCACTACCATCGCCTCCACCTACACCGTGCAGTACGGTGCCACGGCCGCGCTCGTGGTGCCGCAGTTCCTGCTGCCGTTTCGGCTGGGTAGTTTTTTGCAGGATGACCAGCCGCGCACCCGCTTCGCGCTCTCGACGACTTATACCCGCAGCGCGTACTTCACCCGGGCCAACACCCAGTTCACGCTCGACTACCTCTGGCAGCCGTCGGCCTTTCAGCAGTACGCTTTCACGCCGGTCACGGTCGGCGTGGTGAGCACGCCCGTCGTGAGCGCCTTTTACCAGGGCCGCCTCGACGAATACCGCCGGCAGGGAAGCCCGCTCTACCTCTCGTTCCGGCCCATCTTCCAGCCCAGCATCAGCTTCACCTCGACCTACAACTCGAACGACCTCAACGAAACCCGCACGGCGCGCTACCTGCGCTGGTTCGTGGAAGTGGGCGGCCTCACGCGCGGGCTCTACCGCGACGCGAGCTGGTTCACGAACCGCCAGCTTTCGGTCTACAACTTCGCCAAGCTCAGCGTCGATTACCGCCGCTACTACCGCCTCTCGCCCAGCACCTACCTGGCCTGGCGGCTCAACGGCGGGCTGGCCCACGCCCTGACCCGTTCGCCCGACCCCGACGCGCGCCTTGGTCAGGCCGCCACCGAGCGCTACATCATCCCCTACGACAAGTACCTGTTCGCGGGGGGCTCCAACTCGGTGCGGGCCTGGGCGCCGCGTCGCCTCGGCACTGGCACCTTCGCCACGCAGCTGCCCCTGGGCGGCGGCCGCGACTACAATACCGAGCAGCCCGGCGAGGTGCTGCTCGAAGGCTCGGTCGAGTACCGCTTTCCGGTGTATTCGTTCATTAAAGGGGCCCTGTTTACTGATTTTGGCAACGTGTGGACCTTGCAGCCCGACCCGGCCCCGGCCGCCGGCGGCCCGCCCGACGCCCAGCGACAAGGCGTAGAATTTCGGGTCGGCAGCTTCGCCCGGCAGCTGGCCGTGGCCTCGGGCCTGGGCGTGCGGCTGGACTTCAACTTCCTGATTCTGCGCTTCGACTTCGCCACCAAAGTCTACGACCCCACCGACGACGAGCCCTGGCTGCTGCGCCGCGCCCTGCGCCAAACCACCAACCAGACGGTGATTAACGTCGGACTGGGGTATCCGTTTTGAGTTTTTTTGAGGACTTACGCAATCGGCTTGGAGAGAATATTTCCCGCAGAGGTTCGCCGAGGAGAAATGCTCCCGCTCGGCGAACCTCCGCGGGAAAGTGGCCATGCGGAAGTCCTAGAGCGGTTCACTTCCGAAGCCGTCGTCCAGGCCAGGTTCGTGGGCCAGGGGCGCTCAGTAGCTAAGCAGCTCAGCCAGGGCGGCGGCTACTTTGGCGGCGCTGGGCAGCATCTGCCGCTCCAGCTCGGCGTTGAGCGGGATGGCGGGTAGATTGACCGCGCCGAGCGTGAACACCGGCGCGTCGAGGGCCGTCCAGCACGCGCGCTGAATGCGCCCGGCCAGGCTTTCGGCGAACGAGTTGAGCAGCGGCTCCTCGGTGAGCACGAGCACTTTGCCGTGGCGACGCGTGGCAGCCTCCACGGCCGCAAAGTCGAGCGGATTGAGCGTACGCAGGTCGAGAATTTCGACCTGGCCGGGAAAGTCGCGGCTCGCCGCTTTGGCCCAGTAGATGCCCATGCCATAGGCTACGACCAGGCACGAGTCGCCGGCGGCTACGCGGGCCGCGTCGGCGGCCTGCACCACGCGAGCCACGCCCAGCGGAATGACGTAGCCCGCCGCCGGCTCCAGGGTTTTGGCCTCTTCCGTGCCGGGCACCTTGCTCCAGTACAGCCCTTTGTGTTCGAGCAACACTACGGGGTTGGGGTCGAGAAAAGCGCTGCGCAACAGCCCCTTCATGTCGGCCGCGTTGCTCGGATACACCACCTTGATGCCGCGGATAGTAAGCAGCGTGCTTTCGATGGAACCCGAATGATACGGCCCGCCGCCGCCGTAGGCGCCCACCGGCACCCGAATGAGCGCCGGCACCGGAAACCGCCCTTCGGTCAGGTAGCAGCTCTTGCTGAGCTCTTCCACCAGCTGATTGAGCGCGGGCCAGATGTAGTCGGCAAACTGAATCTCAACGATGGGCCGCGCGCCCACGGCCGCCATGCCGGCCGTGCTGCCCACGATGTACGCTTCCTGAATGGGCGTATTGAACACGCGTCGCTCGCCGTACTTCTTCGCCAGCAACGCCGCCTCCCGAAACACGCCGCCCAGCTCGCCGCCCACGTCCTGCCCGTAGAAAAGCGCCTCGGGAAATTCGCGCAGAATATCGTCTACGGCGTGCAAAGCCGCATCGACCATGAGCACCTTTTCGGCCCCGGCGGGGGCGCGCTCGCCGGCCTCAGCGAGCACGGCGGGCGGCGCGAACTCGTGCTGGTCGAAGCTAGCCGGGTCGGGGGCGGGGGCGGCCAGCGCAGCCAGCCAGTCGGCTTCCACCGTGGCGCGGGCTTTAGCTCGCAGTACGTCCAGCTCTTCTTCCAAAACCCCTAACTGCCCCAGCCGCTCGTGCAAACGCGGCAGCGGGTCGAGGCTGGCGTGCGCGCTCAGGTCATCTTCGGGCCGGTATTTTTCGCGGCGCACCCCGCTGGTGTGATGGCCCAGCAGCGGGCAGCGGGCATGAACCAGCACCGGCCCGCGCCGCTGACGAGCGTGCGCAAACGCCTCGCCCAGCACTTGGTACGACGCCTCGAAGTCGGCCCCGTCGACCCGCATTCGCCGCAGGCCCACGAAGCCCGCCGCGAACTCGTACGCGTCCATCGCCCGCATCTCGCGGCCGGTGGCCGATATGCCCCAGTCGTTGTCCTGCACCAGGTACACGATGGGCAGCTGGTGGAGCACGGCCATTTGCAGCGCCTCCGACACCTCGCCTTCGGTCATGGCCCCGTCGCCGATGGAGCAGAGCACGAGTGAGTTAAGAGTTAAGGGTTGAGAGTTAAGAGTTGATTCCTTTGCTTCGTCAGAAACCGCTGTCTCAACTCTTAACTCATAACTCTTAACTCTTAACTCCTCCAGGTACTTCACCGCCTGGGCCATGCCCGTGGCCGGGATGGCTTGCATACCGGTGGCCGAGCTTTGGTGCGGAATAACCGGGAAGCCCGGCCGGCGCAGGCTCGGGTGGCCGTAGTAGGTGCGGCCGCCGCTGAACGGGTCGTCGCGCTTGGCCAGCAGCTGCAGCATCAATTCGTAGGAACGCAGGCCGAGGCCCAACAGCATGGCATCGTCGCGGTAGTAGGGTGCGGCGTAGTCGTGCTCGGTGAGCAAAAAAGCGGCGGCGAGTTGCACGGCCTCGTGGCCGCGGGCCGTGGCGTGGACGTAGCGGGCGGCCGTGGCCTTTTCGCGCTCAAAGAGGTCGGCCATCGCGGCGGCCGTATGCATCAGCCCGTAGGCGCGGCGCAGCAACTCCGGGGAGAGCATGGCAGGGTCGGTTTCGGCCAGCGCGGCCACAGTGTCAGTCAGCATAGGAGCGGGTGGGAAGGGGCCGCGAAATTACGGCCGGGGCCGACCTTTGCGGAGCTGGATGTTAGGTGTCGTTGTCATGCTGAGCGCAGCGAAGCATCTCGCTCGCTTCATTGCTGAGCTAACGTATGGGTTTACTGCACCACGCGAGATGCTTCGCTGCGCTCAGCATGACAACGACCACCAAGCACCAAGCACTAAAACCCATGTCCCGCTCCGAAATCGCCGCCTGGCTCCGAGATTTTCAAACCCGACTGTGCCAACAGCTTGAAACGGCTGACGGTGGGGCGGTCCGCTTCGGGCAGGACGACTGGCAGCGCCCCGGCGGCGGCGGCGGCCACTCGCGGGTGCTCGAAGGCGGGCGGATTTTGGAAAAAGGCGGCGTGGGCTTTTCGGCCGTGGAGGGCGAGATGAGCGAGGCTGCCGCCCGCCAGCTGCAAATGCCCGACCCGCACTTTTTCGCCACCGGCGTGAGCCTGGTGCTGCATCCGCGCTCGCCGCGGGTGCCCATCGTGCACATGAACGTGCGCTACTTCGAAGCCGGCAACGGCGAGGCGTGGGTGGGCGGCGGCATCGACCTGACCCCGATTTACGTGGACGAGGCCCAGGCCCGACGCTTCCATGAAGGGCTGAAAGCCGTCTGTGACGGGTTCGACCCGGCGTATTATCCGCGCTTCACGCGCTGGGCCGACGACTACTTCTACCTGCCCCACCGCCAGGAAACGCGCGGCGTGGGCGGCATTTTTTTCGACCGCCTCACGCTGGGGGCCGACGGCAGCGCCGCCCACTTGCTGGGCCTGATGCAGGCCGTGGCCGAGGCGTTCGCGTCGCTATATACCCCGCTCATGCGGGAAAACCACGCCCTGGCTTACGGCGAGCGCGAGGAAGCCTGGCAGACGCTGCGCCGCAACCGCTACGCCGAGTTCAACCTGGCCTTCGACCGCGGCACCCGCTTCGGCCTCGAAACCGGCGGCCGCACCGAGTCCATTCTCATGAGCCTGCCCCCGCGCTGCGGCTGGGCCTACAACCCCGCCCCGCCCGCCGCCGGCTCGCCGGAGGCCAACACGCTGGCCTGGCTGCGTAAGGGCGTGAAGTGGGCGTAAGTTGCGTCGACCTACCCTGCTTATGTCCTTACCCGACCTGCTGCGTGACCTCGACCACCGCCTGTTGCTGGCCATCAACCATGCCCACTCGCCGACGCTCGACGCGCTGATGACGTTTGCTTCCGACCGGCGGGTGTGGCTGCCGTTTTACGTGGGGCTGGCCGGCTGGCTTGTTTGGCACTTCCGGCGCGGGGCGTGGCGGCTGCTGCCGCTGCTGGGCGCGGCCGTGGGCCTGGCCGACAGCATTACCTCGCGCCTGTTCAAGCCGCTCTTCGGCCGCCTGCGACCCTGCCACGCGCTTGACCTCGCGGCCCAGCTGCACCTGCCCGACGGCTGCGGCGGGCAGTTCGGGTTTCTGTCCTCGCACGCGGCCAACTCGTTTGCCCTGGCCACGTTTCTGCTGCTGGTGCTGCCGGCCAGCCGCTTTCGGGGACTGAAAATCGGCGTTTTGCTGTGGGCCACCTGGCTCTCGTACAGCCGCGTGTACTTGGGCGCGCACTACCCGAGCGACGTGCTGGGCGGGGCCGTTGTAGGCGCGGTGCTGGCGGCGGCGGCAGCGGCGTTGTTTCGGCGCTGGTCGGCGCAGGTGCCCCCGTCTCAATATTTGGGCAGCGGCCGCGTTTAGCAGCAAGCACTGGCTTGGCCACACCGTAGCTTTGCCAAGTTACTACCAACTTGTTGTTTACCCTTTTCCCTTCTCGCTCATGCCTACCTACTACCTGGAGTTTTCCGAAGACGAGGCCGCCGGCACTGCCCACAAGTTTTACGAGGCCGTCGTGGAGGGTACGCAGCTGACGCTCAGCTACGGCCGAATCGGTACGCCCGGCGCCAGCACCACCCAGCAGTGCGCCTCGCCCGAAGAGGCCGGGAAGCTGGCCCTCAAAAAAGTGGGTGAAAAAAAGCGCAAGGGCTACGCCGATGCCATCAAGGGCCAGCGTCAGAAGCGCACCATTACGCGCCGCGTGGTGGAAAGCCGGCCTTCCAGGGCCAAGCGTACGGTGCCCACCATCTGGCGCTTCGAGACGGGCTCGTCGGCCTTCGGCGTTTTCGTCAATGAGCAGGGCTGCTGGGTGGGCAACCAGGCCGGCCGCGTGTACCACCTCAGCCACGAGGCCGAGGTGCAGATGCAGTACCAGCTCAGCGAGGGCGTGAAGTGCCTGGTGTCGGACGGGGCCTGGATGTACGTGGGCTGCGACGATGGCAACGTGTACAACCTGACCGGCAAAACGCCGCGCCTGGCCTATGAAATCAACCCGCACATCGACATTTACTGGCTCGACATTGCCAATGGCTTGCTAGCCGTGTCGGACGCCGCCGGCCAGCTCACCACCGTCAACTACGAAGACGAGGAGCAGTGGTCGGTGCGCACCGGCGGCAGCCAGGCCTGGATGGTGCGCTGCGACCCGGTGGGCCGCATCTACTACGGCGACTCGCAGGGCGTACGCTGCTACTACGGCTGGGAAAAAGAAACCCTGGTGTGGCAGCACCGCAGCAGCCAGGTCCTGTTTGGCTGCCTCGATGGCGAAAATGCCTACGCCGGCACCGGCACCGGCCAGGTGCTGAAATTCAGTCAGGACGGCCAGCTGCTGCAGACCTACCAGGCCCACAACTCGGTGCTCTCGTGCGCGGCCGCGCCGGGCGGGCGCTACGTGTTCGCGGCCGATTCTTCCTCCACCGTCTATTGCTTCGGCCCCGACGGGCAGCAGCACTGGGAGCTGGCCACCGGCTGCGGCTCGGCCCTCTCGATGCAGTACTTCAACGAGCGGCTCTACCTGGTAACGACCAACGGCACCTTCGCCTGCCTCGACGTGAGCGAGGCCGCCATTGCCCAGGCCGAGCAAGGTGTCGCCGTCCCAGCCCAAATCATCAAGGCACCAAGCGGCCAGCTCACCATCGCAGAGAGCGACGTGCTGGAAACCGCGCCGGCCAGCACCGAAGGCGTACTGCTGCGCTGCGTCCGCGAGGGCGGCAAGCTGCGCATCCGGGTAGCCCAGGCCGGCTACCACGACTGGCACGTTCAGTTTCCGCGCAATCTGCGCCGGGAAGGGCAGCTCTACCTGGCCGAGCGCCTGGAGCCGGCTGCCCACGGCGAGTTCTACCGCGTGCTGGGCAATATCTACGCCATGAACGGCTGAGCCGGGGTAAGTTGCGTTAGGTAATTAGAGCAGAAAATCTTTTCGGCTGCCAGGCTATTTATTCGGCCAGTTATTCGACCAGCCTCAGCCAGCGCGCCACCGGCCCCCGCTCCTACCCTTTGCCCAGCAGCTTGGCCACGTACTTGCCCACGATGTCGAACTCCAGATTTACGACCGACCCGACCCGGATTTCGTGGAAGCTGGTGTGCTCGTAGGTGTAGGGAATGATGGCGACCGAAAACTCAGTGTCGGTGCTCTCGAAACACGTCAGGCTGGTGCCGTTCACGGTGATGGAGCCCTTCTCGACGGTGAGCCGCTGGGGGCCGGGCGCGTGGCGAAACCGAAACAGCCACGAACCCTGCTGGTCGTCGGCGCGGATGCACTCGGCCGTGTCGTCCACGTGGCCCTGCACGATGTGACCGTCGAAACGCCCGCCGGCGGCCAGGCAGCGCTCCAGGTTGATGCGGCGGCCGGGCTGCCACTGGCCGAGGTTAGTTTTAGCCAGCGTCTCGGCGATGGCCGTCACGACGTGGGTGCCAGTGGCCGCGTCCACGCCGACTACCGTCAGGCAGGCCCCGTCGTGGGCCACGCTCTGGTCGATTTTCAACTCGGCCGCGAACGGCGAGCGAATGGTAAAATGGCGGTTGGTGGCTGCGTCGGAAAAGGAGACGACTTCGCCCAGGGCTTCGATGATTCCAGTAAACATAAATCGCAGATTTTGCAGAAAGCTCGTCGGGTATTGGAAGCTCGTCAGACGTTGGATTCGGGCGACGGGGATGAGCGCCCGTACAAGCCAAAATGCTGGTTAAAGTTCCGTTGGTCGTCTAAACTCAACACCCGACAGGCTTTCCGCAAAATTCGCAATCAATCGAATCCAACATCTGACGAGCTTCCAACACCCAACGAGCTTTCTGCAAAATCTGCGATTTATTTACCCCGCCCCTCTACGATAATCTTAATCGTATACAGCATTACCCGAAAATCCATCGCCAGGCTCATATTTTCGATGTAAAGTATGTCGAATTTAAGCCGCTCCACCATTTGCTCCACCGTTTCGGCGTAGCCGTACTTGACCTGGCCCAGGCTGGTGAGGCCGGGCCTCACGCGGTGCAGGTGGCGGTAATGAGGCGCGACTTGGGTTATCTGGTCGATGAAAAACTGGCGCTCGGGGCGGGGGCCGACCAGGCTCATATCGCCGCGCAGCACGTTCCAGAACTGGGGCAGCTCATCGAGGCGCACCCGGCGCATGAAACGGCCCCAGGGCGTGATGCGCGGGTCGTGGTCGGAAGACAGCGCGGGGCCGTTTTGTTCAGCATCGACGTACATCGAGCGAAATTTGATTATCTGGAACGGCACCCCGTTTTTGCCCACGCGCTGCTGCCGGTAGAACACCGGCCCCGGCGACGACGAGCGCACCATGAGCGCCGTAGCCAGATACACCGGCCAGGCCAGCAGCAGAAACCCGGCCGCGCCCGCCACATCGAGCACCCGCTTGAGCACCGTCTGCCAGACAGGCAGCAAATCCTGCTTGATTTCGATAAGCGGCGTACCGAACACGTGATTGACCCGCACCGAGCCGAGCAGCATCTGGTACAAGTCGGGCAGGATGCTCACCCGCACGGGCAAGCCCTCGAGCAAGGTCAGGATTTCCTGAATCCGGCGGTGCTCGCTCGGCTCGATGGCAATAATTACCTGCTCAATGGCCAGGCGCTGAATGATGGCCGGCAGCTGCTGAGCCGGGCCGGCCTCGGGCAAGGCCCGCGCCAGCTCGGCCTCGACCGGGGCTCCGTCCAGCGGCGCGTAGCCCACCAACCGCAGCCCGAGGTGGCGGCCGGTGCGCCGCAACTCCTCGTACGTGCTCAGGGCCAGCTGGTTGGAGCCCACCAGCAGGGTCGGAAACGAGATAGTGCCGCGCCGCACCAGCCGCTGCACACTGCTCACGGCCCAGATACGCAGCACGACCGTACAGCCGAAATGCAGCAGGTAGTAGGCTGTAAACGTCTTGTAGTAAGCCCGGTAGTCGTGCACGCCCTGGTCATCAAGCAGCAGGGCAAAGAACACGGCCACCGCCCCGAGCAGCGATACGCGCAGAAGGCGGATAATTTCGGCCAGGCGCGATTTGCGAAAAACATCGGCGTATTCGCCCAGCAAGGCGTAGAGGGCCGTCCAGAACGTGGCCACGAGCAGCGCCGCGCCGGCGAGGTAGGTGAGCGCGGCGCGGGTAGGCTCAAACTCGGTCAGTTCGCGCAGCAGGTACTTGCGCAGCACGAAAAACACGACCCAGGCCAGCAGCGCCGCCCCAAAGTCGGCCGCGATAAGCTTAAGGTACTGAAACCGGCGAAGCAGCAAAACGAAGGGAAAGGGCGGTACTTTTGACTGTTGCTTGGGTAGAAAACGCCGTAAAAATACGGCTAAACGCCGCGTCGGCCGGCTACGCGCTGCCTGGCTTCCCCCACTGTTTTCGAGGCAGTCCGCCTTTTCCCTGCTTGCATTCGCCCTCGTCCCCGCCTCCGCCCCTACCCTCGTTCCGGGCTGGGTTGCCCGACACCTATCGCCATCGCGGCCAGCGCCGGGCCTTGGTGGCTGAGCTACGCCGAAGTGGCCTCGTGCGCGACGAGCCCGTGCTGGCCGCGCTCGGGGCCGTGCCGCGCCACCTGTTTTTCGAGCCCGCCTTCGAAGCCCACGCCTACCAGGACAAAGCCTTCCCAATTGGCGAGGGCCAGACCATCTCGCAGCCCAGCACGGTCGGGTTTCAGACGCAGCTGCTCGGCCTGCGGCCCGGCGAGCGGGTGCTCGAAATCGGCACCGGCTCGGGCTACCAGTACGCCGTGCTGTGCCAGCTCGGGGTGCGGGTGCAGAGCATCGAGTTCAACCCGGTGCTCTTCGAACGGGCCCAGCGGCGGCTCTCGGCGCTGGGCCTGCCCACGGCCGGGCTGCACCTCGGCGACGGCTCGCTGGGCTGGCCCGCCGCCGCGCCCTACGACGCGATTCTGGTCACGGCCGGCGCGCCCGCTCCGCCGCCGGCCCTGCTGCGGCAGCTGCGCGTGGGCGGCCGACTGGTGGTGCCCGTCGGCCCCGAAGCCACGCCCGGCGGTGCCCCCCAACAGCTGCTGCGCCTGACCCGCGAAAGCGAAAAGGGCTTCGCACGCGAGGCGTTCGGCGAGTACCGCTTCGTGCCCCTGCGCGGCGAGGCGGGGCATGTTTGAGTTAAGAGTTAAGAGTTAAGAGTTAGGAGTATTTACGGAGGAAAGAATGAAGGTTTTCAGGAATTCGCGACAGCTGAGCCTGAAAATAGCCAGTTGCCAGCGCCTGTACCTTTGTCTTAATATTTCAGCGAAATTCTTAACTCTTAATTCTTAACTCTTAACTCATCAAACCGTGCGCAAGCAACGCCCCGTTTCCGACTCGTTCGTCATCATGACCGAGCTGGTGCTGCCCAACGACACCAACACGCTGCACAACCTGATGGGCGGCCGCATGATGCACCTCATGGACATCGCCGCCGCCATCGCCGCCCAGAAGCACTCGAACCGCATCGTCGTCACGGCCTCGGTCGACAACGTGAGCTTTCGCGACCCCATCCGGTTGGGCAACGTGATAACCCTGCAGGCGCAGGTAACGCGGGCTTTCGCGTCGAGCATGGAAGTGCACATCGACGTGTGGGCGGAGGACATTCCGAGCGGCACGAAGCTCAAAACCAACGAGGCGTTTTTCACCTTCGTGGCCGTGGACCAGTCGGGCCGGCCCATCGACGTGCCCGAGGCCCTGCCCGAAACGGCCGACGAAATCGCCCTCTACGACGGAGCCCTGCGCCGCCGCCAGTTGCGCCTGGTGCTGGCCGGCCGCATGAAACCCACCGAAGCCAGCGAGCTGAAAGCCATTTTCGAGCTCACGTAGGGTTAGCTCTAGCTTGCCGTTTTACCATCTGCATAAACTACAGACAGCAAGTAAACGCTTACCTCACGCCCTTATGACAACTGACGAGCAAAGCAGCACCCTCGCGTTTCTGCAAAATTTCTACACCGGCACCACGCTCTATTTCCCCACGGAAAGCGCCCCGGCCGAGGCCAATACGGTTGCTCCTGGGGCCGCCTCCATGCCAGTAGCTGTCGCGGTGGCCACTTCTGCCGCGCCGGTAGTGGCAGCTGCTCCCGAGAAACTGCCGTTGCTACCAATTCGGCCCGCCGTGCCGGTTGCGTCCGTGCCCACCGCTTCACCGATTGTAACGGCACCCGTGGCACCGCTCAGCCCCGCTCAACCCGCCCCAGAACCCGCTCCGGAGCCGTTCGTCGCGCCCTACCTGCTCACCACTTTCGACACGCTCGGCTCGAACGCGCGGGGCGTGGTGCTGCTCGTGCGCCTGCCGGCCGAGCGCTTCGTCAAGCTGCCGCGCAATGTGTTTCTCAACAAACTCTTGCAGGCTATCAATCTGGTGATGGCCGACGTGGTGCTCGTCAATGTAAACGGCCCCTACCCCGTCGCGCTGCAAAACCTGCGCAAGGAAATCGCGGCCACCCACATCCTGGCCTTCGGCAAAAACCTGCTCGACGTGGCCGTGCGCACCACCCAGATTTACGAGCCGGTGCAGTTTCCGGCCGTGGGCCTTGCCTACCTGGCCGGGGCCGAAATCGAGCTGATTGAGTACGAAGTCGGCCTCAAAAAACGCCTCTGGGCCGGCTTGCAGCGCATGTTTCTTTGAGGATTCAGGGATTAGGGATAAAAGATTAGGGACGCAGGAAAAGGGGCGCGAAACGGGAATATGTCCAATTTCGCGCCCCTTTTCCTGCATCCCTAATCTTTTATCCCCAATCCCTGAATCCTACCGAAGGACTTCAATCAGCTTAGCCGGTAGGGCCGCGCCGCGCAGGTTTTTGGCGATGATGCGGCCCTGCGGGTCGAGCAAGAACGACTGCGGGATGGCTTGGACGCCGTAGGCCGTGGCGGCGGCGTTGTTCCACTTCTGCAGGTCCGACACGTGATTGGGCCAGACGAGGCCATCGGCTTCGATGGCTTTGGTCCAGCGCTCCTTGTTGTCGTCGAGCGAGACGCTGAACACCGTGAAGCCCTTGCCTTTATCCTTGAATTGGTTGTAGGCTTTGACGACGCTCGGGTTTTCCTGGCGGCAGGGGCCGCACCAGCTAGCCCAGAAATCGACCAGCACGTATTTGCCGCGCAGGCTGCTCAGAGCGAGCACCGTGCCGTCGGGGCGGGCGAGCTTGATGTCGGGAGCCAATGTACCAAGGACCGTGGCCCGCAGCGGAGCCAGGCGCTCAGCCAGCGCCTTCGTGAAGGGCGAAGCTGGCTGCGCCTTGCCCTGGATGGTAGCGATGGAGTCGGCAAAGGCAAAGTCATCGTCGGGGCTGACGAAGCTCAGCGTGGCAAAGCCCGCCGCTACCGAGCCCGCGTTGCGCCGAATCAGACCCTTGGCCTGGCCCGAGGCGCGGCGCTGCAGAGCCGTGAACTGCGCCTCGATTAACGGCAGCGAATCGGTGCGGCCGGCCTGGCCGACGGCCTGGTAGCGCATTTTCAGGCTCTGCAGCTGGGCCCCGCTGGCGCTCATCGTCTGGGTGAGCTCTCGCATGAACTCCGAGTCTTTCGAACCCTTGACGGCGTAACTGGCCGGCAGGCTTTTGGCGTCGCCCGAAAGCGTGAGCTTGGTTTGATTGTCGAGCACGAGCAGCACCTGGTTCGACTCGTCCACCTTGAGCTGATAGACGGCTACCACGGGCAGCGTCCCCCGGAACGTGAAGCGGCCCTGGGCATCGGTTTTAGCCGTGCCGCGCTCCACGAACTGGCTGCTGGTCAGCTCCGAGAGGTGCAGCACGGTGCCGGCCGGCAGGTTGCGCAGCTGGCCGTTGATTTCGTAACCAGGGGCCGCAGCGGCATTCTGGCAGGCATTGCAAAAGCCGAGCAGCGCGGCAGCGACGAGGAGAGGTTTCATAAACACAGTCATTTTTTAAGCGAAAAGCCAAAGCTACGGGCGGAAGGTTCCGGGTGAGGTGTTGGGAACGTTGGTCATGCTGAGCGCAGCGAAGCATCTCGCGTGGAGTAGTAAATTAACCGTTAGCTCAGCAACGACCCATACGAGATGCTTCGCTGCGCTCAGCATGACCAACGTCCTCTTTACCCTACCCCTTCTAACCCCTGCCGAAGCAGCTGGTTGGCCAATTTAGGGTCGGCTTTGCCACTGGTGAGCTTCATCAGCTCGCCCATGAACATGCCGGTGAGCGACTTTTTGCCGGCCCGGTACTCGGCCACCTTGGCCGGGTTGGCGGCCAGCACCTGGTCCACGAGCGTTTGCAGCTCGCCCGTGTCGGCTTGGATAAGCAAGCCCAGCTGCTCGGCCGCGCCGGTGGCGTTGGCCTGCGGGTGCTCAATCAGATAAGGGAAAAGCTGTTTACTGGCGACGGAGTAGTTCAGCTTACCGGCCTCGATGAGGTCGATGATGCCGGCGAGCTGGCCGGGGTCGAGCGGAAATTCGCTCAGCTCCAGCGCGTTCTCGTTCAGGTACGACTTCACCGGCCCCATCACCCAGTTGGCGGCGGCCTTCGCGCTGGCTGGGGGCAGCAGGCGGGCCAGCTCATCGAAATACTGGGCGATTTCCTTTTGGTCAATCAGCACCGAGGCGTCGTAATCGCTCAGGCCCAACTCGCCCGTGAAGCGGGCGTAGAGCTGCTGGGGCAAGGCCGGCAGCTCGGCCCGCACCCGGTGCAGCCACTCGTCGCTGATGACGAGCGGCGGCAAGTCCGGCTCCGGGAAGTAGCGGTAGTCGTTGAGGGTTTCCTTGCTGCGCTGGCCGTTGGTGAGGCCGCTGGCCGCGTCGAAGCCACGGGTTTCGGAGTCGATTTCGCCGCCGTTTTCGAGGATGGTAATCTGGCGCTCGACTTCGTGCACAATCGCGCGCTGCACGTTGCGAAACGAGTTCATGTTCTTGACTTCCACCTTCGTGCCGAACTTATCGGCCCCGACGCGCATCACGCTCACGTTGGCGTCGCAGCGCAGCGAGCCTTCCTCCATGTTGCCGTCGCAGATGCCCAGGTACTCGACCAGCTTCTTGATTTCGGCCAGGTAGGCGTAGGCTTCCTCCTCGGTGCGGATGTCGGGCTCGCTCACGATTTCGATGAGCGGCACGCCGGCCCGGTTCAGGTCCACGAGCGTTTCCGTCTCGCCGGCCAGGTGCATGCTCTTGCCCGCGTCCTCCTCCAGGTGGATGCGGGTGATGCCGATGCGGCGCGTGCTGCCGTCGGCCAGGCGAATGTCGAGGTGGCCGCCGTGGCAAATCGGGGTTTTGTCCTGGGTTATCTGGTAGCCCTTGGGCAGGTCGGGGTAGAAGTAGTTTTTGCGCGCAAACAGGTTGGTACGCGTAATCTGACAGTTGGTGGCCAGGCCCATTTTCAGGGCAAACTCCACGGCCGTGCGGTTCACGCGGGGCAGCGTGCCGGGATGGCCCAGGGTGATGACGGACAGGTTCGTGTTGGGCAGCGCGCCGTACTCGTTCTCGTCCGCCGAGTACATCTTGCTGTGAGTCAGCAGTTGGGCGTGGACTTCGAGGCCGATGACGGGCTGGTAGCTGGCGAGGGTTTCCGGGGTCATAGGGTTTGGTTTTGTATCGGGCCGCAAGTTAGAGCCGTAGGACGCAGCCTTTGCTGCGTCAAGCCAAGTGGGACGCAGCCTTTGCTGCGTCAAGCCAGTCGTCTACCTGGCGCCCGACGCAGCAAAGGCTGCGTCCCACGCAAAAAGCGGCCTGCCCCGAGCTGGGACAGGCCGCTTTTCAGTCAGGCAAACACGCTTATTTGCGCTTCGGGGCCGGGGCCGCCTTGCGAGCGGCGGCCTTGCGGACCGGCGCCTTTTTGGCCGCGCCTTTTTTCACCGGAGCCTTTTTGACGGCGGCCGGGGCGGGTGCCGGGGCCGGGCCGTACTTGACCTCAGCCGCGTTGGGCGTACCGGCCAGGTAGGCGTCGAAGTCCACGCGGCGGTTCAGGGCCTGGCCAGCGGCGGTCTTGTTGTCGGCCACCGGCTTGGTCTCGCCGTAGCCGCGGCTTTCGATGCGGGTCTCCGGAATGCCCTTGCTCAGCATGTAGGCCCGGGCGGCCGCAGCGCGCTCGTCCGACAGACGCAGGTTGAAGTTGTCCTCGCCCTTGCTGTCGGTGTGGCCGGCAATGCTCAGGTTGTAGTCCGGGTAATCGCCCAGAATCTTCACCATCTGCTCCAGGCGCGGGAACGAGCTGGGCTTGAGAGTAGCCTTGTTAAAGTCGAAGTTGATGAACTTGGTGGCCTCGTTGAGCACCTTTTTGTCCTCGGCCTTGATTTCAGGGCAGCCCTGGTTGGAAGCCGGGCCGGCACGGTCGGGGCATTTGTCCTGGTAGTCGGGTACGCCGTCGCCGTCCTGG
>JANXNW010000312.1 GCA_025353905.1 Hymenobacter sp.
TCATTGCGAGCATGTTGCGCATTGAGCAATGACCGAACACCCAACACCGAATACCAATACCGAACACTTCAAAAACTCCAGAAACCTCCTGATGCCTTCCCGCCTGCGCCCTTTGCTGCTGCTTTTGCTGCTAGCCCTGCCGGGCTGCTTCACCAACAAGCAGCACCAGGGCGAGCGGCTTTACGGGCTGCACTGCGCCAGCTGCCACGGCGAGCAGGGCCAGGGCATCGGGCAGCTCGTGCCGCCGCTGGCCGCCGCCGACTACCTGGCCCGCCACGCTGAGCAACTGCCCTGCATTATCCGCCACGGGCTGCGCGGGCCGATTATCGTCAATGGCAAAGACTATAATTTGCAGATGCTGGCCGTGCAGGACACGACCACGCACCGCGACCTCTCGCCGGCCCAGGTTACTAATTTGTTGAATTTCGTGGAAAGCTCCTGGGGCAACCGCCCGCCGCCCGGCGGCCCGCGCACCATCGCCGACATCGAGCGGCAGCTCGCGGCCTGCGGCGAGCGCTGAATCCAGCTTGCTGAGCAACCTTTGCCCCGGCAGTTGCCCGCTACTTTTTTCCTCCTCTTTTCTTTCTCAGCCTCGCTTCCCGATGGGTCTTTTTGATTTTCTCAAACCCAAGCTCGACCAGCCCGACCTGGTCGCCAAACCTGCCGCCACTCCGAGTGCCGACGCGGGCAACGACTCGGCCGCTGCCCCGCCCAAAACCGGCCCTCGCTACCAGGGAGCCAATTTCGTGGCTCCGGTCGAGCCGATGGCTCCCGCCCCGCTGGCCCCGCCCCCACCGCCGTTCGAGCCGGAGAATGTGCTGGAGCAGCTTCTGCTGTTGGCCCCGGCCGATGAGGCCGCCCGGCCGGCTTTCTACCAGGCCCTGCTGCAGGAAGACATTCTGATGGTGCTGGCCCCCGGCGAAAACGGCGAGAACGGTGAAAACCAAGCCACGGGTGAGGTGCAGCTCAGCGAGGGTCAACAGATTCAGCTGCAAGTGCTTCAGGATGGCCGCTTGCCCATTTTCACGTCGGCCGCGCGCCTAGCCGACGGCGGCATGGACGCCAGCCTAGTGAGCTACGTGCGCCTGCCGGGCCACGTGTTTTTCAGCATGACTCAGGGCCAGGACTGCGTACTGAACCCGTTTTCGCCGGCCGGCAAGCTGCTGCCCGCCGACGAGATTGCCGCCTTGCTGGCTGGGCAGCTCGCCCGTAGCGGTGCCGAGGGCCTGCCCGCCGATGCCCAAGTCACGCTAAGCACTCCGGCCGAGCTGCCGACTGGTCTGGCTGATGCTTTGCGCACGTTTGGCCAGGGCCACGCCACTATCCGCGCCATCTACCTGGCTCAGATGCAGCTCGCCGCCGACTCCGGGCAGCCCCCGCGCCTGTTGCTCGGCTTCGACACCACCGACCAAAACCCCGACTTCCTACCCGAGCTAGGCCCCGCCCTCGAAGGCCGCACCGGTGAGTTTCAGCACGTGGACCTGATGCTCCTGGACCTGACGTCGGACGAGGGCGTAAACCCGTACTTCCGCCAGTCTGAGGTGGAGCCAGTTTACCGGGGGCAATGAGCAATGAGCAATTTAAAACAAGACTGAAGAGGTCAAATCCGAATTGCTCATTATTCATTGTTCATTGATAATTGATAATTGCTCTTGGTCCTGCCGTTGGATAAAATGCTGGAAAACGGGTTTCAGCGCCAGGTACAACCCCAGCACCACGGGCACGGCGGCCACCGCCCAGATGAGCAGCGCGCCCAGCTCGGCCCGCCACAGCAGGCGCAGCAGGTGGCCGGCATCGGTTTGAAACATCGTTTTGATTTGGCTCACGGTGAGGCCGGCCACCTCGCGGTCGTGGCCGAGCAGCGTGGCGCCCCAGCGCAGCAGCGGCAGCAATAGCAGCAGCTGAAACGGCCCCATGAGGTGGCTCACGAGCTGCATGGCGGCCACGTTCAGACGCAGGCGCAGGGCCACGACCGTGCTAATGAGCGTCGTGATGCCGAACGTGGGGGCCAGGCCAAACGCTACGCCCAGCCCGGCCGTCAGGGCGAGGCTGCCGGGCGCGAGGCCCGCCTTGAGCAAACTCAGGAAAGGGTCCACGAGGCGGCGCTGTAGCCAGGTGCGCGGCGGGGGCGTGGGGGCCACTTGGATGCCGGCGGCGGGGATGGTGGTGGTGGGCATAGCAGAAGAGTAACGAGAGCGGGCAGCCCCAAGCCGGGGACGCGGGGCGCGTCGCCGCTTGTACCCCGCCGCGCCCAAAATGTTGCTGCTGGCCGGTTAAGTTTAGGTAAGTTTGTCCGATGTCCACTTCCGCTTTCGTACCCGTGCCGCGCCCGCCTGGCCAGGCGGGGCGCTCAGCTCAGCCCGGCTGGGTGGCTCAGCTAGGCGGCCTGCTGCGGACGGCCGCGCGCGTATTCGGGGCCAACGACCCGCTGCGGCTGGGCGCGGCGACGGCTTTTTTCACCTCGTTTGCCCTGCCGCCCATTGTTATCATTCTGGTGCAGGGCTTGGGGTCGCTTTATTCCACGGGCTGGGTGCGGCAGCAGCTGCTGGCCAAGCTCAGCCAGCTGCTGGGCGCGCCGGCCGCCGGCCTCGTAGCCCAGATTGCCCACAACGTGGCGCAGGCCAGCCCCAACCGGCTGGTCACGACGCTCGGGTTCGGGTTTTTGCTGTTCGTGGCTACGACGCTCTTTCTCGTCATCGAACACTCGCTCAATCAGCTCTGGCAGGTGCGGCCCCGGCCTCAGCTGAGCCGGACGCGGGTGGCGTTCACGGAGCGGGCGCAGGCGGCCGGGGTGCTGCTGGCCACGGCCGCGCTCTCGGTGCTGGCCTTCGGGGCCGACGCGCTGCTGGCCGTTTTCGCCGATGCCATCGCTGATTTCGACTCCACGCTGGGCCTCTACGTGGTGCGCGGGCTGAACGCCGGGGCCAGCCTGCTGCTGCTCGCGGCCTGGTGCGGCTTCGTGTTTCGGACCTTGAGCGCGGCCCATGTGCCCTGGCCCGCCGCCCGGCGCGGGGCTTTGCTCACGGCCGCGCTCATTGAGGTGGGTGAATGGGCGCTCGGCCACCTGCTCGTGGCCCGCGACCTGGGGCCGCTCTACGGCCCCGCCGCCAGCCTGGTGCTGGTGCTGCTGTTCGTGTTCTATTCGGCCATGATTTTCTACTTCGGAGCCGCTTTCACCTACGCCTATGCCCAGCAGCGAGGGCAGCCCATCCGGCCCAAGCAGGGGGCCGTGCGCTACCGGCTGGTGAACGCGGTCGAGGAAGGCTGATGCCACGAAGCGGCTGGTTTTGCCACCCAAGCCCGTCGTGCCCAGCCAGCTGCGAAACCAGCAGCGGCCGCTCAGCAGCGCCGGTCGTCGCCCCGCCCCGCTGAGCGGCCCGAAAGCGACCCGGCGACCCGCGCCAGTCCAGCCGTTGCGGGCCAGCTCGGGCAGGGCACTTAATATTTGCTTTGTCTGGATAAGACCTGTTTTTTAGTGTCTGCGAAAAGCTGTTCACGAGGCTTGCGCGATGTGGTCAAACACTGCGAAATACCGCGCGAAATACCGCACGAGCGCGTAAGTGCTGACTCCGTAAAAACGCGTCGGGCAAAACCTCATTTGCTCACCCGCAGCAAGGCCCTCACCCGCTGCTGCATGGCCAGCTTTTCTGCTGGGGAGGAGTCGTACCAATTTTTGAGTTCGCTATCCACTCGCCTTCCCATTGTCGAATCGGAAATAAGGCCTGATTTTAGCAGCAGCTGAGTTTGCTCATAAAAATAAGCTGGCTCGGCGAGCGGGTGCGTTTGCAGGTACTTGTTATTTTCGGCGAGTATGCGCCCGTAAACGGCACGGGCCTCTTTTGGGCGGCCCAGCCGCCGGAGAATATCACCCTTCCGCACAAACCCGTAGTCGCTGCTACGAATGGGTTCTTTTTGCAGCCCATCACCCTGCTTGCTTGCGATGGCTTCGTATTTTTCGAAGTGTTGCAGGGCTTGCGCATCGTTGCCCATTTTCTCGTAGGCATCACAGATGGCTAGTTCCAAGTCAGCTTCCCCCATAAAAGGGGACTCGTAGTGGGCGGTTTTTAGCTGCTCGTAAATTTTTATGGCTTCCCGGTATCGGCCCAAATCTTCGAGAATATGTGCCTTTCCCATCTGAAGCATGCCAGTGGGGTGCCGGTCAAGCCTGATGCGTTCCTCAGCGCACGCGAGGCGGGCGAGGTGCAGGTTGGTCAGGTTTAGAAACAGGGACTGTAATTCAGGTTTTAAAAACAGAAATACCTGAAAATCCGGCGTTGATTCCTGGCCTCTTTTCAATTCGTCCAGCATTCCGCTTTTAATCAGCCAATAGCCCGCATCGGCTGGGTTCAACTCGGTGGCCCGATTAATTGCGTGTAATGCCTGGCGAAACAGTTGCGGATTGCGCTCATCAATGGCTTTCAGCCGGTATAAATTGGCAAGCTCGTACCAGGCTTCTGCTTTGCCGGGGTTCAGGAAAACGACTTTCTCGAAATTATGAATGCCCTGATTTGCTTGCTCGGGCGTTAACTCATCCAGTCCATCTTTGAAATTCAAATTATCGGAGCCTGCTTTGAAATACTCCTCCGCCGTTGGTCCGCTGGGAGGGAAAAATACGCTACGCAGCACGGAATACGCAAAATATAATCCAACTGCGAGCACCAAAAAAACGAGCGTTTTACGTGCCATATTTTGGTTGTTTAAATAGCGCAAAATGCTCCGTGCGGGGCTTCAGCGTTTCTTGTTTCTAAGCACGTCTGTTTCACGGATGACGAGCGGGCTTGGCAACTGACCCGTATTTAACGAGGTTGCCAACTCGTGGGCTTCGACTGCTGTCATATTGCCGGTTATTTGGATGCTGTTGCCTAAAATTTCGCCCGACACAATCGGG
>JANXNW010000337.1 GCA_025353905.1 Hymenobacter sp.
GACCGCGCAACCGGGCGCGCCGGCAGCAAGCAGGTAGCTGCTGACACAGCACGCAGCGACCCAGATAACTAACTTGGGCACAAACGCTTAGCCTCACAGCCCGGCTCTCGGCAAGCAAGCACCGCTGATTTGGTAACAGATTAGCAACCGCGCCGCAACGTTAGCCCCAGGCCTGGCAGCCATCTTTGGATTGGTGCCGCCGGCGGGTCAATAATTGGCCCATACGGGCTAATACCTAGCTCTTCGCTGAGCGGCACCGCGTTGGCTTGCCATGGACAGCACTCTGTTACCCACCCAAGACGCGCCAACACAGGCGCAGGCCGCTGTTTCGGCGCGCCTGCGGCACTGGCAGTGGCGCACCGGGCTGGGCTTGGGCGTGGGCTACGCGGCCTATTACCTGTGCCGCTCGAACCTGGGCGTGGTGGCTCCGCTGCTCATCCGCGAGTTTGGGGGGCGGGGGCTGAACAAGGAAGTGCTGGGCGAAATTGCCTCGGTGGGGGTGCTGTGCTACGCGGCGGGCAAAGTCGTGAACGGTGTGCTGGGCGACGTGCTGGGCGGGCTGCGCATTTTTCTGTTGGGTATGGTGGGGGCGGTGCTGGCCACGGTGGCGTTCGGGCTAGGGCAGGGCGTGGCGGTGTTTTTCGTGACCTGGGCCGCCAACCGCCTCGTGCAGTCCATGGGCTGGGCCGGGCTGGTGAAAACGACGGCCAACTGGTTTGCTTACCAGCAATACGGCCGCGTAATGGGCCTGCTCAGTTTGAGCTACCTCGTGGGCGACGTGCTGGCCAAGCTCGTGCTGGGCCGGTTGCTGGGTTTGGGCTTGGGCTGGCGGGGCGTGTTTATGAGCGCGGCCGCCGTGCTGGCCGCCGTCGCGCTGCTCGACTGGCTGCTGCTGCGCGGCGGCCCCGAGCACGTGGGCCTGCCCGCCCCACCGAGCAGCCCGGCCACCGTCTTCGTCGAAACGGCAAGCCCCGGCGGCGGTGCTGCTGCCGATGCTGCCGCTGCGGTGGCCGCCCCCCCGGCGCTGGGGACGCTGCTGGGGCCGTATTTCCGCAGCCCATCGTTTCGGCTGCTGCTCGGGCTCTCGTTCGGGCTGACGGCTTTGCGCGAGGCGTTCGGGTTTTGGGTGCCGACCTACTTGGTTGAGGCGGCGCACTTATCGGAAGGGGCCGCCGCGCAGTGGAGCGCGCTGTATCCGGCCTGCGGCATGGTATCTACTTTGGGGGCGGGCTACGTGTCCGATACCTGGCTGCGCGGTCAGCGCGGGTTGCTGATTCTGGGGGCGAGCGCGGGACTGGTGCCGGTGCTGCTGCTAATGAGCTGGCCGGTAAGTAGTAGCCTGCTGCCGCTGCTGCTCATCGGCCTGACGGGGCTGCTGCTGCTGGGGCCGTACTCGTTTCTGGCCGGGGCGATGGCCCTCGACGTGGGCGGGCGGCGCGGGGCAGCCACCGCCGCCGGCCTGCTCGACGCGGTGGGCTACGGCGGCAGCACCCTGGCGCTGTGGGGCACCGGCCGGCTGGCCGAGCACCAGGGCTGGAGCGGCGCGTTTGGGGCGCTGGCCGCCCTGGCCGCCGTGACGGCGGGCGCGGCGCTGGTGTATTGCCGGCGGCAGCGGCTGAGTGAGACATGGGACTGTGAGACATGGGACTGTGAGACATGAGACTGTGAGACATGAGACATGAGACTTTGGGAAGTGAGACATGAGACTATCGCCTGGTAAAGTCTCATATCTCACTTCCCAAAGTCTCATGTCCCATGTCCCAAAGTCTCCTGTCTCACCACCTCACAGTGTTTACTCATATGAAAAATCAGGCCACAATTAGGTAACGATTTGATGACGCTTCGGCCGCACGGATTGGCCTGAGGGCCGGGACCTTTGCTTGCGTTCTCCGCCAGCTTGCTTATCCCTTCTACCGAAGTGCTGACCGCAACCGACCCTTCGCAAACGCTGGCCCAGGCGCCCAGTCAAGAGCTGGCTTCGGCGCTCGCCCCGCCGGCCAAACCGGCCCTGGCGCGGGTGGAGGCGACGGTCGAGCGGCTCTTCGGTTTGTATGCCGCCCACGGCCACGCCGACTACCTCGGCGAACCGGTGTCGCAGCTGGCTCACATGTGGCAGGCGGCCGCGCTGGCCGAGACAGCCGGGGCCGACGAGGCAGTAGTGCTGGCCGCGTTTGTGCACGACCTGGGCCACCTGCTGGCTGAAGCTGAACCAACTACGCCCTCGATGGGCGGCTTCGGCGCCGTGGACCACGAGCGCCTGGGGGCCGACTACCTGCGGGCGGCGGGCTTCTCGGCGCGGGTAGTGGCCTTGGTCGAGGGCCACGTGCAGGCCAAGCGCTACCTCACTTTTCAGGACCCTGACTACCACGGCCGGCTTTCGGCGGCGAGCCGGGCCACGCTCGCTTTTCAGGGCGGGCCGATGAGCGCCGCCGAAGCCGCCGCCTTCGAGCAAAACCCCGATGCTGACGCGCTGCTGCAACTGCGCCGCTGGGACGAGCTGGCCAAAGCCGAGCACCTGCCCACCGGCGACCTAGCACCCCTGCGCGCCCTGGCCCTGGCCCACCTGCTGCGCCAGTCGGGCTGAGCGGCGGGCCGGCGAATTTAAAGCAGCGCGGGCCGTCTATCAAGCTGATTTTCAATTTTTAACTTAATCCCTTTTCCCATGCGTAGCTTTTACAACCAAGTGTGCGCGCTCGTACTCGGACTGCTGCTGGGCCTGACCCCGCAGCTGACGCGGGCGCAGCAGGCCGCCGCCGACCAGCCGACCGGCGCGGTGAGCGGCCTCGTAACCGACGAAGCCCGGCAGCCGCTGCCCGGCGTGACTGTGCTCGTGCGCGGCACCACCCGCGGCGCGACCACCGGGGCCGACGGCCGCTTCAGCGGCCTGAGCGCCGGCCCGGCCGACGTGCTCGAATTTCGCTTCCTCGGCTCGGTTACGCAGACCGTGACGGTGGGCAGCCAGACGAGCTTCGCCATCAGCCTGCTGCCAGATGCCAAAGCCCTGAGCGAAGTCGTCGTGACGGCGCTCGGCGTGAAGAAGGAGGTGCGCAAAATCGGCTACGCGGTGCAGGAAGTGGCCGGCGAGGACCTCATCCGCGCCCGCGACCCGAACCCCATCACCGGCCTCACGGGCAAGGTGGCCGGCCTCACGGTGGCTCCGAGTGCCGAGCTGCTGCGGGCGCCCTCGGTGGTGCTGCGCGGCGACGCCCTCTCGCTCTACGTCGTGGACGGCTTCCCGGTCAATACCGACACCTGGAACCTGAACCCGGACGACATCGAGACTTATACCGTACTCAAAGGGCCGGCGGCGGCGGCACTTTACGGCACCCGCGCCTCGAACGGGGCCATCCTCATCACGACCAAGAAAGGCACCCGCAACAAGAAGGGTCTGACGGTGGAGCTGAACTCGACTACGGTACTCAATAAGGGCTTTCTGACCTTTCCGCGCCTGCAAGACTCCTACGGGCCGGGCGAGAACACGTTCTACGAGTTCGTGGACGGTAAGGGCGGCGCGCGGGGCGGCGTGGACGGCGACTACGACGTGTGGGGGCCGTATTTCGCGGGGCAGCTCATTCCGCAGTACGACTCGCCCATCGTCAACGGGGTGCGGCAGGGCACACCCTGGCTGGCCCGGGGCAAGGATAACCTGAAGAACTTCCTGCAAACCGGCTTCCAGACCAATAACACCGTGGCCCTGACCGCCAACGGCGATACCTACACCACGCGCTTCTCGGTCAGCCACCAGCACCAGGAAAGCTACATCCCGAACAACGCGCTCAACATCGTCAATTTCAACCTCTACGGCGGCTTCAACCCCACGCCGCGCGTCAGGCTCGAAGCCAGCATGAGCTTCAACCGGCAGTTCACCGACAACTTCCCCGACGTGGACTACGGCCCGAACAGCCTGCTCTACAACGTGGCCGTGTGGACCGGGGCCGACTACGACGTGAACTCGCCCGACCTCAAGGCCATCTGGCAGCCGGGGCAGGTGGGGGTGCAGTCGGTGTTTGCCGAGTACCAGCGCTACCACAACCCCTGGCTGATGGTGAAGAAATGGCCGCGGGGCCACTACAAGAACGAGATTATCGCCTACCTGACGGGCAATTTCAAGCTCGACGACCACCTGAACCTGACGGTACGCTCCGAGGTCAATACCTACAACCTGCTGCGCACCGAGAAAATGCCTTACTCGGCCCACCCCTACGCCCGCGAAGGCAACCTGGGCGACTACCGCGAAGACCGCCGCAACCTGTTCGACAACAACTCGGAGGCGTTTTTGAGCTACAACTACGGCCTGCTCCACGAGGGGTTCCTGAACCTGTCGGGCCTGGTGGGCACCAACGCCCGCAACATGACCTACGCGTCAAGCTGGGTTTCGACGGACTACCTCAACGTGCCGGAAGTGTACGCCTTCAACAACTCCAAAAACCCGCTGCAGGCCACCAGCTTCAACTCGCAGATGCGGGTGCTGAGCGCGTACTACTCGCTTGATGCCTCTCTGGGCCGCTACGCCACGCTGTCCTCAACGGGCCGCATTGACAAGTCGTCGGCCTTTCAGCAAACGACGAGTTACTTCTACCCCAGCGCGTCGCTGGCCACGGTCGTGAGCGACTACGTGCCGCTGCCCAGCGCCGTCTCGTTTTTCAAGCTGCGGGCCTCGTATGCCAACGTGCGCACGGATGCCTCAAGCTCGACCATCGGGCCGGCCCCGTTCAGCGCCATCACGGCCTTCGGGGGCAGCACGGCCAACGGCCTCTACAACAACCCCTTGGGCTACGGCAACCGCTACGACTCGCCCTACAACGGGCCGAACTTCTCGCTGACCACGCCCTACAGCACCAACAAGCCCTTCAACAACCAGCCCGCCGGCTACGGCCCCAACTCGCTGCTGGCCGATGGCCTCGTCACCACCACCCGCACCAACTACGAGCAGGGCTTCGACCTCAAGTTTCTGCAAAACCGGCTCGGCATCAGTGGCACCGCCTTCCAGTACGTGGATGGTCCCCGTATCCTGAACAACGACATCTCGCAGGCTTCGGGCTTTACGAAAGAGTTAATCAACGCCCTCAAAACCCGCAAGACGGGCTACGAGCTGAGCTTCAGCGGTACGCCCATGCGGAACCCCAACGGCTTTAGCTGGGACGTGCTGCTGAACTACGCCACCTTCAAGGAGGTGTACACGGAGCTGCCCCCCGGCCAGACGTACTTCGATACGTTTTTTCAAGTCGGCGACCGGACTGACAAGTACTACTCGTCGGCCTTCGCGCGCTCGCCCGACGGGCAGATTATCAACGACGCGGGCGGCAAACCCCTGGCCAACCCCGTGCGGCAGTACCTGGGCAACTTCACCCCCGACTTTAGCTGGAGTGCCTTCAACCGCGTGAGCTACCAGGGGCTGAGCCTGGGCTTCCAGTTCGACGGCTCGGTGGGCGGGGTCATCTTCGACGATATGCACCGCCGCACCATGCGCGGCGGCCGCAACCTCGAAACGGCCCAGGGTGCGCTCGGCGAGGCCCGCTACCAGGACTGGGTGAACTTCGGCAAGCCTGGCTACACCGGCTCCTACGTGGGCGAGGGGGTGGTGGTCAGCAACGGGGCCAAAATCAACTACGACTCGCAGACCGGACGCATCCTCAACCCCGAAGCCCTGCAATTTGCCCCGAACACGACCCAAGCCTTCGTGCAGGACTACGCCAGCCGGTACTACGGCGTCACCGAGGCCAACCTGATGAGCAAGACCTACGCCAAGCTGCGCGAGGTAACGCTCTCGTTCGACCTGCCGCGCGCGCTGCTCGAAAAAACGTTCGTCCAGCGGGCTTCCGTCTCGCTCGTGGGCCGCAACCTGCTCTACTTCTACTCCGACGTCCGCTTCCGCGACATCGACCTCGACCAGTACAGCCCGGCCCAGGCTGGCGGCTCCACGGGCTTGCAGTCGCCCACGGTGCGCGCATTTGGGCTGAACCTGAACGTAACTCTTTAGAGAGACAGGAGACTGTGAGACATGGGACATGAGACGAGAGACCACGCCCAGGCGCAAGTCTCAGGTTTCCAATCCCACCGTCCCACGTCTCACAGTCTCATGTCTCATAGTCCCACGTCTATTAATTCCTTATCATGAAATATTCCTTCAAAATAATCGCCCTGACCGGGCTACTAGCCCTGGGCGCGGGCCTAACGAGCTGCAACAAGACCTTCGACCAGCTCACGCTCAACGAGAACCTGCCCAACTCGGTGCCGGCCGCGCTGCTGCTGACGGGCATCGAAACCGATGCTTTCGAGGGGCCGAACGGGCAGGGCGAAATCCTGGGCCAGTACTACCTCAACAACTACGACTACTACGGCAACAACCGCTACGACCTGGGCGGTGCCCCCGCTTACTACACGACGCTGAAAAACGTGGGCCTGATGGAGAAGCAGGCCGCAGCCGCCGGCTCGCCGGCCGTGAACGCGTATTCGGCCCTGGGCAAGTTTTTCCGGGCTTATCTGCTCACCCGCATGAGCCTGGCCGTGGGCGACATCCCGGCCTCGCAGGCCCTGCTGGGGCTCGACAACCTGACCCCCGCCTACGACACTCAGAAGCAGGTCTTCGTGCAGGCCTTCGCCTCGCTCGAAAGCGCCAACGCTGACCTGACGGCCCTCATTGCCGGGGGCACGACGACCGTGGACGGCGACATCTACTTTTCGGGCAAAACGGGCACCGTCGGCGACCTGCGCCAGTGGCAAAAAGTAGTGAACACGCTGCGCGTACGCCTGCTGCTGCACCTGAGCAAGAAAACCGCCGATGCCGACCTGAGCGTGATTCCGCAGTTCGCCGCCATTCTCGGCAACCCCGCCAAGTACCCGCTCATGAGCAGCAGCGCCGACAACATGCAGTACGTGTACTACCCGCCGGCCAACCTCTACCCCAACAATGACCTTAATTTTGGGCAGGACGGCTCGCGCAAGAACATGGCCGCCGCCTACGTGGGCCTGCTTACCAGCTTGAAAGACCCGCGCGTGTTCATTACTTGCGAGCCGGCCCGCGACCAGGTAGACAAGCAAGGACAGTTGCCGACCGACTTTGCCTCGTTTGTGGGCGCGGGCGCGGGCGAAGACCTGGGCCTGATGTACAACAACGCTGGTTTGCAGAAATACTCGTTTCTGAACCGCCGCCGCTACTTCTCGACCTCGTCCGGCGAGCCCAGCGTTCAGATTGGCTTCCCCGAGCTGGCCTTCAACCTGGCCGAAGGCATCAACCGGGGCTGGGCCAGCGGCAGCGCCGAAACGTACTACACGGCCGGCATTCAAGCCTCGTGGGCCTCCTACGGCTTGCCCAGCACCGGCCCCGGCACCTACACGGCCGCCTTCTACCGGCCCGGCTCAACGAGCGTAACCAACACCAATAACTACGACAACTACGCCGTGCCCGTCAATTTCGCCACCTACTACGCCCAGCCCACCGTGAAGTACGCGGCCGGGGGTGGCGGCCTGACGCAGGTGCAGCAGCAGAAATACCTGGCCCTGTTCCGGCATTCGGGTTACGAGTCGTTCTACACCCAGCGCCGCACCGGGGTGCCCACCTTCAACACCGGCCCCGGCACGGGCAACAGCAGCCGCATCGCCCTGCGCTTCCAGTACCCCGCCTCGGAACGCACCGCCAACACGGCCAACTACCAGGCCGCGCTGCAAAGCCAGTACGGCGGCAACGACGACATTAACGGGGTGATGTACATCTTGAAATAGGGTACGTGGCTGCTCACGCGGCACCTTACCACCAGCTCAGTTTTTGATTTTTTTTAAAAATAAGCTGGTGCCTAGCCAATCGTTTCCTCACTTGCTGCTGCTACTCCTCATGCGCTACGTCCTCCTGGTTCTACTCACCCTGGTCCTAGCCCGCCCCGCCGCCGCCCAAACTCCGGCCCCGGCGAAGCTGCGCACCGAAAACGTGGTGCTCATCACCCTCGACGGGCTGCGCTGGCAGGAAATATTCAGCGGGGGCGATACGGCCCTGTTTCGGCAGAGCAAGTTTTTCGCCAACAACCAGCCCGAGCTGCGCCGCACTTTTGGGCAGGCCACGGCCGAGGCGCGGCGGGCGGCGCTGCTGCCGTTTTTGTGGGGCACCGTGGCCCGGCAGGGCCAGCTCTACGGCAACCGCCCGCTGGGCAGCCTCGTGAACGTGACGAACGGGATGCGCTTTTCCTACCCCGGCTACAACGAAATCCTGACCGGACTCGCCGACGATGCCCGCATCCACTCCAACGATGCCATCCCGAACCCCAACCAGACGGTGCTCGAAGTACTCAACCAGCAGGCGGCTTTTCGGGGGCGGGTGGCGGCATTTGGCTCCTGGCAGGTGTTTCCGGCCATCATCAACGCCGCGCGCAGCGGTGTGCCGGTGAACGCGGGCATGGTGCCCGCCGCCGGCCCCGGCCTCAACCCACGTGAGCAGGTGCTCAACGAGATGCTGGTCGCCACGCCCAACCCGTTCGGCGAGGAGCGCCTCGACTCGTTCACGGGCCTTTACGCGCTGGAGTACCTGAAAAAGAATAAGCCCAAGGTGCTCTACCTCAGCTTCGGCGACACCGACGAGTTTGCCCACGCTGGCGAGTACGGGGCCTACCTGCACGCGGCCCGCTACTGCGACGCGCTGATTCGCCAAATCTGGGACTACCTGCAGAGCGACCCGCAGTACCGGGGCAAAACGACGCTGCTGCTCACCACCGACCACGGCCGCGGGGCCGCCGCCGAAGCCAAGTGGCGCGACCACGGCGCGAAAGTGCCGGGTGCCGACGAAATCTGGCTCGCCGCCCTCGGCCCCGACACGCCCGCGCTGGGCGAAGCCCGCGCCGGCCAGCTCTACCAAAACCAGGTGGCCGCCACGCTGGCCGCCCTGCTCGGCCAGCCTTACGCCCCCTCGCCCCAAACGGGTAAGCCGATGCCGGCCATGCTAGGACGAAAGTAGTTAAGGGTACGGTCAGGCTTATCAAGCGTCCGCGCGGCGAAGCCTGACCGAACTCTTAACTCTTAACTCTTAACTCTTCCTTTAACTCCTCCGCCAACGCCGCCAGCGACTCAAACAAGCCGTCATTGGGGCAGGCGGCGAGCTGCGCCCGGCTGTGGGTACCGTTGACAACGCCCAGGCTGCGGGCGCAGCCGGCGCGGCGGCCCGATTCGAGGTCGCAGGGCGTGTCGCCCACGTTCCAGACCCGGCGCGGGTCGGTGATGCCGAGCGTGCGCATGGCTTTCTCAATCAGCAGCGGGGCCGGGCGGCCGGCGGCCACTTCGTCGCTGGCGACGGACAAGTCGATGAGCGAGCCGGGGCCGCCACGGTGCTGGGCATCGAGGCCGGCATCCCAGCCCAGGCGGCGCAGCAGCAAATCGGTCACGCCGCGGTAGAAGCCGGTGGTGAGCGCAATGCCGATGCCGTGCGCGCGCAGCAGCCCGAACAAGGCCAGGCAGCCGGCGGTAGGCTGCACGTCGGCCGCGCGGTAATGGGCTTCGAGGATATCGCGAAACGCGTGGTACGACTCGTCCACGCGCGCGGCCAGGGCCACCGGGGTGGCGGGGCCGAGCTGCTCGCGCCAGAGCGCCTCGAACACCGCCCGCTTGGCCTGGCCCTGGGCGGCCAGAATGCGCGCGGGCGTGGCCACCAGGCCAGTAGCGGCGGCCGCCTCGGCGAAGCAGGCTTCGACCTCGTGCTGGTCGCGGACGGTAGTGCCGGCCATGTCAAGCACCACGAGCTGCAAAGAACTCATATACAAGCGCGTCAAAAGTGGTTGTTCGTTGTCGGTCAGTAGTTGTCGGTTGTCAGAGTCTGGTTAAAACACAGACTGACAACCGACAACTACTGACTAACAACTTAGCAAAAAGGTGTTTACCAATAGGCAACAAAGGTAGGCGGCCCGCCCGCCGCCGCCCATGAAGCGCAGCGTACCCGCACGTTACGTTTTTCGTCCTGAACTTGCCCCCATGAAACACGACAAGCTGAGCTTGATTGGGCTGCGCATTCTGGAATTGCGCAAGGCGCGGAAAATGAGCTTGCGCGAACTGGCCAAGCGCAGCGGCTTATCGGCCGGGCTGCTGTCGAAGATTGAGAATTTTCGGACCGTGCCCTCGCTCTCGGTGCTGGTCGAAATCGCGGGCTCGCTCGAAGTGGACGTGTCGGTGCTGGTCAAAAACATCAACGGCGACACCACAGCCCCTTACCTGCTGGTGCGCGCCGGCGCGGGCCGCCCTGAGCAGCGCGACGACTCCAAGGGCCTGCTCTACCACTACCTGCTCTCGCAGGAGGTGGGCGGCTACCAGATGCGGGTGAACGAGGTCGCCATCAGCCCCCACACCTACCGCAAGCCGCTCTCCACCAACGCCCTGGAGCTGGTGCGGGTGCTGGAAGGCGCGGTCGGCTACGGCTTCAAGGAGGGCGAAATCGAGCTCTCGGCCGGCGACACCCTCTATTTCGACGGGCTGGCCGCCCACTCCGTGCGCAACGACACCGACCAGCCGGCGCGCCTGCTCAAGGTGTACCTGCTGCGCAACACCGATTGAGCGCCCGAAATAAACAAGAAGCAGATATAACGAAGTGATAACGGGCGGATGCGTTTACCAGGGGGCAACACTCGCTACGTTTACGGGCGCTTGTCATTGCGAAGCGAAACGATAATTACCAAACTGCCCATGCCCGCTTCGTATGACCTGATAATCGTGGGGGCGGGCGCGCTGGGTGCGTTCCACGCGTATTTCGCGCTGCGGCGCGGGCAGCGGGTGCTGCTGCTGGAGCGCGACGGCCGGCCCCGGCAGGCGACGGTGCGCAACTTCGGGCAGCTCGTAGCCTCGGGCATGGCCGAGGGCGAATGGTTCGAGTACGGGCGCGCCGCGCAGGCCACTTACCGCGCCATTCAGGCCGAGTACGATATTTCGGTGCGGGCCACGGGCTCGCTCTACGTGGCCTCGTCGGCGGCCGAGCTGCAAGTGCTGGCCGAAAAACAGGCCCGCTACGCCGCCCTCGATTACCCCAGCCAACTGCTAAACCCCGAAGAATGCCGGCGGCGGCTGCCGGCGCTGCGGGCCGACTACTGCGCCGGCGGCCTGCTCTTCGCGCAGGAGCTCACAGTCGAGCCCGACCAGCTCATCCACCGGCTGCTGGCCTACTGCCAGGCGCGCTGGGGACTGGCCTACCGTCCCGCCACGCCGGCACTGGGCGTGGAAGCCACCGCCGACGGCTGCGTGGTAGCCGGGGCCGGCGGCGCGCGCTACCGTGCCGGGCGGGTGCTCGTGTGCGGCGGCCACGACGTGCGTACGCTTTTCCCGGAGGTGCTGGCCCAGAGCGACTTGCAGCTGGTGAAACTCCAAATGCTAGCTACCGCGCCGCTGCCCCAGGTGCGGCTGCCGGGCGCGGTGCTCACGGGCCTGTCCATCCGGCGCTACCCCGCGTTCCGGGCCTGCCCGTCGTTTGCCGAGCTGCGGGCCGAGGACGTGGACCCCGCCCTGCGGCAGTGGGGCATCCACCTGCTTTTCAAGCAGGCTGTGGATGGCTCCATCATTATCGGCGACACCCACGAGTACGCCGACCTGGGCGCGGCCGACGCGCTGGATTTTAACAATTCAACTGAGCTGAATCAGCTCGTGCTCGGCGAGGCCCGCCGCATCCTCGACCTGCCCGACTGGCGCATGCAGCGCACCTGGAACGGGTTTTACACGCAGTCGAAATCGGCCGAAATCTTTCAGCACGCACCCCACCCGCGGGTGCGCATCCTCACGGGCATTGGCGGCAAGGGCATGACCACGGCGGCCGGCTTCGCCGAACGGCACGTGGCCGAGCTGCTGGGCTGAGCCGCGGCGCGGGCCCCATTCACGAAGCTGACCAGCCAGTAGCGGGCAATAAAAAAGCCCCTCAGCAGGACGCTGAGGGGCTTTTCGGGGTGGAGATGCAGGGATTCGAACCCTGGTCCAGACAAGGAAACCAACGAGCTTTCTACGGGCGTAGTCTGGCTTGATTTATTCGTGAGCGGCCGGGCACCAGCCGGGCCTGTAGCCGCTCCTTATCCGCAGTAGAGTTTCGCCAGCCAATCACGGCTCTTCACTGGCTATCCGTTACTTACGACGCGCCGAACTCCGGGGCGCAATGGAAAAGCCCCGGCGGCACGATGGCAATTGCGTAGTTCTAAACTAGGCAGCCATGGCGTAGCTATACTCGCCAGTTGTTGTTCGGTAGATTTTTTGACGGGAGAGCTTCCACCAACTCCCGGCCCGCTTACGCGCAATTTGCACAAGCTGTCAATTCCGGTCATCCCCAAAATAGAAAGAACGAGTTCCGCGTTGGCCTTTCAGCGTCGGCGGAGCGCGAAGGTACGCGTTGGCTGGAGTAAATGTTTCCGGGCCGGGTTTCGTTCCGAAGCGTGGAGTAAGCTTCAGCTGCCACTGGAGGGCCGTTTAGGTGTCGCTTGTCGCCACAAAAGCGCGCTACCCAGGCCGGCCCTCCGGTGGCAGCCGAAGCTTACTCCGCGCCCCGCCGGCCGGGTATCTTTGCCTGGCCGCCCGCTCATGGAAAATTTCGTCGTCTCCGCCCGCAAGTATCGCCCCGCCACGTTTCGCTCGGTGGTCGGGCAGCAGCACGTCACGACGACGCTGCAAAACGCCATTCGCAGCCAGCACCTGGCCCAGGCGTTTCTGTTTTGCGGGCCGCGCGGCGTGGGCAAAACCACCTGCGCCCGCATCCTGGCCAAAACGATTAACTGCACCAACCTGAGCGCTGACACCGAAGCCTGCGGCCAATGCGCCTCCTGCGTGGCGTTTCAAGACAATGCCTCGTTCAACGTGCACGAGCTGGACGCCGCCTCCAATAATTCGGTCGAGGACATCCGCTCGCTGGTCGAGCAGGTGCGCTACGCGCCCCAGCAGGGCCGCTACAAAATATACATCATCGACGAGGTGCATATGCTCTCCAACGCGGCTTTCAACGCTTTCTTGAAGACGCTGGAGGAGCCGCCGAGCTACGCCATCTTTATCCTGGCCACCACCGAGCGGCACAAAATTATCCCGACCATCCTCTCGCGCTGCCAGATTTTCGATTTCAATCGAATCAAGGTGGCTGACATTCAGGAGCACCTGCGCTACGTGGCCGGACAGGAGGGCGTGCGGGCCGAGGACGACGCCCTGCATCTGCTGGCCCAAAAAGCCGACGGCGGCCTGCGCGACGCGTTGAGCATGTTCGACCAGCAGGTGACCTTTGCCGGCAACGAGCTGACCTACAAGGACGTGGTGCAGAACCTGCACGTACTCGACTACGACTATTATTTCCGGCTCGTGGACGCGCTGCTCGCCCAGGACCTGTCGGCCGCGCTGCTGCTGCTGGACTCGGTGATGCGGCAGGGCTTCGACCCACACAATTTCGTGGTCGGCACGGCCGAGCATTTGCGCGGGCTGCTCGTTTGCAAAGACCCCATCACGGTGCAGCTGCTCGAAGTGTCGGATGGCATCCGGGCGCAGTACGTGCGCCAGGCCCAGGCCGCGCCGCTGCCATTTCTGCTCTCGGCCCTGAACCTGGTCAGCCAGTGCGACCGCGACTTCAAGCAGGCCAAAAACCAGCGCCTGCACGTCGAGTTGACCCTCATGAAGCTGGCTTATCTGCACGAGGCCGTCCAATTCGTGCGCGACTTGAGTCCGGCCGCCCACGGTTCCGCCAACGGCGAGGCTAAAAAAAAAACTAGCGACGCGGGAGCAGCAGAGCTGAGAACTGAGAGCTTAGCGCTTAGAAGTAAACCAGCTTCTGAGAGCCAACCCCCAGCTCCTAACGCCTCATACCCAACAACTAACACTCAAGACCAAGCACTAAGCACTAAGCACCAGGCACCAAATTCAGCGCCCGCGCCCGCCGACGGCCCTGAGCCGCTGCCCGTCGAGAGCGGGGTGGACGAGCTGCACGCCACGCCCAGCCTCGAACCCACGCTGGCCGCCGAGCCGCCTGCCCCACCCCATCGGCACCAAGTGCTCGACACCGTGCCGCACGTCGAAACCGGCCGGCCGAGCATGCAGGGTCTCGAACCCAACGGCCGCCCGACCGACGTGCCGCGCGGCGCGCCCGTCGCGCCCAACGTGCCGGCCCCGACCAATGTGCCGGCTATTGCCAAGCTGCCCGGCCTCAACGGCAGCCGCCTGCCGGGCCTGCGCGACGTGGGCACCGCCAACCTGGCCGCGCCCGCCGTCGCACCCGAAGCTGCTGAACAACAAGAAACAAGAAACAAGAAACAAGAAACATTAACCAACGAGCTGCTCCAATCTATCTGGCAGCAACTCGCCGACGAGCGCCGCGCCCAGGACAAGATGAGTGAGTACACGGTGCTCAACCGGGCCGTGTCGCTGCAAGAGCCGGGGGGCCAGGTCATCGTGCTGACCGTCGATAACCCGGTGCAAATAGCGCAGTTCAACGATTTCCGGGCCGAGTTCGTGACGGAGCTGCGCCGTCGCACCGGCCACGCCGGCCTGACGGTGCAAACCGAAGTAGCCACGGCCGCGCCCACCGGCCGAAAGCTCTACACGAGCAGCGACAAATTCAACTACCTGGCCGAGAAATACCCCGCTTTGCAGGAAATGAAGCAGCGGCTGGGGCTGGACGCGGACTTTTAAGTTGTCAGACATTAGTTGTCAGTTGTCAGGGCTTTGCAAATAGTTGACTAACAACTGACAACGAGCAACTGACAACCCGTTTACTTCTGAACGGCTACTTAAACCAATGAGCGATTGGCAATGAGCAATGCTCGACCGAGGTCACCCAGACGGTGCCGACGAGCATTACTCATTGCTCATTGCCAATTGTTCATTGGTTTACAGCACCTGCCCCAACCCAAAGAGCAGCGTAAACACGAGCGTACTCAGCGCCATTTGTTTCAGCAGCGGGTCAAGCCGGGCCGACTCCTGCCGGGCGAATACCTGAGCGGCATTGAATGCGAATAGCGGCAGGCTCAGCGCGAACAACCACTGCCAGCCCGAATGGTAGGTAAGCGCCACGAACGCCACCGCGCAGCCCACGCCGACGGCCAGCAGTAGCCCGTGGTAGCGCCGCGCGCCGAGCGGCCCCAACCGCACCGGCACCGTGATTTTGCCCGCCAGCTTATCCGAAACCAAGTCCCGAATATTATTTACGTTGAGCACCGCCGTAGCAAAGCAGCCCAGCGCGGCCGCCGGCAGCAGCACGGGCGGCGGCAGGCTGCGCGTCTGCAAAAAGTATGTACCACACACGCCCACCAGCCCGAAGAACACGAACACCGACAAATCGCCGAATCCGGCGTATCCGTAAGGGTTGGCCCCGGCCGTGTAGTTTATGGCGGCCCAAATAGCGGCCAGGCCCAGTATAAAAAAGCCCAAGATGAGCAGCGCGTTGGTCGTACCCAGCGCGACGAACAGCAGCGCCAGCCCGCTCAACAGCGCCGCCGCGCCAAAGCCCCACATGGCCCGCAGCATCTGCCGGGCCGTGATGGCCCCGCTCTGCACCGCCCGCAGCGGCCCCTGCCGGTGGATGCTGTCGGCCCCGTTTTGCGAATCGCCGTAGTCGTTGGCCAGGTTGCTCAGTATCTGGAGCAGCACCGTGGTGAGGGCCGCCAGCGCCACCACCGGGCCGTTGAAGCGCCCGACGGCCGCCGCCAGAAAGCCGCCCGTCAGGATGCTGGCCAGCGCCAGGGGCAACGTGCGTGGGCGAAAAGCGGAAATCCAGGGAGACATTTTTTTCTAATGTGCTGATGGGTTGAATGTGCTGATGTGCGAATGCTGTGTGGGTGGCGATGGCGCGAGGCACGAAAATCATCCGCTACCAGGGCAGTCCTTCCAGGCTGATTTCTTGGGGTAAGACCGGCAACACGCCGGGCGCGAACCGGAGCATCGTATTCACCGACCACCGCTGACGGCTGGTTGGCTGCTCAAAGTACGTGGCCGCGTCCGTGCGCTGCCAGCCCAGGCGCTCGTAGAACGGCAGCAGCGCGTTGGCGCACAGCAGCAAGCCCAGCTCCAACTGCCGCTCCTGCCACCAGAACGACTCGGTTTCCCGGATTAAACGACTCGAAAAACCCCGCCCACGGTATGCGGACGGGGTAATAACGTTATGCAGTCCGCCCGTGCGGTAGGGCCGGCCGTCGAGCAGCACCGTGCGCTCGACCAACTGATAAAAGGAAGTCAGCTGACCGGCCTCTCGCCAGATGAAAACCCAGTCGGGCGTGGCCCAATCAATGGCTTGCACCACCGCGATGTGCCCAAACTCCGCCTGAACCGCCGCCAACAACTCGCTCCGTAGCGCCGGATTCAGGTCAGCATAAGCCAGCCGCTCTATCATAGGTCGGGGTCCACGTGATTTTTAGATACGAACTGCTTGCCATGCTCCCAGTGAGCCGCGTCAGGTCAGTTACCTACTTGGCCAGCGCGGCGAGCACTTCGGGGTCGGTGGGCTTTACGCGCGAGGGGTAGAAGGCCACTACGTGGCCGTTGGCATCAACTACGTACTTGCAGAAATTCCAGCTTGGGGCATCGCTCACGCTGCCGTTTTTGGCTTTGTCGGCCAGAAACTTGAACAGCGGCTGGGCGTCGCTGCCTTTCACGGCGGCAGTGCTGAAGAGTGGGAACGTGACGCCAAAATTCTTCTGGCAAAAGGCCGCCACTTCCGAGTCGGAGCTAAGCTCCTGGTTGAACGAGTTCGAGGGGAAGCCGAGCACGACGACCTTGCCAGCGTACTTTTTCGAGACTTCTTCCAGCTCCTTATACTGGGGCGTGAAGCCGCACTGCGAGGCCGTATTCACGATAAGCAGGTGCTTGCCCTTGTACTGGCTGAGCTTTACGTCTTTACCATCGATGGTTTTGACGGTGAAATCATACACGGTGCCGGCGGCGGCGTATTCGGCTGGGGTCATGGAGCGGGGGGGCGTACTACGCGGATAGATAAAAGCGAGGCTGAGCGCGGCGGCGGCCGCCAAAGCTACCAGGGTGAGTTTCATGGGTAAGGTGAAGTAAGTGAAAAGGAAAAGCTGCTGATAACCACGAAACGGGCCGCTGGTTTGGCCAACGGCTACGGCCGTCCCCCCGGCGCGGGCGGCCCGGCGGGCACGGTTCCCGGCACGGCTCCCGGCGCGCCGGCCGCGCCGGGCAGTTCGGGCGGCGGGGCCGATTGCCCGTTGGTGTTGAGCAGGTCTATCATGTTGAGCGGCTCGAACTGGGCCGTATCGCCGGGCTGCACGAGGCGCGTCGTGTCGCGGGCCGTCACGATGTAGCTGCGGGCCGGGCCGTTGAGGCTCACCGAATAGCTGAGCGTGCCGCGCTGATTGCTCGAAATCAAGCCCTTACTCTCCATCAAGTCGGCGATGAGCTGGAAAAACCAGCGCGTGGGGCCGCGCAGCCCGCCGTAGGAGTTGAACGACTGCCGGTAGTATTTGGGCTTCGGGATGATGCTGACCAGGTACAGGCTCTCGTCCAGATTCAGCTCGTTCGGGCGCTTGCCGTAGTAGAACAGCGCCGCCTCCTTCACGCCGTACACGCCGCGCTTGCCGCTGGGCCAGCGGTATTTGCTCGGGCCCCACTCCACCAGGTTCAGGTAGATTTCAAACAGGCGCTGCTTGCTCACGAGACGCGTGTTCTCAATCAGCCACACGATGAGCATCTCCTCGACCTTGCGGGCAATGTTCTTCTGGCGGTTCAGAAACACGTTTTTCACGAGCTGCATGCTCAGCGTGGAGCCGCCACGGGCAAAGCGCCGCTCCTTAATATTCTGAATGGCCGCGTTAATAAACGCCTTCTGCATGAAGCCCTTGTGCGTGAAAAAGCGCGGGTCTTCAGACGTGAGGATGGCCGACACGAGGTAAGGCGACACGTCGTTGAAGAGCGTGAAATTGGGGTTGCTCGGGCCGATGGGGAACGTGCGAAGCGAGTCGCCCCGGTCGTTGTAGGCAGTGTAGGCGAAGTCGGTGTTGAGCTTGCCCAGGTCTTCGGCCCCAAAATGCGCGATGCGAAAGTCGGGGCTGGCGCGCAGCTCCGAGTCCAGGTGCAGCGAGTCCACGCGGGCCAGGTCCACGTCGGCGCGCAGGTGGTAGGCCAGGGTGCCAGCGCCGGCCGTGCCCGCCACCACGTCGAACATACCCGTCGGCAGCGACCCGAAAAACGCGTTTGTGGCGGTCGGGTCCGAGTCCACTTTCAGGCTGACGGCCAGCCGGGGCTTGAGGCGGACGCTGATTTCGGGGTGAAAGACGAGCTGATTGAGCACGGCACGGGTGCCGGGGTCGAGCGAAAACGTGCCCCGGCCGAGCGTGGCCACAAAATCGAGCTGCCCGCGCCGCACCACGATGTCTTCGGCAGCGAGCCGCTTCTGGAAAAAGCTGAAGTTGCGCGCCGCCACCGAGCCGCGCACCGTGAGCTGCCCGCCGGTTTTATCGTCGGCCACGAAATCCTTGCCCGTGAGCCGCACCCGGATGGTATCGAACGAAACCAGCGCCCCGAACTGCCGCGCCACGTAAGGCACCTGCACCGAAGAGCCCACCCCAAACAGCTGCACGTCGAGCGCGTAGTCGCGCGCGGCGATGGTGCCGCTCAGGCCCAGCTCGTTCACCACCGAATCGACGCTGGCCCGCATTCGGCCGCTCACCCGGCCGTCCTCGATGCGCAGCTCGGGCAGGCGCAGCTCGGCGCGGTGGCGCGGGCTGGCGTAGCTCACCGTGAGCCGCCGGAAGCTGACCGCGCCCGGCACGTTGCCGAAACCCGCCGTAAGCACTTGGTCGAGCAGCAGCCCGTAGTTGCGGCCGCGCAGCGTGTCGCGGGCGGGCAGCGGGCGGCTGTCTTTTTTCAATAAAAATGAGAAATTATTACCACCGGCCACCGCCTGATGGGCCGTGAAGCGGGCCTCGTCGAGCTGCACGTCGCTGAACACGGCCCGCCCGGCAAAAATGGAGCGCAGGCTCAGGCTGGCTTGCAGGCGGCGGGCGCGCAGCAGCGTGTCGCCGGCGGCGGCCGGCCCCGCCACCGCCGTCGGCACCAGGCTCAGGCCGCTGATTTCAACCGTTTTCAGGCCCGTAAACCGCGCCGTACCCAGCGTAAGCCGAACCGGGTATTTCTGCTCGACGCGCGTTTTGACCGTGGTTAGCACGTAGGTCAGCAGCTGCTCACGCTTCCACAGAAACCCGGCCAGCGCCAGCAGCAACAGCCCCACGAACGAGGCCAGGGTAATAAGCAGGCGTTTTTTAGCTTGATTGGAAAGCGGCATAGCGCGCAAAGTTACCGCGTCGGGCGGGTCGGAAGCTTGATTCAGGACTGGGCGTATTGCGCGGGCGGGCGGCTTTTCGCCGCCCGCCCGCTTGGCGTTGCTCAGCAGACGTACAAAGGGCTACATTAGCTT
>JANXNW010000401.1 GCA_025353905.1 Hymenobacter sp.
GACGCGGCCGCTACGCTGGCGCGGCTGCATCGGCAGCTGGTGGGGTGAGGTTTCTTGGTGCCTGGTGCCTGGTGCCTGGTGCTTAAATACCAGGGTCGTTCACCTGGTATTTGCTAACCAAGCACCAAGCACTAAGCACCAAAAACCAGGCACCAACTTAACGCAAGCATAACCAAAAAATACGTAATTTCCGCAGGCCATTTTAAGCGTTATTAACATGGCAATACCCGCTCAGGTAGAGAACTTTGTGAGCTTCCCGCCTCACACTTTTTTCCGCTTTGCTATGAGTCACGACCCTAAGTTTGGCCCCGCCGCCCAAACCTCGGCCCAGCGGGCTTACGTATTGCGGCAGCTGCAAGCCGTGTTTCCGCGCTTGCGCAAAAACGTGTCGGCTCAAGCCCGGCAGCTATTCGACCGCTACGTGGCCGGCGAGCTAAGTTGGCCCCAGGTGCGCGAGCAGCTCGACCTGAGCGGGGGCTGAAGCGGGGCATTTAGCCAACTGGCCGCGAGCCGCGTCGCGCGCGCAGCCGCTACTTTCGTGCGGCGGCCCGGCCGGGGCAGGTTGCCGGACCGGGGCCGCTCGTGCCTTATGACTGACTTTGATTTCCAGCGTGGCCCCGGGCGCGCCTCATTTCGTGCGCTGAGCCGGGCTGGCCTGGCAATGGCCGGCCTGCTGGCGCTGCTCGCGTTTCGGGGGCCACTGCACCGCGCTGCTGTCGTCGTCGCCGACGACCCCGAAAATCCCGTAGTGGCCATTGCCCGCAAGCTGGGCGAGTTTTACCAGCGCGCGCAACCTGAAAAAGCGTATTTGCACCTCGACCGGCCCGCTTACGGTACCGGCGAAACCATCTGGTTCAGCGCTTACGTCGTGGACGCGCTCCGGCACCGGCCCGACTCGCTCAGCCGCATCCTGTACGTGGAATTGCTCTCGCCCCAGCGGCGGCTCGTGGCCCGGCGCACCCTGCGCCTCGACGCGGGCGGGCGCTCGGCCGGCGACATCGCCCTCGACGATACGCTGCGGGCCGGCACGTATCTGCTGCGGGCCTACACCAACTGGATGCGCAACTCGACGCCGGAGCTGTTTTTTCAGCGGCCGCTGCAAGTGTGGCCCGCCGCACCCAATCAGCCGGACGCGGGCGCCGCGCCGAGCGGCGCGGCTCCTAAAACCCGTAGCGCGGCGGCCGGCGCGCCCGCTAGCCTGGCCACCAGCGCCGTGGACGTGCAGTTTTTTGCCGAAGGCGGGCAGCTCGTGGCCGGGCTGCCAGCCGTGGTGGGCTTCAAGGCCGTGGCCCCCAACGGGCTGGGCGTGAGCGTGAGCGGGCAGCTGCTCGACGCGCAGAACAAGCTGATAACCAACTTAACCAGCACTCACGCGGGCATGGGTCGGGTGGGCTTCGTGCCGGCCGCCGGGCAGCGCTACCACGCCCGCCTGCGCCTGCCCGATGGCCGCTCCCTCGACTACACGCTGCCCGCCGTAGCGGCCAGCGGCTACGTGCTGCACGTGGTCGAGGTGAGCGACGCGTTTCTGGTGGAAGCCCGCTACCGAGGCGCGACCGGCACAACCAGCGCGACTGGCGCGGTGGCTCCCGGCCCGGTGTCCTTGCTGGCTGAGGGCCGGGGCGTGGTGGTGGGGCTGGCCGCCCGACCCATCGGGACGGAGGGCGAGCCGGTTGCCTGGCGAGTGCAGAAAAGCCGCTACCCGACGGGCATCGTGCATTTTACCCTCTTCGATGCGCAGGGCGCGCCCCAGGCCGAGCGGTTGGCTTTCGTGCGCAGCGGGCCGCCCGCGCTGCGGGTGCAGCTCACGCCCGACCGCGCCGCCTACGCCCCGCACGACCCCGTGCGGGTGCGGGTGCAGGTGCTCGACGCGGCCGGGCAGCCCCTCCCCGCCCCCGCTCACCTGTCGGTAGCCGTGGCCGAAGCCGGGGCCGCCGCCCTCGACCCCACGGCCGGCACCGTGGCCGCCCACCTGCTGCTGACCTCCGAGCTGAGTGGCTACGTCGAAAACCCCGATTATTACTTGCAAAGCCCCACGCCCGAAATCACCCGCGCGCTCGATGACCTGCTGCTTACCCAGGGCTGGCGGCGCTTCGTGTGGAAGCAGGTGCTCACGCCCGACCCGCCGACCGTGCCCGCCCGCTTTCCGCCCGAGCGCGAGCTGGCCCTGGCCGGGCAGGTGACGGGCATGGGCCAGCGCGGTATTCCCAATTCGCAGCTCACTTTCATTCAAACCAAACCACAGCGCAACGTGCTCACGGCCAGCACCGATGCCGATGGGCGGTTTCGGTTCGTGGGTTTTCCGGGGCTGGACACGACCGTGGTAACGCTGCAAGCGCGGCGCACGACGGGCGGCAGCAACGTCATTATCCGGCCTGATTTGGGTGCGCCCCCGGCGGCGGGCGCGTTTCGGCTGCCGACGCTGCCTGTCACGGCCAATCCGGCCCTGGCTGACTACCTGCGCCGCAGCCGGCAGCAGCAGGTGCAGGAGCGCCAAAACGACCCCGAAGCCGCCGCGCGCACCATCGTGCTGGCCGATGTGGCCGTCACGGCCAAGAAGCAGCTCGTGCCGGCCAACGACCCGCGCCGCTTGTTTCCGGGCGTCACGGCCGGCACCGTGCTCGACTTTGCCAGTATGCCCGAGGCGCAGGGCGGCATCCCAATATTCTCGCTGCTGCAAGGCCGCGTGGCGGGCCTCACCATCAGCGGCACTCCACCCAACCAGACTATCCAGATTCGCAACCAGGGCACCCCGCTCTTTATTCTGGACGGGGTGCGGGTCGATGCCGATGTCATCAATTCCGTGCAGTCGAGCGACGTGGAGGCGGTCGAGGTGTTCAAAGGCGCGGAGGCGGCTATTTTTGGGGGCAGCGGCGGGGCCATCGCCATCTACACCAAGCGCGGCGACCGCAACTACCGCGGCCCGGCGAGCCCGGGCGCGCCCAGCCCAGGGGGCCTGCTCACGGTGCGCCTGCCGGGCTACTACCCGGCCCGCGAGTTTTATCAGCCCCGCTACGGCGCGCCCGTGCTCAACGCGCCCGCCACCGACCCGCGCCGCCTCACCCTGTATTGGAACCCGCAGCTCACGACCAACGCCCAGGGCCAGGCCGAGTTCACGTTCTTCACGGCCGACGGCAGCGGCAACTTCCAGCTCACGGCCGAGGGCATCAGCCTCGACGGCGAACCCAGCCGGGGCACGGCCACGGTGTACGTGGCACCGAAGTAGCGACCCGCTTTAAAACAAAAAAGGCCGTTCAGCCCACTAATCAGAGTGTTTAGCTACATATCTCCACTTTTCGGCTAAGTCAATCATCTATATTAGCTCGACTAGGGATTATTTTGCTTAATTTTGTGGCAATTCGTTGAAAATCATCTTCGTTTTTCTTCTTCTGTTATGAGTAATTTTCTCTGTCGTAGCCTATTGCTTCTCTTGCTTGCGCTCGGCGGGACCCGGCCCCTGCTAGCGCAATCCGGCTCGGGAGCCGCTTACTGGTTTGAGGTCCAAAACGGGTCGTTACAGCTCAGGTCGGCGGCTGGGGGCAAACCCGTTACGACGCCCGTCAAGCTGCCCAATGGTGTTCAGCTCGACTACCGCACCACCACCGCCGTTCTGGCCGATGGCACCCGTCAACTACTACGCAACGGCGATACGGTGACCTTGAACGGCGTTATCACAGCAGCCAACTCGCTGGCCGCGGCTAGCCCAACAACCAATCCCAGCCCCGTTCCGACCCCTGCTCCGACGCCCGCATCAACTCCGGCTCCAGCCCCGGCCCCAGCCCCAGCCACTTCATCGGCTGCCCCTGCCCGTGCCGAACCTGCCACCCCGCGCTTCAGCTACACGGCCCCGGCTCCGGTGGGCGGACGGCTCAAGGGTGTGGTCGAGCTTGGAGCCAGCGGCTTCAACTCGTTCATTATCAGCGTTGACGGGCAGAAGCGCTGGCAGATGCAAAAAGCCGAGTTTGGCAACAGCCTTGTGATGGAAAATATTGCCACCGACGAAGACGTGCGCCAGGGCCTGAAAGCGTACATCGCCAAAATGCTCAACTACGGCGTGGGGGGCCGCGAAATCTACTTCATCGTCAGCTCCGGGGCCATGAAGGCGGCTATTACGCCCCGCATCATCAAGCAGCTGAAGGGTCTGGGCTACGTTGTGAACACGGTAACCCCCGAGCGCGAAGGCACTTATTCGCTACGCTCCATTCTGCCGGCCACCTACAACGAGCAAGCATTCGTGGTGGACATCGGCTCGGCCAATACCAAAATCGCATGGCTGGTGAAGGGCAAACCCGCCGCCATCGAAACCTACGGGGCCAAGTACTACGAAGCCGGCACCGCTGATGCCATCGTGGCCACCGACATCAAAGCCAAAGCTCAGAAAATACCCCAGAGCCTGCGCGGCACCTGCTTTGTGCTGGGCGGCGTACCTTACGAGCTGGCCAAGCGCGTACGCAAGGGCAAGGAGCGCTACACGGTACTCGATGCGCCCGCCACCTACGCCAGCCCCGAGGCCAAGCTCAAAGCCGGCCTGAACATCTACCAGGCCCTTACCGAAGCCACCGGCTGCCAGCAGTTTATCTTCGACTGGGACGCTAACTTCAGCATCGGCTACCTGCTGTCGCTGCCCTAACGCACTTTATCAGGCCCAACGACGCCGGGCGGATGCCGTGAAGCAATGCTTCGCGGCACCCGCCCGGCGTCGTTGTATAGCTACGAAAGTGTCCTCGCGACTAAAAATTCAGTCGTAAAAGCTCAGCTGTCATAAAACCCGGCCAGCGCCGCGCCCGCCCGGCGCACGTCCTCGAACGAGTTGTAGAGCGGTACCGGCGCGAGCCGAATC
>JANXNW010000404.1 GCA_025353905.1 Hymenobacter sp.
AACGTGGCCGTGACCCGCGCCCGCCAGCAGCTGATTTTGCTCGGCAACGAGCTGGTGCTGAGTCGCGCCCCGCACCACGCGGCCCTGCTGGAGCGGGTGCGCGCGGCGGGCGGCTGGGTATCTATTCTTTGATTTAAATAATTGTCATGCAGAGCGAGTAAAAGTATTTCGCTCGTCTCATTTGCTCCGCTCAATTAACCAAACAAAACGCCTCACTATCTTAGATATAACCAAACTAGCCACTTACTGCTGACGCAATACTTACCAATCCAACATCATGCTGCGAGTCGATGATTTACGCTTGGAACTGGACATTCTGCCTTTTTTCAACTACACGGATAATCCGCACGCGAAACAGTGTCTGCTTAATTTATTAAGAACGCCGCTCGCCACAACAACGCTGGTGGAAGAGCGTCAACAAATAATTCAGGGTTTTATAACTAATTGGGTGGTGTTGAGCGATTTTAGCTACCGTACGCTCGATTATCAACAAGTGCGTCAGTATTTCAGCAGCTTGTCGTTCGAAGCGTTGCCGACCGGAACGGCTGCTCTGCGGCGCGTTGTCAGGCTGCATTTCTCGGAGGCTGAGCGTCGGCAGCTGTACTCGTCGCAAGTGCAGGCGGTGCTATTTCTAGAGAAATTACTATGGCTGTATTTGCGGCCGTTAAATAAGTCGGCTTTCCCTAATGACTTTGCGAAACAGCTGCGATGGGCACTGGATTTTCTGCGAAAGCTGAACCTGGATTCTTTATTAGTTAAAATTCGGGACAATGAATTTACGACTACTCAATCAGTCCGCTTCGCTAATTTATTGAACAGCCTGGGCGAAGAAGCCGGCGTGAAATTCTGGCAGTTTCTGGCGTTGTTTGAAGCTTATTGGTCGATTGCCCGCGGCATGTTGAAGCACGGCTTCGTTTTTCCAAAAGTGGGCGGCGAGGATTTTCGGCTTGAACAGTTTTACCATCCCGCCGTGGCGGGAGCCGTCAAAAATTCGTTGTTCTTGTTGCCGCACGAGCGGGTAGTAGTGCTCACTGGTCCGAATATGTCGGGTAAATCGACCTTACTTAAAGCCATTGGCTTGTGCGTACATCTGGCGCACGTCGGGATGGGCGTGCCCGCCGCGCGGTGTGAAATACCGTTTTTTCAGACGCTGGTCGCGGCCATTAATTCTGCCGATGATTTACAGGCGGGTTACAGCCATTTCATGACGGAGATTAAGACCTTAAAAGCAGTAGTGGAGCAGGCGCGGGCAGGACAATGCTGCTTTGCGGTATTCGATGAGTTATTCAAGGGCACAAATGTGGACGATGCGCTTGACATTACCCAGACTACGCTGCGTGGGCTGACGCAATTTCCGCGTTGTTTCTTTTTTGTCTCTACGCATTTACTACACCTTGCAAAACAGCAAGCAATTGCGCCCGATAACATAAAGAAATATTATATCGAGTGTGAGCTGGTACAACAAGTCCCCGTATTTTCATACGTACTGCGCGAAGGATGGTCAGCGCTCAAAATTGGCCGGATTATTTTCGATAAAGAGGGCATGGGTCACCTGCTGCGGCCGGCGGAAAGCAACGAAATACAGTAGCGCCAGGGGCTGCCTAATACTTCAACCCATACACCCCCGCGAACTGCCGCTCACTAACCCAGTCCGGCATCGCCCGAAACGCCGCGTTGCGCAACGACCCGAGCGGCCCCGCCAGATAGCCCACCGCGCCCATGAGCCGGGCCGTGCGCACGACGTGGCGGGCGCGGCCCCGGCGTAGTTTTTCCAGCGCGGCGAAGGCGCGGGCCGGGTCTTGCGGGGTTTGGGCCAGGCACAGGGCCAGGGCGTAGGCATCCTCGACGGCCTGGCAGCCGCCCTGGCCCAGGTAGGGCGGGCCGGCGTGGGCGGCATCGCCGATGAGGCCCACCCGGCCCCGGTGCCAGCGCGGCAGGGCCGGCAGGCGCGCCACTTCGGTGTGGATGATGCCGGCCTCGTCGGCGGCCGCCAGGATGTCGGGCACGGGATGAGCGAAGGCTGCGAACGCGGCTTGCAGGCGCGCTTGCAGGCCGGGGCGCGCCGGGTCGAAGCTGGTGGGCACGGCCGCGAACCAGTCCACCACGCCCGGCTCGATTTCGGAAAAGCCGAAGCGTAAGCCCCCGGCCCAGGCTTCGCGGATGGCGCGCTGAAACGGGGCGGCCAGCGGGAGCGGGGCCACGCCGCGCCACACCCGGTAGCCGTCGCCGCGCACCGCCCGCGCCTCCGGAAACAGCGCCGCCCGCACCCGCGAGTGCAGCCCGTCGGCTCCCACCACGAAGCCCGCCCGGAGTTGTGCACCATTGGTAAAATGTGCTTCTACGCCGGTAGCATCTTCCTCAAAACCCGCGCAAACATGACCAAAACGCACGTTTTCAGCCCCAAACTCAGCCAGCAAAATTGCTTGCAAGGCGGCCCGGCGGATGGCCGTCGTGCCGTGCCCGTAGCGCGCCCGCACCCGGGCCTGGTCGGCGTGGAGCAGCGGCCGCTGCTGCCCGTCCACGAGGGCGATGGTGTCGAGCAGCATCCCGGTGGCGTTAATTTTCGCGGCCAAACCTAGGCGCTCGTACACTTGCAGCGCGTTGGGGGCCAGCCAGATGCCCGCGCCCAGCGGCAGGATTTGCGGGACCGCCTCGCCCACTACCACCGCGATGCCGCGCTGCCGCAGCGCCAGCGCCGCCGTGAGGCCGGCGATGCCGCCGCCGATGAGGAGGCCAGGGGTCATGGGGTGCTGGTGTTTGATTTTGGGTGCTTGATTTTGGGTGCTTGGTGCGAGGCAAGGTAGCGGCGATTATGCTCTGCGAACCTCAGTGTAAATCTCAGCGCAACTCTGCGAAATCCACGTCCCAAAAACAAGCAACAAAAAACTCAGCTTTCCAGCCAGCGGCGCAGAGCCGGCGTGCTGGCGGCACTGCTCAGCAGAGTGGAGCCGGCGCGCAGACGCACGGCCAACCGGCCGCTGAAATATGGCTCGACCCGCGCCACGGCCGCCAGGTGCAGCAGCTCGGAGCGGTTGAGGCGGAAGAAGCGGGCCGGGTCGAGCTGCTGCTCCCATTCGCCGAGGGTGCCCGTGAGCGGGTGGCGCGCCCCGGCCTGGTCCACGGCGAACACCAGGCCCTCATCAGCTTGCAAATACGCCACCTCGTCGATGGGCAGCAGGTAGAAGCCGTTGTTGGGCTGGCGCACGGTCAGGCGCTGACGGTAGCGCGGGGCCGGGGCTGGTTGCAGGGCCGCGCTGAGCTGGGCCAGCACGGCCGCTGAGAGCGCGGGCGCGGGGTCGGGCGGCCCGGTTGGAGTCGGCCCAAAGCTGGTTTGCAGTCGCTCGTACTTGGCGAGCGTGGAGGCAAATTGCTCGTAGTCAAAAGGCTTGAGCAAATACGCGATGCCGTTGGCCTGGAAGGCGGGCAGCAGAAACTGGTCGTAGGCGGTGATGAAGATAATCGGGCAGCGCACCGTCACTTGCTCGTAGAGACCGAACACGTTGCCATCGAGCAGCTCAATGTCCGAAAAAATTAGCGCGGGCGGCTCGTTGTCTGCAAACCAGGTCAAGGCCCGCGCCACGCTGCGCACCTCGTGCACGTCGTGCGTGGGCAACCCGTAGCGGGCCGCGTACTGGCGGATGAGCGCCGCCGTGGGCATTTCGTCTTCCAGAATGAGCAGGCGCATGTCGGGTGATTGGGTGATTGGGTGAGTAGGTGTTGGGGGGCGTTGTCATGCAGCGCATTCTGCGCCTGGAGCAGAGACGAAGCATCTCGCTTGGGGCAGTAAACCTCAACGTCAGCTCAGCAACGATACACGCGAGATGCTTCGCTACGCTCTGCATGACAACTACCTGCTCACCCCATCACCTACTCACTTACTTACCCGATTAAGCAGTGGCACGGTTACGGCAAACTCCGCCGCCGTGGCCCTTATTTCCACCGATTGGCCAGCCAGCAGGCGGTAGCGCTCGCACAGGTTGGCCAGGCCCGAGCCGGTGCCCGGCTCGGCGGGCGCGCGCTTGGGGCGGCGCGGGTGGCGCACGGTGAGCTGCTCGGCTTGCCCGTCAATTAGTACTACCAGGGGCTGCTCATCGCCGCCGGCGTTGTGCTTGAGCACGTTTTCGACCAGAATCTGGAGCGTACCGGGCACGAGGTAGCGCAGGTTCGGGTCGAGGCCGGGGGCCAGGCGCAGCTCAAACGCGTGGGCGGTGCCGAAGCGGTGGCGCAGCAAATACAGGTAGTCGTCGAGAAAGCCCAGCTCTTCGGCCAGAGGCACGAAATAGGCCTCGCGGTGGCGGATGAGGTAGCGGTAGAGGCCGGCGAAGCGGTTGAGAAAGTGCGCCGCCACGTCGGCATCCTGGCCGATGAGCGTGTGGAGCACGTGCAGGTTGTTGAACAGAAAATGCGGGTCCACCTGGGCTTGCAGGGCGCGCAGCTCGCTTTCGGCCTGGGCTTTTTGCAGCAGCAGAATGCGGCGCTGGGCGGCCACGTAGCGGCGGCCGGTGAGCAGCACCGCCAGCAGGCCGTAGCTTTTGGCGTGGGCCACGGCCCCGAGCACCACCCGCTCGAACGACCAGCTAACCACGTGCCCGCGAATACCGTGGTAAACCAATAGATAAGCCACCCCACTCAGCGCCATAAACAGCGGCAGCAGGGCCAGGCCCCACTTGCGCCGTTGGTCGCTGAGCAGCAGCGGCAGCAGCCCGCCCACCACCAGGGCCACGGCGGTCGTGTCGAGCAGCACCGTGGCCCCGACTTCGGGCAGCACCCGCCCGATGCCCAGGCCCCGGTCGGCCCGGTACTGCAGCAGCAGCACCGGGGCCACCACCAGCCAGTAGGCGGCCACCAGGCCCAGGTCGGCCCGCGAGGGGCGAGCCGTGGTAAGGGGAGAATTCGTCATGCGGGGAAATGGCGCGCAAGATGCGGCCCGATGCGGCTTGGTCCACGCAGAAGTGGGTTGGTTTCAGCGAGACATGAGACGGGGAGACGAGGGACAGTAGGACAGGGCAAAGCCATTAAGTTTTGACCTGGGGTGTTGGGTGTTGGGAATCAAAAAAAGACCCCATGAAGGCCCATTGCCGAACGCCCGAAATCCAACACCCAACACTGAACGCCCAACACCTAAAACCAAGAACTTAACAGCTCTGGTAGGATGGGGTCTCCCGCCAGGGAAACCCCTTGTTTAACGTTTCCTGGCCCCACGTCTCCCCGTGCTGGTAGGCGGGGCGGCCTCAAAACCATAGTCTTACTCGCTATCTATTACGCTACTCAGCCCACTGACACGGCTCGTGAGCACGGCTGGCCGGCCCCGGTAGCGGACGCGGGCCATGCCACTTAGGTTGGCCGTCAGCGAGCGGGTCGCGGTCAGCTCGGCGGTGCCGATGCCCGCGATGTCGAGGACCGCCTCGGCGCTTCGCAGCTCGAAGCCGTGGTAGCTGCCGGCTCCGCTCAGGCGCACGTCCTGGCGGGTGGTGGTGCCACGCAGCGTAATGTCGCCCGCGCCGCTTAGACGCAGGCAGGTGCTGGTATTGGCCACTTGCAGGGTGGCGCGGCCCGCGCCGGCCAGCTCCACTTTCAGCACCGGGGCCGCGAGCGGGGTCAGCCCCGTGAGGGTGCCCGCGCCGCCGAATTTTACCTGGCGCAACATCGGCACGACGATGCTGAGCTGAAGCCGCTCGGTGGGGCGCACCTTGCGCAGCCAACCCCCGGCGGTGTT
>JANXNW010000408.1 GCA_025353905.1 Hymenobacter sp.
TTGGTCATTGCGAGCGAAGCGAAGCAATCGCATCTGTTAAGCGCGTCGGACGAGCTGAATGGCGAGCCGAGCGGGTGCGATTGCTTCGCTTCGCTCGCAATGACCAACTTTTCACCTAATCACCCAATCACCTCCTCGCCCGGCGGCTCGGCGTGGGGCGTGGGCAGAAACGAGTGTTTGGCCTGGCCGATGCGCAGCACGGCCAGCAGCATGGCCCCGATGGCTACCGGCAAGTGCAGCAGCGCCTGGCCTACCTGCCGAGTGTAGAGCCGCCCCGGCAGGGACAGCAGCAACGCCGCGCTCGCCCCGACGAGCAGCGCCAGCCAGTAGCCGGGGGCCGGTCCCCAGCCGGTGGGCAGCGCCAGCGAGAGCAGCAGCAGCGCGCCTGATACGCCCAGCAGCAGCGTCCGGGGCAGCAGCGCCGATTGCAGCACCTTGTCGAAGAAGTTGAAGTTGCCGTGCCCGAGCTGGCGCAGGCCCTCGCCCAAGTACTTGTGCAGGTACTCGTGCTGGGTGGCCAGCCAGCGGCTCCGCTGGGTGGCGAACACGCGGGCGTTCGGAATTTTCTCGTCGAAGACGTAGGCCGTCGGCAGGTACGGGATTTTGCAGCCGTCGCGCAAAATTCTAAAGTCCAGCTCTTTGTCTTCGCCCGCTGTGTCGCCGATATCGTGCAGCAGCTCGCGCAGGTAGCCGTAGTCGAAGGCCATGCCCGAGCCGATGAGCGCCGCCGACATGCCCAGGTTGGCGTGGCCCTGCCGGAAAATATGGTTATTGATTTCCTCGTTACAGGCGTCGAGCACAGCAAAAGCCGAGTCGAGGTTTTTGGCCGTGCGGTGGCCTTGCGCCACGCGGTAGCCGGCGGCGAACGCGCCATCCACCTGATTCAAAAAGCCCTCGCCCATTACGTTGTCCACGTCCAGCACCACGGCCACGTCGTAGGCAGCGGGCGGCAGCGCGGCCAGCGCGGCGCGCAACGCCTGCCCTTTAGTGCTTTTCACGAAGCTCACCTCGACCACGCCCACGCCCTGCCGCCGCAGCGCCTGCACGGTGGCTGGCCGCAGCCCGTCGGCGATGACCTGCACGTCGGCCGGGCCAGCGTAGCGGTGGCGGCGCGCGGCAACGGCCGTTTCCAGCACCACCGCATCAGCTTGATAAGCAGGTATCAGCACACACATCCGGCGCGGCGCGGCGGCCGACTCGCCCGGTGCCGGCCGCTGACCAGCCGTCCGGCGCGGCCAATGGCCGGCCAACGCGAAAAAGAGCAAGTACGCGACGTTGAACACCAGGAAAACCCCGGCCAGGGTCAGCAGCAGCGCAAGCGCCTGAGCGATAAAAGACATGAGCAAAAAAGTGAGGTCCGCACCGGGTGCGAGGAAGCGGTCAGGCAGCAAGACCTTTCGGAGCAACTTCGACCGTCGCGCGGGTGGCGGGGCCGGTGGGGAAGCCGCGAAATCGGTGGTGGAAAAAGAGAAGAGAAGGGCTGCGTAGTTCGTTAGCTCGCCGCTCGCAAACCCCATCCCCTAGCCCCTCTGGCCCCTCCCCCCGGTGGGGAAGGGGAACTAGCCCTAGTCTCTAGTTCTAATCTGGAACTAGCTTTAGAGCTGGAAATTAGAACTAGTTCCCCTTCCCCACCGGGGGGAGGGGCCAGAGGGGCTAGGGGATGGGGTTTACGGGTGGCGAGTCGTAGGGACGGGTCGTAAATCAGATTGCATTATCGTTTTAGTCAGCTGATTATCAGTAAGATTTATTCCCTCACCCCGCTGCCACGCTCACCTGCGGCAAAAAATGATTCTGCCGCACGTCGTGTCCGCGCAGGTGCCAAGCTATGCCGCGCCAGATGGCTCGCAGATGCTGGGTTTCGCCGCGCAGCAGGTGTTGCAGGCTCTGTTTGGGAGCCGCTACAAGCAAAAAAAACAGCGCCCCGCACCAGCGCCGCAGCCCGGCCGAGTTGCGCCGGATGAAGAGCAGCCGGTTGCGGTGCATGTAGTAGGTGCGCAGCACCGACCCGCGCCCCACCGATACCGATTCCTTGTGATAGACCGTGGACCGACCTACGTAATAACACTGGTAGCCAGCGCGTTTGAGCATCTCGCACCAGTCCAGCTCCTCGTAGTACAGAAAATACAGCTCCGGCATGAGGCCGGCCCGGCGGATGGCAGCCAGCGGCACGAGCATGGCCGCACCGTGGGGCTGCTCGGTGGGGTAGGAGCCTTCGTGTTGCCCGGCATCGCGTTCCAGGTGGCCGACGGCGAAGCTGCGGCCCGTCCAGGGGTTGACGGCGCTCGACCCGGCGTACTGAATAAGCCGCTCGGGGCCGTAGAAAAGCAGCTTGGGCGAGACCAGCCCTACCGCCGGGCGGGCTTCGAGCAAGGCCACGAGCGGCTCCAGAAAATCCGGCTCCACCTCGGTGTCGTTGTTCAGGAACAGCGCGTACTTGCCCCGTGCCTCTTTGATGCCCAGGTTGTTGCCGCCCGCGAAGCCCAGGTTTTGGGCTGAGCGCAACAGCAGCACATCTGGGAACTGCTCAGCGATGGAGGCCGGGTCTTCGGTGGGCGAGGCGTTATCGACCACGATGACTTCGAGGCGTGGGTAGCTCACGCGCGCCAGCGAAGCCAGCAGTTCGCAGGTCGTGCGGGCCTGGTTGTAGTTGATGGTGATGACCGACACCAGCGGCCAGCCAGACGGTGGTGGCGGCGCGGGCAGAGGCTGGTGAGACAGCCCCGGCAAAAGCTCGACAGGCAGCTCAGACATAAGAAGGATAGGTAGAATTGGCGGAATGAGCGGCCTGCCCAGGCTGCTCAGGTTGCTCATTTAAGGCCAGCGGCGGCGTATCGAGCCGAGGGCCGTTGAAGACGAAAACCCAGGAGAGGAATAGTATCATGGCTGTGGGCATCTGGTTCATGATTTCGTTGCCGTAGCTGCTGGCCAGGATGCCGCCGTAGCCGGCCGTCAGGGCCAGCAGCTGTTGGCGCAGGCGCGGGTCGCGAATTTGCCAGACGATGCCACCACACTTGCCCAGCAGATAGAGCATGATGGTCAGCCAAATCAGCAGCCCGACGATGCCGTACTCGACCCAGACCTTGACGAAGTAGCTGTCGGGCGGAATGGAAGACAGAAACTTGTCGGCGTTATACGTCGTGCCCCACATGCCGCTCACGCCCACGCCGCCGCCCAACGGCCGCGTGGCCAGGTACTCGCGCAGCACACGCTGATTCTGGAGCCGAATTTGGAGCGAGGCATCCTCCGGGTCGAGGCCGGTGCGCAGGCGCTGAATGTTCAGGTTAGAATTGCCGAGCGTCGTGTACTTGAGCACCCCGAACGCGCCCACGCCCAGCAGCGCGCCCAGTAGCAATACCTTGAGCTGCTTACTGAGCAGCAGGTAGATGGCCCCGCCCACGACGAGCAAAAACAGCGCCCCGCGGGTGCCCGAAATCAGCATCCCATAGAGCAGCAGCCCCGCGGCCCCGGCCAGCAGTAGCCGCTGCCAGCGGGCAAACGGGCCGAGGGCCAGTATCAGGCAAATCAGCCCGACGTGGGCCTGGGAGGTGCCAAATTGCGCGGCTTCGCTATAAACCGAAAACACCCGCAGCTGCCCCCACAGCAGGTGGGTGCGGCCCGCGCCCAGGTCGAGCCAGTGCTGCTCCATCTCGTCCACGCCCAGCACTTTTTGCTTGATGCCGTAGAGCGTGCCGAGCACCGAGAGGCCAATTATCAATTTCAAAAACAGCCGCAAATCGCGCCGCTGCCCAAACACGAGGCAGGCCAGCGGCACGGTCAGCACCCAGTAGAGCGTAGTGCCGCGCATCTCATAGAGCCAACCCACCGGACTAGCCCCGGCGGGGTTGGCCAGCTCCAGCACGTTGATAATAAACCAGAGCAGTGCCAGTCCGCACAAGTCGTTGCGCACCAGCGCCCAGCTAAATTCCGGCGACCGGTGAAACACCACCGCGAGCCACGTCAATCCCAGCAGCGCCTCCATGCCCAGCCCAAACTGGCCGTCCCCCAAATGCCGGTTGAGCGTCATCACCCCGAAGCAGTAGCCGATGAAGATGACCAGGCCCGCCCGCGGCGAGCTGAACACGAGCAGCACTAGAAACACCCCCAGCGTGCCGCCCAGCAACACGCCCGGCACCAGCGCCCCGAGCTGCCCCACCAGCCAGCCCACCCCCAACGCCCCGCCCACCGCCATCGGCAGCAGCCAGCGCGAGTCGAGCACGGATTGGGGAAAGGGGGTGGCGGGTTTCATGGAATGGCGTTTCTATTGCTTATGCACCTGACGCGGCTCGCCGCTCGTTCACCTCACCCCCCTGGCCCCCCTCTCCCATGGAGAGGGGGGAACTAGCCCTGGTTCTAGTCATAGCTTAACGTCTGCTTTAGAGCTAAAACTAGCGACTAGTCCCCCCCCTCTTTTGGAGAGGGGGCCAGGGGGTGAGGTGCCGCTGCTGAGCCGCGTCACGCCACCACCTCGCCCCCCACCAGCACCACCTCCACCGGCGCGCTCGTGGCGGCGCGTAGCGTTTCCACGGTCTGGTGGTCGGTAAGCTGCCAGGGACGGGTGGCGGGCACGGCCAGAAAAATCAGGTGCAGCTGGTGCAGTACGCCGCCGGGCAGGTAGCCATCGCGCAGGGCAGGAAACTCAATCAGCAGCACTTGCACGGCGGGCGCGCTGACTTCGGGCAGGCACCGGGGCACGGCGTGCTGGATAAGCTCATCGAGCGACCAGCCCCGCACAGCGGCCGCAGTAGTGGGGTAAAACAGGGTCGGAGCCGTGGGCGACTCCTCGTCGGGCGGGGTCGTGCTGTCGTCGTCGTCCGGGTACAGGGCCAGGGTCTGGATGCCGCGCGCGTGGCAGCGCCGGGCCAGCTCCTGGCCGAGCGTGGCCCCATCGGGCTGGCGCTCGACGCTGAACACGCCCACCACGAACGGAGCCGCCGTGCTGGCCGTGTTGGCCTTGAGCAACACGTGGCGCACGAGCTGGTCGAGGCTGCGCTGACGGGCGGCGGCCAGCAGCGGCGTGGGCCGGGCGGCGGCGGCGGGCAGCAGCCCGGCCACGGGCAGGCCAGTGCGCTGAGCCGCCACGGCGGGCGTGCGCAAGGAGCGGTCGAGCAGGCCCGCGCCTAGCACCAGGCCGGTTATGAGCGTCAGCCCGCCCAGCCCGCTCAACAACGTGAGCAGTAGCAGCTTGTTGGCGCTGGGCTTGCCGGGCAGGTTAGGCGGGTCCACTATTTTGAGCTTGGCCGTGAGGCTGCTGTTTTGCTGGGTGGCCTTGCTCGCATTCAGGCTGGTGAGTACGGCCAGGTAGTCTTTTTCGGCCAGGTCGATGTCGCGCCCCAGTTTTTTGAGCGTGGCCCCGAGCGGAGCCATGCGCTGGTACTCGCGCTCGAATGCCTGCTGGCGCTGATTCATCACGCCCAGCCTGGCCCGGTTGGTTTCGACCTGCACCATGCCCTGCACGTACTCGTTGAGCAGCTTCTCGTTGGGCACGCCCTCCGCCGACGCGGAGTGGGTGTAGTAGTTGTCCACGTTGTCGCGCAGGGCTTGCGTCGTCCGGTCGGCCTCGGCCTGCAAGCGCCGCACTTTGGCTTCCGAGCCGGCTTCCTGACGGCCCAACAGCTGCTGGTCGGCGATGGCCGCGTTCAGCTCGCCCAGCTTCTGGCGCTGCTCCAGCACCCGCCGATTGTTGAGCAGCGCGCCCTGCTGCCCGCCGAGCTTGCGGTTGATGGCCGCCAGCCCGGCCTGCGCCCCGGCGTACTGCTGGTTCACCTGGCTCAGCTCGCCGGCCAGGGCCTCTTTTTCGGTGGTCACGGTGCGGGCCTGCTCGTCGTAGTCCACGATGCCGTGCGTCCGACTAAAGGCCAGGTTCGCCGCCTCGGCCGCGCTGAGGCGGGCTTTGGCTTTGGCTAATTCGGCTTCGTAGTAGCTGATGACGGAGCTGGTCTGGCCGTCGCGCAAGTCGCGCGACTGCGCCAGCAGCACCTGGGTGGCCAGCGTGAGCGTCGCACGGCTCAACTCCGGGTCGTAGCTCTCAAACTCGACCTTCACCAAATCGCTCGCCCCGATGCGCACGGCGCTGAGCCGGTCGAGCGCGCCGAGCGAGTACGTGGTGTTGACTGAATTGAGCAGCCGGTAGAGCGCGTTCGTGTTGTCGGCCTGAGCCAGGCGGCGCACGTGGTCGAGCGTGGCGGCCAGCGTCGGCCCGGTTAGTTGCCGCCGCACGTCGATGGGCAGGCTTTCGGCCAGGGCGCGGTACGGGGCCGCGCCGAGCAGGGCCGGCTGCTGGGCTGTGGCCCACAGGTGCTGGGCCAGTAGCTGGCAGGCCACTTCCTGCTTGGTCGAGCGGGCCGTGACCAGGTTGAGCAGGTTGTCGAACGCGTTGCTGGTCTTGTTATAATCAGCCTCCGCGTTGCCCGAGAGCGAGTAGCCCGACGCGATGCCGGTGTAGATGGTCGTGTTCGAGCGAAACACCTGGGGCAGGCCCCGGGCGAAGAAATACGTCGAGCCGGCCAGCACCAGCGGCACCAGCAGCAGCAGCGGCCACCGGCGGCCCAACAGCCGTAAGGCATCGGAGAAGCTCATTTTCTTGATTGCTTGTTGTTAGTTGTTAGTTGTTAGTTATCGGTTGCTGGTCGTCAGCTGGTGGCTGCCATTCAAGTAATTGCCACATACTGACAACCAGCAACTGACAACTGTCAAGGCGTAGCCAAAAGCGTGGAAATACGCGCCCCCACCACTTCTTCCAGCAGCAGGAACGAAGTGTCGTACTGGGCGCGAGCCGTGGTCTGGGCGATGTTGGCGTCGGTGAGCTGGGTGCTGACCTGCGAAAACGTGACCAGCAGCAGCTGCCCCTGCCGGAACTGGCGCTCGGCGAGCTGGTAGCTGGTTTGCACCGCCACGAATGCTTCCTGGCGCAGGGTGAGCAGCCGCCGGGCCAGCAACACGTTCTGGTAGAGCTGAATGAGCTGCTGGCGCAGCAGGTTTTCGCGCTCATGGTACAGGGCCTCGTTGCGCTCGCTCAGCAGCTCGCCGCGCTGCAGCAGGTTCGTGCGCCCCAACAGGCGGTCGAGGGGCAGCACAAAATTGACCCCCGCGAAGTAGCGATTCGAGCTGAACGTGTTGAACTGGTTGGGCCGCTGCGGGTCCACGAGCGAGATACTGGCCAGGTTACCGTAGTTGTAGTTGCCCACCAGCTCCACGCTGGCGAGCAGGTTTTTGCGGGCCAGGGCCAGGTCCTGGTCGCTGATGTCTTTGTCCAGCCCCGTCGCTCGCAGCAGCGCCGAGTGTTTCAGGGCGGCGGCCGTGAGCCGGGGCAGGGCCACGCCCGGCGCGTCGAAAAAAACGGCCTGCCAGTTATTGGTGGCCGAAGTCGCCGGGGTTTTAGGAGCCGCCGGGTTGGCGGGCTGAGGTCGGTCCTGGGCCAGGGCCAGCAGCGGGGCCGGCAGCAAAGTCAGGGCGAGCAGCGTACGGGTCAGGGGTTGGTGGCTCATACGTTTTCCTTTTGAAATAAAGCCGGAATGGTGCGCAGAATAATGTCGAGGTCGTTGCGCATGGAATGGTCCCGCGCGTACTCGTTGTCGAGGGCTTTGCGCTCGGCTTCCGACATGCCGCCCGCCTTGCCCCGGCGGCTCACCTGCCACAGCCCGGTCAGGCCGGCCGGGGCCAGGAAGCGCCGCGAATGCTCGTCGGTGAGCAGCAGCTCGGCTTCGTAGAGCGGCAGCGGTCGGTTGCCGACCAGCGACATGTCGCCCCGCAGCACGTTATACAGCTGGGGCAGCTCATCAAGGCTCGAATTGCGCAGAAAGCGCCCTATGCGCGTCACCCGTGGGTCGTCCACTATCTTGATAAACGCCGGGGCCTGAGCTGTTTTGCGCTGCTCCCGAAAGCGCGGCTCGCAGATGAGCTGGCCGGTTTCGTCCACCAGCGGCTGCTGGCAACCCCCGCCGGCGGCCGCGCAACTGGCGCAAAGCGTGGCGGGCGCGGCCATTGCCGCCTCTGTGAGCGCGGCGCTTTGGTACTGGTTCAGGCTCTTCATGCCAGCCAGCAACTGGTCGGCATCCGAGCGCATCGAGCGCAGCTTCCAAAACTTGAACACCCGGTAGCCCGCGCCCACCCGGTACGAGTAGTAGAACACCGGCCCGCGCGATTCGAGCTTGATGAGCACGGCCAATACCAGCAGCACCGGCGCGAGCAGCAGCAGCGCCAGCCCGGCCCCGAGCACGTCCACGACGCGCTTGCCCAGCGGGGTGCGCAGGTCGTAGTGGCCGGCGGCCAACGTAGCCGGCGTGGTTGAGGTAGCTGGTGCAGGTACCGGCCCGGTTTCGGCGGCCGCTTTGGCCAGCGCGGCCAGCCGGGGCAACAGCTCGGTTTCGTTGATGGCTGGCCCCGTCAAGTCACCGTGGGCCGGGTCCGGCGCAGCCATATCGGGTTCATTTGTGTCCAGTACAGTCGGCTCGGGCGGATAGCTGAGCGTGGTCGTCGGCAGTTGACCCGGATAAGCCAGGGCCGTCGTCGCGGCTTCGGTCGAAGCCGTAAGCCAGATGAGGGGTTGGCGCAAACCCAAATCAAGCCGCAGCGCTCGCATCAGCGGCAGGCCCAACGGCGCTTCGGGCGGGGCTGCGTTCACGATGGCCGCGAAAGCCGGGGCCGAGGCCGCGCACACGGCCAGCGCCTGGGCCGGGGTGCTGACGACAAGCAGTTCTAGCTGCCGCGCGAAGCGTTGGCGCGCCCGTTGGGCGGCCGCGGGGTCAGGGCTAAGGTAGAGTACTACCGGCCGGGAAGTAGCCGCGCTCATACCCGAACCCGGCTCAGCAGGTTTTGAATGCGCAGGCTCAGCTCCTCGGGGTTGAAGGGTTTGACCAGGTAATCGTCGGCCCCTAGCCGGAGGCATTCAATTTTGCTGGCCGTGCTCTCCTTGCCCGAAAGCATAATCAGGCCCACGTCGCGGTGCCGCTCGCTGGCCCGCACCTGCCGGATAAACGCCGGCCCATCCATGACGGGCATGTTATAGTCGGCCACGATGGCATCAGGACAATGCCCCTGCGCCAGCCACTGCATCGCTTCCTGGCCATTGGCCTTCAATACTACCTGAAAATCCTGCCGGAAGTAGTGCTCCAGAATCAGGCAGATGGCGGGTTCGTCATCGACCACAAGTAGTTTTTTTTTCATAGCAGTAACGGCCAAGCCGTCGGTTAGAAGTGTGAGCAGCTGCTCCTTGTATCGTTGCCCCCGCTCTGTGACGGTAGTTAGCCGGCATCCGATGGAAGAGGGGTTACAAAAACTCAGTCGGCACAAAACTAAGTAAACGCGAGCGCTAATCCACCTTATAAGCAAAGGGTTCTAAGAATAGTAACAGTATGACAAGGTAGATTTACCTTCCATCTCAGCGCGTTGAGCGCTTGGTAGATGGCTGGGTAGTATTGGTCTATACGTGCCCTGTCTCTCAGAGTAGTTTTTGGGGAAGCGCGGGCTAGCCGCTACGCCGCAAAGTATCCACCGCAGACGGCCTCGCCGGCCCTCCCAACCGGGCAGTGCCGGGGCTGCCACCACCGGGTTTTGCGCGGTTTTGCCCATGGCCAGGGCGTTTCACCGGGTTTTTGGGCGGGGGCGGCCCGGCTCGTCGGGTCAGCAGCTACCCGGCTCCGGGGCGTGCGCTCGCGCCGCAAAAAAACTAATTCGTCGGCCAGCACCAAGCCTCACTGACCAGCTGGGGAGCGGCCGGGGTTGCGTCTGGCTGGCGGCGGTGAAGCACAGCCCCTGGCAGGGTTACCGTCCAGCTTGGCCCCCGAGATTTTCATCGAATTATTCAAAATAACGCAGCTGTCCCCGGCGTAAGTCGTGGCACTCACGCAAATGCGCTATGCCGCCACGGCCTCGGGCAGGTGCGCGAGCATGTCGCGCGTCATGCGCGCCAGGTCGTATAGCGGCTGCCAGCCCCAATCGTGCCGGGCCGCCGAGTCGTCGATGCTGGCGGGCCAGGAGTCGGCAATAGCCTGGCGCTGGTCGGGTCGATAAGCTATCTGAAAATCAGGTACTTCCTGCTGAATAGCGGCCGCAATCTCTGCCGGTGCGAAGCTCATGCCGGCCAGGTTGTAGCTGCTCCGCACCCGGATGCGCTCGGCCGGGGCGTGCATCAGGTCGAGCGTGGCCCGCAGCGCGTCGGGCATGTACATCATGGGCAGCTCGGTGTCGGGCTTCAAAAAGCACTCAAATGCCTGGCCGGCCGCAGCTTTATGAAAAATATCCACCGCGTAGTCGGTGGTGCCGCCGCCGGGCAGGCTCCGGTAGCCGATGAGGCCGGGGTAGCGCAGGCTCCGCACGTCGAGGCCGTGGTGGCGGTGGTACCACTCGCACCACTGCTCGCCGGCCAGCTTGCTGATGCCATACACCGTGTTGGGGTTCATCACGGTCAATTGCGGCGTGTCGTGCCGGGGCGTGTCGGGCCCGAACACGGCAATGGACGACGGCCAGTACACCTGCGCCACGCGCTCCTGCACGGCCACGTTGAGCACGTTGAGCAGGCCGTCCATGTTCAGCCGCCAGGCAAACGCGGGGTCCT
>JANXNW010000014.1 GCA_025353905.1 Hymenobacter sp.
CTGATTCCCGACGACCAAGCCGCCGCCCGCCTCTACGACGAAGCCCTGGCCTTGCTCGCCGACCCGGCCCGCCAACAGCAGCTCGGGGAGCAGGCGCGGACGCTCGCCCGACCCAATGCCACGGAAGATATTGTGAACGAGCTGATTTTGCTAATTAAAAACTAAAATCCGTCATGGCGAGCGTAGCGAAGTAATGGCACCTGTTCGGCTCGTTGCTCAACCAGTCAGATGTGCTTAACAAGTGCGATTGCTTCGTCCCTTGCTCAATGCGCAGCATGCTCGCAATGACCGACGTAAAAAATTTCAACTAAAAACTCAGTGCAGCACTTCCGCTACATATTTTTCCTCGGTATCGGGGGCATCGGCATGTCGGCGCTGGCGCGGTGGTTCCGGGCGCGCGGGCACGCGGTGAGCGGCTATGACCGGACCGAAACCCCGCTTACGCAAGCCTTGCAAGCGGAAGGAATTGAGGTGCATTACGTGGACGCGGTGGAAAATATCCCGGCGGAAATTAGAAATAATAAAGCGCAAACGCTAGTCGTGATTACGCCCGCCATACCCGCCGACAGCGCCGAGTGGGGTTGGTTGCGCGAGCAGGGCTACGACATTCGCAAGCGGAGTCAGGTGCTGGGGCTATTGACCGAGGGCAGGCCGACCATCGCCGTGGCCGGAACGCACGGCAAAACCACGACCAGCAGCATGGTGGCGCATTTACTATACCACGCCGGACTGGACGTGGGCGCGTTTTTGGGTGGCATCGCCGTCAATTTCAATTCGAATTTGTTGCTGTCTAAAACCGATACCGCGCCGGTCGTGGTCGAAGCCGACGAGTACGACCGCAGCTTTTTGACGCTGCGTCCCGACGTGGCTATCGTTACGAGCACCGATGCCGACCACCTCGATATTTATGGTGAGCAAAGCGCGCTTGTCGAAGCATTTGGCGAGTTTGTAAGCCAGCTCAAACCCGGTGGTACGCTGCTCCTGCACCACAGCGCCGACCCGCGCGCAGCGGCGGCCGCGCCGGCCGGCACACGCATCGTACGCTACGGTTTGAATCGTGCGGGAACAGTAGATTCAGCGGTTGAATATTTACGCGCTGACAATGTCACCGTGGTGGGCCACGAGTTTCGGTTTGATTCAATTGGCGGGCCAGGCGGCGCGGTACCGGGCTTGATACTGGCCGTGCCGGGCTTTCACAACGTGGAAAATATGCTGGCGGCAGCGGCCGTGGCGCAACTATTTGGCGTTGGAAGCGAGCAGATTCGAGCCGGCGTGGCGAGCTATCGCGGCGTGAAGAGACGCTTTGAGTTTATCGTGTCTGAGCCGCCGAAAATTTACGTGGACGACTACGCCCATCACCCGCGTGAAATCGAGGAATTTTTGCGCTCGCTGCGGGCGCTGTATCCTGCTAAAAAGCTGCGGGTCATTTTTCAGCCCCACTTATTTTCGCGCACCCGCGATTTTGCGGCCGGTTTTTCGCAAAGCCTGAGCCTGGCCGACGAAGTAGTGCTGCTGCCCATTTATCCGGCACGCGAGCAGCCCATACCAGGAATAATATCCGAAATGTTGCTGCCCGCGATTACTTCACCGCTTAAAAGCCTGCAAACCAAAGTACAAGTGTTGGAAAATACGGAAAATAACCCTACTTTTGACGTGCTCGCCACGGTCGGGGCCGGCGACATTGACGCGCTGGTGCCGCAACTGAAAAAAATACTAACTGAATTCAAAAATTAACTGCATGTTTCCGCGGGAAATTCCGTAGGAAATAACCCAAGTATTCCCCAAATAGTCCCTGAATTTTTTTACTCACTCACGCCCGAAAAGTCCGCGAGAATCCTTTTTAATCTGCACAATCTGTGTTTATGGAAGCTACCGTTCGCAACCTGCTCGTTGCCCTGACCTGCCTGCTGGGGCTAGGCGGCATGGCCGTGTTCGCGGCCCTGCGGCAGGCGCAACGACCGGTGCAAACCATCGTGGTGGACGTGGCCAACGACTTCAATAATTATTTTATTTCCGAGCGCGGCGTAACGGCGCTGCTCACCGACGGCGGCAAGGAGCCAATAATCGGGACGCTGCCGCCGGGGCCGCGCCTGCGCGAGCTGGAAAACCGACTGCGGCGGCACCCTTTCGTGCGCGACGCGCAGGTGTACCGGGATTTGAGCGGCGACCTGCACGCCGACGTGCACCAGAACCGGCCTATCGCGCGGCTCGTCCATGCCGACAACCGGCTTGATTGCTACATCGATGCGGCCGGGGCGCGCCTGCCGCTCTCGCCTTTGTACACGGCGCGGGTGGCCACGGTGAGCCGGGCCGGCGGCGGGGCACTGCCAACGACGTTTTTCCAGGACAGCACGAGCCGCGGCTACCTTGAATTTATACGCTACGTGGACGAGCACCCGTTCTGGCGGGCACAGGTGGCGGAAGTATTTGTGGAGGCCGGCGGTAAGCTTTCGTTCACGCAACAGGTCGGCGACCAGCGCGTTGAATTCGGGCCACCAGTCGCGATTGCGGAAAAATTCGGCAAACTGATGGTATTTTACCGACAAATTCCTTCAGTTTTAGGTTGGGACACGTACCGCCGGGTGAACGTGGAATACCAAAATCAAATAATTTGTGAGTAGCAGTCTACTCTGAATCAACAACTTGCGAAATCAGTTTTTTCGCTAATTAAGTTAGTTACCGTTCTTTCACCACCCGCGCTTTTTTTATGCAACAAGATAAAATAGTTGTCGGCCTCGACATTGGCACCACTAAAATTTGCGCCTTGGTGGGCCGCAAAAATGAGTACGGCAAGCTCGAAATTCTGGGCATGGGCAAGGCCGTGTCGGAGGGTGTGCAGCGCGGCGTGGTGCTCAACATCGACAAAACGGTGGACGCCATCAAGCGCGCCATCCGGCAGGCCGAGGAGCAGTCGGGCATCGATATCGGCGTGGTGAACGTGGGCATTGCCGGGCAGCACATCAAGAGCCTGCAGCACAACGGCTCGATAACGCGGGCCAACGGCGACACCGAGATTACGCAGGACGACGTGAACCGGCTCACGGCCGACATGTACCGGCTGGTAACGCCGCCCGGCTCGCAGATTATCCACGTTATGCCCCAGGATTATAAGGTCGATTTTGAGGGCGGCGTGCTCGACCCCATCGGCATGGCGGGCGTGCGGCTGGAAGGCAACTTCCACATTATCACCGCCCAGAGCGCGGCCATCAACAACATTAACAAGTGCGTGACCAAAGCCGGGCTGGCCATCGCCGACCTGATTCTGGAGCCGCTCGCGTCGAGCGTATCGGTGCTGAGCGACGAGGAAAAAGAAGCCGGCGTAGCGCTGATTGACATCGGCGGCGGCACCACCGATTTGGCCGTGTTCAAGGACGGCATTATCCGGCACGCGGCGGTGCTGCCGTTTGGGGGCAACATAATTACGCAGGACATCAAGCAGGGCTGCAATGTGACGCCCAACCAGGCCGAGCAGCTGAAAGTGAAGTTCGGCAAGGCCATCGCCGAGGAAGCCTCCGACTACGAAATCGTGAGCATTCCGGGCCTGCCCAACCGGCCGCCGAAGGAGGTGTCGCTCAAGAATCTGGCCTATATCATCGAGGCGCGGATGACGGAGATAATGGAGCTGGTGTACGCCGAAATCTACCGCATGGGCCTGCACGAGCAGCTGTCGGCCGGCATCGTGCTGACCGGCGGCGGCTCGCAATTGCAGAATCTGGAGCAGCTGGTGGAGTACCTCACCGGGCTGGATACGCGCATCGGCTACCCGAACCAGCACCTGGGCAAAGGCAAGATTGAGGCGGTGAAGTCGCCGATGCACGCCACCGGCGTGGGCCTCGTGCTGGCCGGCTAC
>JANXNW010000022.1 GCA_025353905.1 Hymenobacter sp.
GCCCGGCGCGCCGGCTACTTTAACCAACTTACTACGTTGAGCAATGAATTAATAATCAATTCGACCCCCGAGGGCGAGCGAATTGCCTTGCTCCAGGATAAGCGGCTGATTGAGTACCACTTCGACCGCAACGACACCAACTACGCGGTCGGTGATATTTTTCTGGGCATCGTGCGCAAGGTCATGCCCGGCCTCAACGCGGCTTTCGTGGACATCGGCTCCGAGAAGGATGCCTTTTTGCACTACGGCGACCTGGGCGAGCAGTTTCCGTCCCTCAACAAGTGGGTGGGCGGCGTGATGAAGCACCAAGCGACCAGCGCCCAGCTCGCGGATTTCAAGCTGGAGCCGGACCTGGAAAAGGTCGGCAAGGCCGACACTGTGTTTAAAAAAGGGCAGAATCTGCTGGTGCAGATTGTGAAAGAACCCATCTCGACCAAAGGGCCGCGGGTGAGCACCGACATCTCGATGGCTGGCCGCTACCTGGTGCTGATGCCGTTCTCGAACACCATCTCGGTATCGAAGAAAATCGTGAGCCGGGGCGAGCGCGACCGGCTTAAGCGCCTCATTGCCAGCATCAAGCCCGAGGGGTTTGGGGTCATTATCCGCACCGTAGCCGAGGGCCGCGAGGTGGCCGAGCTGGACAAGGACATGCAGAGCATGGTTGAGAACTGGGAGACGCTCTACCAGAACCTGCGCAAAGGGCAGCCGCGCGATAAGCTGCTCGGCGAGCTGGGGCGCACCTCGTCCATGCTGCGCGACATGCTCAACGAGTCGTTCGACTCGATTGTGGTCGATACGCCGGCCCGCTTCGAGGAGATGAAGGAGTACGTGCAGAAAATCGCGCCCGACCGCGCCGGGCTGGTCAAGCTGCACAACAACAAGGCAAAGGTGTTTGAGCATCTGGGCATTGAGAAGCAGCTCAAGACTTTGTTTGGCAAGACGGTGAGCGTGCCCGGCGGGGGCTACCTCGTCATCGAGCACACCGAGGCCCTGCACGTAGTGGACGTAAACTCCGGCTCGAAGAGCAACCAGGAAAACGACCAGGAAGCGACCGCGCTGATGATTAACCTGCTGGCCGCCAAAGAGGTAGCCCGGCAGCTGCGGTTGCGCGACATGGGCGGCATCATCGTGGTGGACTTCATCGATATGCGCGCCGCCGAGAGCCGCAAGAAAGTCGAAGATGCCGTGTACGGCATCATGAAGCAGGACAAGGCCAAGTTCACCATCCTGCCGATTACCAAGTTCGGGCTGATGCAGATAACCCGGCAGCGGGTGCGCCCGGCCGAAACCATCGTCACCGGCGAAGTGTGTCCGACCTGCGGCGGTACCGGCAAAATCTCGGCCTCGATTCAGGTTACGGACGAAATCGACAACAGCATCGACGACCTGCTGGTCAATCAGAATCAGGCCGGCATTACGCTCTACGTGCATCCGTTCTTGCACGCTTATTACACCAAAGGTCTGGTGTCGAGGCAGATGAAGTGGTATCTCAAATACTACAAGTGGGTGAAGGTGATGAAGGACACCGCACTGGGCCTGACCGACTACCGCATTGAGGACGAACAGGGCGAGCAGATTGAGCTGCACTCGGCGGCCGGGGCGATGGCGCGTGCGCAAGACCGGGAAATACCGCTGATTGACGCGGATGTCTGAACCGCGGATTCATCGGATTCTTCGGATTGGTCGGATTTTGGTGGCGACGCTTTGCCAAACGGCGAATGCCACTGAACGCCGGGCAACAAACGCGAAAAACAAAAGGCCGCCCAAATTGGGCGGCCTTTCTTCATCACCAAAATCCGACCAATCCGATGAATCCGATAAATCCGCGGTCAGAATTTAACACCCAAATCCAGCGCCAACACGCTGTTCTTGATGCTCACGTCCTTGAAGCCGCGCTCTTTCTCAAAGTAGCGGTCTAAGTCAAGCAGGCCGCGGTGGTAGCTGAGGCCGGCGAGCAGCTTGGTGCTGGAGCCGAGCTGATACTCGGCCCCGACGCTGCCAAGCAAGTTCACATCGACGGCGAAGACGTGGCTGCCGGCGCTGGTTTGGGCGTTGTTGTTGTTCGGGTCAGTGTAGAATTTCTCGCCATTGATACGAGTGCCGACCGGAATGGCGAGGGATGGACCAACTTGAAAATACAGGCGCGTGGCGGGAGCTACCTCGTTGGTGAAGAGCTTGATAGTGGCCGGAATTTCCAGGTACTGAATGGTCAGCTTCTGCGTGACGGGCGTAATCACCTGGAGCATTCCCTGGCTCGACTCGGTGTAGCCGTAGCTGCCGCCCTTGCCCGTCAGAAACAGGCCGGTGTTGATGGCGTAATTCTGGCCGAAGAAATAATCCAGAAACACGCCGCCGCCGAAGCCGATTTTGCTGTCGGTGCCGTTGAAGCTTTGCGGGGCGGGCGACTCGGCGCGGAGGGAGGTGATGCTGGGCGAGATTTTCAGGCCGATTTCGACTTGGGCGAACGCGGCGGGCACGAGCGCAAGCGCGGCGAGGGTTAAAATAAGCTTTTTCATGGGGTAAAGGTCGGGGTTATGAAGGCCACTTGACAGCAAGCGGCGGGAGGAAGGTGTAATTTTACCAGCTAAAACAAGCGCAAAGTTGAAGACGATTTCTTATTTGTTGGCGCTGGGCGGCCTCGCGCTGAGCCTGCTGGCCGGCTGCCGAAGCCAGACCGCCGACGGCTGTCGGCCCGACCCGGCCGCCGGCACCCCGCCCGCGCCCGTGGCCCTGCGCCACTTGGAGCCGGCTTTTTTCCAGATTCAGAACCCGGAGCAAGGGTTGCAGTTCGCGCAAGCCAACCCGGTTTTCGCGCGCTTTTACCTGCAAGCGGGCCGGGTGCCGGCCGACACGCTGGGGCGCTTCCTGAGTCAGCTTGCCACCAATCCCGGCCTGCGCAAGCTGGGCCGCGAGACGGCCGCCGCTTTCGCTGATTCGGCCGGGCTGCGACGCGACCTGGGGGCGATGCTGGGGCGGGCGAAGTTTTACTTTCCTGATTTTCGGGTACCGCGCACGGCCGTCACCAACGTGGGTGGGCTGCTGGGCAAGGATATTTTCGTGAACGACAGTTTGTTGGTGCTCAATCTGGACTGGTTCGCGGGGCCGAAGGCCAGCTACCGGCCTCCCCTGCCGCGCTATATGCTGCGGCGCTGCGCCCCGCCCTACGTGCTGCCCACGCTGGCGCTGTATCTGGCCGACAAGTACAACCGCCATCAGCTGACGGCCACCACCATGCTCGACCAGATGGTAGACCAGGGCAAGCGCCTGTATTTCGCCGGGCAGCTGCTGCCCTGCGCCTCGGATACGCTGCTGCTGGGCTATTCCGGGCCGGAGCTGCGTGCGCTGCGAGCCAACGAGGGCAAGGTGTGGGCGCACTTTCTGGAGAATAATCTGCTCTACTCGACCACGCCGTTTGAGGTGCAGAAATACGTGGGCGAGCGGCCCAACGTGCCCGAAATCGACCGCACCTGTCCCGGCCGGGTGGGCCAGTGGGTGGGTTTGCAAATCGTGCGCAAATACGTGGCCGAGCACCCCGCCGCGACCCTGGCCCAGGTGATGGCCGAGAAGGACGCGCAAAAACTGCTCAATGAGTCGCATTATCGGCCAAAACGCTAAGGTCAATGAGCAATTATCAATGAACAATGAGCAATTCCCGTCAGCCCCGTCCGGTCTTTGTAGCGGTAGCTGAGGAGCATTGCTCATTGTTAATTGCTCATTGATAATTGATTATGCACGTCGCCGTTTTCAGCCAGTACCACACCAGCCCCGACTGCCCGGCCACGAGCCGGCACTACGCGCTGCTGACTGAAATCGCGAAGCATCACCAGGTTACGCTGCTCACTACGCCGGCCTGGCGAGCGCAGCGGCTGACGCACGAGTGGCCCTGGGTGCCGCCCGGCGTGGAACTGGTGGAAGCCAACGTGCCGTACGAGAACCGCATGGGGCCGGCGCGGCGGGCGCTGTCCTTCGCCCAATACGCGGCCTGGGCCGTGCGGGCGGGTCGCCGGATTGCGCGGCCCGACATGGTCTGGGGCATCAGCACGCCGCTGACAGCGGCCTGGGCGGCGAGCAGGGTGGCGCGGCATTGGGACGTGCCGTGGGTGTTTGAGGTGCAGGACTTGTGGCCCTCGTTTCCAGTGGCGATGGGCGCGGTACCGGGCCGGCTGCTGCAACAGCAGCTGTTCGCGCTGGAGAAGCGGCTCTATGAAAACGCGGACCACGTCGTGCCGCTCTCGCCCGACATGAGCGCCTACGTGGCTAGGCTCGGCATTTCGCCCGATAAAATCACGACCCTGCTCAACGGCACCGACCTCGACCTGGCCGCCCGCGCCACGCCCGAAGCCGTGGTCGCATTGCGCCGGGCGCACGGGCTGGAAAACCAACGCGTGGTGCTCTACGCCGGCACGTTCGGGCGGGCCAACGACCTGCCCACGGTGGTAGCGGCAGCCGAGCTGCTGGTAGCCGCCGACCCGGCCGCGACGGTGCTGTTCCTGGGTCACGGCTACTACGGGCCATTAGTGGCAGCGGCGGCCGCGCGCTGGCCGGGGCGTATCCGGCTATTGGGCGGGGTGCCGCGCCACGCCGTATTCGGCTGGTTCGCGCTGGCCGATGTCGCGCTGGTGACGTTTCTGGGCTTGCCCGTGCTCGATGCCAACTCGCCGGCCAAGCTCTACGACGCGCTCGCCGCGTGTACGCCGGTGGTAGTTACCAATCAAGGCTGGACGAAAACACTGGTCGAGCAGCACAGCTGCGGCTGGTACGCGCCGGCCGGCGACGCGGCGGCGCTGGCTGCCCTTCTGCAAAACGTACTGGCCGATGCGCCCGGCTCGGCGGCGGCCGGGGCGCGCGGGCAGGCGTTGGCGCGGGCCGAGTTTGACCGGGTGCTGATTGCGGGGCGAATGCAGGCGGTGTTGGAGCGCGTGGTGAAGCCAGAGTCAAAGCGATTGAGTTAAACGTCGGTTTGTTACTGATTAGCAGCAAAAACCTTTTTCTCGCCTTGTTTTACTTTTTTACTGGTGTCTGGCAAAGGACGAGTTGATTAGCTTCGGCTCCCTGCAACCAGGTGATGGCGTGGTGCCAGGCGTGCATTTTGTGAACGGAAAGGTTGGGCAACGGATGCCAGGTGTCGCCATCGTCCTGGGTTTCGAGCATTTCGCCCTTTTCAGCCAGCGCATAGCCAGCCCTGGTACCGGGTACGAACTCTACCTGCTCGAAGCTGGTGAACGGAGGCAGCACAACGGTCCGCCACTGCCCGGCGCGCAGGCGCAGGAGCTTTTTAGTGGGCAGGGCCACGTATCCTAGATTGCCGTGGCTGAGGTAGGGCCTGCGGCCAGCCAGCGTAGTCCACAAATCGCCGTTGTCGGCGCGGGACAAGGAACGCACATCTACGGTATCTGGCGCATCAATCAGCTTGGTCGGCGGCTTTAAGCTGGTCGGCACCACGTAAATATTGCCCGGCGTAGCGCTCATAACCGTGCTCGGCAAGGTCGGCATCCGGTCGCTGCCAAAGACATACAACGCCGAGTCCGGGGCGGAAACCAGAAAGCCCGTCACGCCGCGACTCATCTTGATGCAGTACGGCCGGTGGCGGGCAGGAGCAGCCAGTTGGGGAGTGGGAGCGGCATCGGCTCCGTAAAGCCAGATGTCGCCATCGCCATGCAGCGGCACCGTGCCGGCCTGCTCGCGGGCGTAGGTGCCCACCAAGTAAGTACGGTCCAGGGCAGTCAGGGCAGTAGGGTAAAAATTACTCGGAATCAGCTGGGTCTGCCAGTTACCACCCTGGTTGTGGGTGAGCGCGATAAAGGACTGCTGGCCCTTATTGCCGACGTAATGATGGAAGAATGGTTGGGTCAGAAGCGGCTGGGTAAGCACGTTGGCGTAGCGCGAGCCGGGGTCGGGCACACGGTAACGCTGCCACGCGGAGCTACAAGAAAGGGTGAGCGCACCACTCACCACCAGCAAGCCCAGGTGTGTGCGCCAGTTGCGGATTGAGCGCCCACGGTAGTTTCGCCAAATCAGCCAAGCCAGCAGCAGCAGTGGGAGTGCCGCCACGCCTACCGTTGCTTTTCGCACGGGGCGTTCGGCGGCGGGCGCGATACCCACGACCGCGCCGTGCATTTGGTCACGAAAATAAAAGTGCGAAACGACGAACTGCTCGGGGGTTTTCACCAACGTAGTACGTTGATTCTCGAATTGATAAAGCTGCCCGCTCTGGGTTAGCACGTAACCCGACGAGTCAGTCAGAAACTGAAAATCCCGAAGCGGCGGCAGGTTGCTAAAACTAAACGTTTTCATCAGAGCTAAGCTGGGTAGTGCCGTAAAAAGTCAGGTGAGTGCCAACCGCGCTGGCAACATTATTCCACCTGGCTAGACCAAGGAGCACCGTCCGTCGCCTGCTGTTGCACTGGGCCCGCTACACAATCGGCACCTTCCGCAGTATCGCCTCAATCAAATCGCGCGTTCGTATTCCGTCCGCTTCGGCTTCGTAGGTGAGCACGATGCGGTGGTTGAGCACGTCCTGGGCCACGTCCTTAATGTCTTCGGGCAGCACGTAGTCGCGCTCGTCGAGGTAGGCGACGGCGCGGGCGGCCCGGTGCAACGCGATGCTGGCGCGCGGGCTGGCCCCGAACTGCACGGCCTGGGCAAACTCGGGCAGGTCGTAGTCGGCGGGGCGGCGGGTGGCAAAGACCAGCTCAATCAGGTACTTTTCCAGGGTATCGGAAATGGCGACC
>JANXNW010000033.1 GCA_025353905.1 Hymenobacter sp.
GGGAACTAGTTCTAGATGTTAATCAACTAGTCTCTAAACCTCTAGAACTAGAAACTAGTCCCCCCTCTCTTTTGGAGAGGGGGCTAGGGGGTGAGGTTTACGGGCGGCGAGCCTGTTACACTATTCTGGAATTTGCTATAAATCAGGTACCAGAGTCAATCGGTTCAGGCTAACCAGCGTGGCCACTTCCCAAAAGCTGATGACACTCACGTAGCACGTGGTCCGCTCATCGTCTAGCAATTGCTTGAGCCTGCGGGGCAATTGCGGTGCGTCGTCAGCGTACCACAGCAAGGTGTGCGTATCGAGCAGCACGTGCAGTTGCGCCGACATCACTCGGCCGCGGCGTTATGATTCCAATAATCGTCGGGCAATGGCCGGTCCCAGTTTTCCTCCTGGTACACTACCGAGCCACGCAAAAAGCCGGCTTTGGCTCTGGCCACCGGTACCTCCGCTTGCTGCCGCACCAGCACCAGCACCTGCTGAAACAGGGCTTCGTTTTGCGTGATGGCCAGCGTAGTCAACACTTCGTCGCGCTCTTTTTCGGCTATCATAATATTCGGCTTTTGACAGGCCCCAAGTTACATCTTCTCCGCCAGAAACCAGGCCGTGTGGTTCGGGTCGCGCAAACTTTACTGGCCCTAACGACTTAGGCCCACTGCCATTTCAGGCCCGCGTAGTCCCAGAATTTCCCGTCGCGGCTGACCAGCGTCAGGTCGTCGGTCAGGGCCTGGGCGATGAGCAGGCGGTCGAACGGGTCGCGGTGATGCAAGGGCAAACGGACAAACTCCTTCAAGTGCTTGTGTTGAATTTCCAGCAGCCGGAAACCCGCGAATTTCGTTCGCTCCAACCACGTCTCGTAGGGCTGAGGCAGCGTCAGCTTACCAATATTGACTTTGATGGCTATCTCAATCAGCGAGGCGCGGCTTATGTAGCGGACCGCACTTGGCTCGGCCAGCGTTTTTACCAGCGTGGCTGGCAGTTGAGCATCTTTTTGAGAATACCAGAGCAGCGTGTGCGTGTCAAGTAAATAACGCGGCATACTCAGTACATATAAGGCATCATGTCCTCCATTGGCTCGTCAAAGTCAGGGGCCATCCAGAAGCCTTCGCCGGCCGCGTAACCAGGCGGCAACAAGGGGAGAGGACCAGGGTCATCGGGCGAAGCGGCTTGGTCGAGTAATTCCTGAATGGCGGCCAGCACCCGCTCGTCGCGCAAGCGCAAAACTGCCGCCGCCGCCGCATTCAGCCGCGGTTGCGAGATGGCCGGTGCTTCCGGCTCCGCCGATTCGCTGAAATCTGGCTGATTATTTTCAGTAAGCATACAAATTGCCACTTGAGTATGCACTAATTCAGCGCAATTTCACCCACCAAGTTACACCTTCTCGGCCAGAAACCGGGCCGTGTGGTTCGTTTCGCGCAGCTTGACCAGCTCCTCCGGCGTGCCCTCGAAAAGCAGGTGGCCGCCGTTGAGGCCGCCTTCGGGGCCGAGGTCTATCAGCCAGTCGGCGCACTTGATGATGTCCATGTTGTGCTCGATGATGAGCACCGAATTGCCCTGTTCGACCAGCGCGTTCAGAGCCGCGAGCAGCTTGGCGATGTCGTGGAAGTGCAGGCCGGTGCTGGGTTCGTCGAAGATGAACAGAATTTTGTCCTGCTGCAAAGTCGCGCCTTTGGTCAGGAAGCTCGCCAGCTTAACGCGCTGGGCCTCGCCGCCACTGAGCGTATTCGCCGACTGCCCCAGCCGGATGTAGCCCAAGCCCACGTTGAGCAGCGGCTGCAAGCGCTCGGCTACCTTGGGCTGCCTGGCAAAAAACTCGACCGCCTCGGCCACGGTCAGCTCCAACACCTCGTCGATGTTCTTGTCCTGAAACTTGATTTCGAGGATGTCCTGCTTGAATTTGTGGCCGCCGCAGCTTTCGCACGTCAGGTAGATGTCGGCCATGAACTGCATCTCAATCTTAACCTGCCCCTCGCCCTGACACACCTCGCAGCGCCCGCCCTCGACGTTGAACGAGAAGTGCGACGGCTTCAGGCCCCGCGCCTTGGCCAGCAGCTGTTCCGAAAACAGGGTCCGAATCTGGTCGTAAGCTTTGACGTAGGTAACGGGGTTCGAGCGCGAGGACTTGCCGATGGGGTTCTGGTCCACGAACTCGACGTGCGAAACCTGGCCCTGCACGCCCGTCAGGCGGTCGAATTTGCCGGTGCTCTCGCCCGCCCCGCCGCCGAGCTGTTTCATGAGCGCCGGGGCCAGGATGCGCCGAATGAGCGTACTCTTGCCCGAGCCGGACACGCCCGTGACGACCGTCATCACGCCGAGCGGGATTTTCACGCTCACGTTCTTGAGGTTGTTTTCGCGCGCGCCAGTCAATTCCAGCGCGTTGCGCCAGGGCCGCCGCTGCCGGGGCACGGCGACCTCACGCTGCCCGCTCAAATACTGCCCGGTGTAGGTTTCAGTGTCGCGCAGCAGCTCGGCGTAAGTGCCCTGAAACATGAGGTGGCCGCCGCCGCGCCCGGCCTCGGGGCCGATGTCGATAATCTGGTCGGCGGCGGCCATCATTTTCTCCTCGTGCTCGACCACAATCACAGTATTGCCCAATTGCTGCAACGAGCGCAGCACCCCAATCAGCTGCTCCGCGTCCTTCGGGTGCAGGCCGATGCTCGGCTCATCGAGCACGTACATCGACCCTACGAGCGCCGAGCCAAGCGAAGTCGCCAGCGAAATCCGCTGGCTCTCGCCGCCGCTCAGCGTATTGCTCAACCGGTTCAGCGTCAAATAGCCTAGTCCTACGCGGTCGAGGTAGCCGAGCCGGTTCGTGATTTCAGCCAGCAGGCGCTCGGCCACGGCTTGCTCGTGTTCGTCCAGGTGCAAATTCTGGAAGAAAGCCAGCGCGTCGCTGATGGGCAGCAGCACAAGGTCGGTGATGCTGCGGTCCGTTATTTTCACGTATTGCGCGTCTTTGCGCAG
>JANXNW010000074.1 GCA_025353905.1 Hymenobacter sp.
AACGTGCGGGCCACCGGCTCCTACATCAAGGGCACCAACGGCAACTCGAACGGGCTGGTGCCGATGCTCAAAGTGTTCAACGACACGGCCCGCTATGTTGACCAGTGCTTCCACCCCGACACGCTGCTTTACACCCGGCAGGGCATCAAGCGCATTGATGACGTGGTGCTGGGCGAGCAGCTGCTCACCGACGAGGGCGACTTCAACCGCGTAACCCGCTTGCTGCGCAACGCCTACACTGGCCCGATGGTCGAAATCGGGGTCAAGCACAGCATCGAACCCATTCAGGTGACGCCGGGCCACACGTTTCTGGTGCTGCGCGACCAGCAAAAGATGGTCAATTACGATGTCATTCGCAACCGGCTCGACAAGGGCTACCTGGTGCCGGAGTGGGTCGAAGCCAAAGACCTGACCCCGAACGACCTGATTTCGTTTCCCATCCCCGAGTTTGAGGAGGACCTGCCGGAATTCAGCCTAGAAGACTGCCGCTTCTACGGCATGATGGTGGGCGACGGGCACATTGCCCGCGACGGCAAAGCGGCCCACATCACCCAAAACCGCGAAACCGACGATATCAATTTCATCAAGCAGTACCTCTACGAGCACGGCATCCACTGGACGGAGACGGCGGCCGAGGGCGAGAAAAAAATTCGCTTTACGTGGTCGGCGCACCTGGGCTTCAAGTTCAGCCGCGCGATGCTTTACGATGAGCTGGGCGAAAAGCGCGTTCACCCGTCGCTGCTGCACCTGCCCAAAGCCAAAACTATGCAGCTCGTGCGCGGGGTGCTCGAAACCGATGGCTGCATCGGTCGCCGCGAACCCACCGAAATTGCGCTCGACATGACCTCGCGCAACGTCGTGGAATCGGTGCGCTACCTGCTGCTGCGCTTCGGCATCCTGACCAGCGGCTACGTGCGCGACCGGGTGGGCAACGTGTCCTCGTACAAGAACATTACTACGCGCAAGGTGTCGTATTGCCTGCGCATTCCGCGCGTGGCCGACATTGCGGAGCTTTTCGGCCTGGAGACGGGCGAGTACACCACGTACCTGACTTACGGCAAGCACGTTTACAGCCGCGTAACGCACCTTCAGGAGCAGCCCTTCGACGGGGTGGTGGTGGACTTTGAGGTCGAACCCAACCACAATTACGTAACCCACGTCGGGGTGGCCCACAACGGCGGCGGTAAGCGCAAGGGGGCGTTTGCCATTTACCTCGAACCCTGGCACGCCGACGTGTTCGAGTTTCTTGACCTGAAGAAAAACCACGGCAAGGAGGAGATGCGCGCCCGCGACCTGTTTTACGCCATGTGGACCCCCGATTTGTTCATGAAGCGGGTGGAAGCCAACGGCGACTGGACGCTGATGTGCCCCCACGAGTGCCCCGGCCTCGACGTTACTTGGGGACCGGAATTCGAGAAGCTCTACACCAAGTACGAGCGCGAGGGCCGCGGCCGCCGCACCATCAAGGCCCAGGAGCTGTGGTTCCACATCCTGGAAAGCCAGACCGAAACCGGCACCCCGTACCTGCTCTTCAAGGACGCGGCCAACGGCAAGAGCAACCAGCAAAACCTGGGCACGATTAAGTCGAGCAACCTTTGCACAGAAATATTAGAGTACACGGATAAGGACGAGATTGCCGTCTGCAACCTGGCCTCGCTGGCCCTACCGCGCTATTTGACGGAGGACAAGCAGGGCAATCTGTTTTTCGACCACGACAAGCTCTACGAGGTCACGTATCAGGCCACGCTCAACCTGAACAAGGTGATTGACGTGAACTACTACCCGGTGCCCGAAACCGAGCGCTCGAACTTCCGCCACCGGCCCATCGGGCTGGGTGTGCAGGGGCTGGCCGATGCGTTCATCGCGTTGCGAATGCCCTTCGAGAGCGACGAGGCCAAGGGCCTGAACGTGGACATCTTCGAGACGATTTACTTCGCCGCCATGACGGCCTCGAAGGACCTCGCCGTGAAGGACGGGGCCTACGAAACCTTCGCCGGCTCGCCGCTGAGCCAGGGTAAATTTCAGTTCGACCTCTGGGACGTGCAGCCGCAGTCGGGCCGCTGGGACTGGGAAACGCTGCGCGCCGAGGTGGTGCAGCACGGTGTGCGCAACTCGCTGCTGGTGGCCCCCATGCCCACGGCCAGCACCGCCCAGATTCTGGGCAACAACGAGTCGTTCGAGCCTTACACCAGCAATATCTACGTGCGCCGGGTGCTGAGCGGCGAGTTCATGGTTGTGAACAAGCACCTGCTCAAGGACCTGGTGAAGCTCGGCCTCTGGAACGAGCAAATGAAGCAGGACATCATCGCCGCCAACGGCTCGGTGCAGGGCATTCAGCGGGTGCCCCAGCACATTAAAGACCTGTATAAGACGGTCTGGGAAATCTCGCAGCGCACCATCATCGACATGGCCGCCGACCGGGGCGCGTACATCTGCCAGAGCCAGAGCCTGAACCTGCACGTACAAAACGTGAATTTCGGCAAGCTCACCAGCATGCACTTCCACAGCTGGAAGCGCGGCCTGAAAACGGGCATGTACTACCTGCGCACCAAAGCCGCCGCCGATGCCATCAAGTTCACGGTCGAAAAGCAAGCCGCCGAAACCCTGGAGCCGATGTACGCCAAAGTCGAGCAAAACCAAAGCGACATGAGCTGCTCGCTGGACAACCCGGACGGGTGCGAGGTGTGCGGGTCGTAGGGGAAGTAACAGGTTGAGGGGTGCCGGGGGTATCTGTGGCACATCCAATCAAAAGCCACTCCTCACGGGGAGTGGCTTTTTGCTAAGCAAGGGTTTTTATGTATTTCATGTACGTGGACGAAAGCGGCGACCCTGGCCGCTACAACGGCAGCAACACGCCGCATTTCATTCTGAGCGGGCTGATAGTGCCAGAACAAGACTGGTATCCGGCGCGGGCCCGCATGACGGAGTTCAGGGAGCAGATAAAGCAACGTACCGGGCTGCTGAAGCGCGAAGAAATTCACAGTGCCGAACTGATTCGGCCCAGCCGTACGGAAGCCTACAAGCGTATCGCAAAAACCGCCCGCATTCAGATTCTACGCGATTTCGTGGGGGAGATGCCCGCCTTTTTCCCTAACGCTCACATCCTGAATGTGTGTTTCGACAAGCAGCAGCTTCCACAGTACAACGACTATTTACGACCTGCTTGGCGGCAGCTGCTAGTGGCCTACGAATCTTTCCTGAGCCAGCGGCAGGCGCGGGGCTTGGTACTGTCGGATGCGACGGACGCGAATACGCTCCGGGGTTTGCTGCGGGAACTCCGCAAGAATACGCCACCTTTCAAGCACGTAGTGGAAGACGTATTTCATTGCGCCTCTGAGCACTCGTACTTTGTGCAGGCTGCTGATGCCATCACGTACTGCCTCTTTCGGCAGGAGTACCCTAAAGGCAGCACCCGGAAATTTAACCTGAGCGGACTGTTCCAAACCCTAGACCCGCTACTACTCAAGACTGCGGCCCCAACTGACGCACAAGGCGTTATAAGAGCCTAGCGGACAAAAAAATGCCCCGGTTGGTACAACCGAGGACTTTGTCGTGGCCCAGCGAGGGCGACAAGGCCCAAGTGAGTCACAGGACAAATATAACGGGGCCGGCGCAATTTGAGTTTAGCTCAGCGTAAAATTTTACCGCCAGCCCAACGCCAGCAGCAGTTGACCCAGGGTGCCACGCTCGCGGGTGTCTCTGCTGAAAATGGCCAAAGCGTCCTCGAAAGCGGCGCAGGCTTCTGCCTCCGTGTCGCCGTAGGAAGACAGCTCCAGCGCGGGGCAATACGCCACGTACTGGCTGCTATCGTCATCCAATTCCAGCTGCACCTCTACCTGGGCATTGGTGAGGTGACCATGCGGGTCGGTGAGTAGCGTAGTCATAGGATAGCGAAGATGATAGAAATGCCGGGCCGGAAGTCGTAAAGCTACTCCAATCGCGGGAACAAGCGTAACACCCTGTACTACTCCCCAAAAACTGGACAGTTTAACGGAGCATGTTAAGTAATAGGGTTATGGTTGAATGTCGGATTGGTTCGGTAGACGTGGGCGGGCGTTTGGCCCCCGAGACTTTGGTGGGGCCGGCGGTGATTGTAGTAGGCAAAGTACGCGTGTAATTGCTGGTGCAGGTGGTGGCCGTCGTCGGCCGGGTTGAGGTAAATATGCTCCCACTTGACCGTGCGCCAGAGGCGTTCGATGAAGGCGTTGTCGGTGGCCCGGCCCCGGCCATCGCGGCTGATGCGGCAGCCGGCGGCCAGCAGGGCTTGTTCGTAGGCCGGGCAGGTAAACTGGCTGCCCTGGTCGGAATTGAAGATGTACGGGGCGGGGGCCACGCGCAAGGCATCGGCCAGGGTCTGGAGACAGAAGCCCACGTCGAGCGAGTTGGAGAGCTGCCAGCTCAGCACGTAGCGTGAGTGCCAGTCGAGCACGGCGGCCAGGTAGAGAAAGCCCCTGGCCATGGGCACGTAGGTGATGTCGGTGCTCCAGACTTCGTTCGGGGCGGTGGCCGGGCGCTCGCGCAGCAGGTACGGGTAGGGCGTGATGCCCTGCCCAGGGACCGACAGGCGCGGCTTGGGGTAGACCGGTTCATGGCCCATCAGGCGCACGAGCCGGCGCACGCGCTTGGCATTGACGGCGTGGCCGGCCAGGCGCAGGTGGTCGCGCAGGCCGAGCACGCCCTTGAAGTTGTGGTCGGTGAACTCCTCGTCGAGCAGGCGCATGAGTTCAAGATTGTGCGCACTCTCGCCGCAGGGCTGGTAATAGAAGCTGCTGCGCGCGAGGCCCAGTGCCTGGCAGCGGGCCAGCACGGAACTGCCGGGCGCAGCCTGCGCCACTAGGGCGCGTTGCTGGGCTACTGGCATGGCCCCAGCGTTTTTTTTAGCAGCGCGTTTTCCATCTGCAGCCGGCCGATGGCCGCGTAGAGTGGCTCGACGTCGGGTGCCGGGGCAAAGGCAGCGGGCGCTTCGGCGAAGACCTGGGCGGCCTGCTCGCGCAACTGCAGCTTCCAGCGCGTGATTTGGGCCGTGGCCAACTGGTAGCGAGCCGCCAGCTCGGCCAGCGGCTGGCGCTCGGTGAGCGCGGCCAGTGCCACCTCGGCTTTGAACTCGGCCGTATAACGACGGCGGGTGCGTTTTGGAGTCATAATCGAGCTAAGCTAGCCCGCTTAATCTGTCCAGTTTTTGGGGAGTACTACAGA
>JANXNW010000095.1 GCA_025353905.1 Hymenobacter sp.
GAAGCCGATGCCGCCGACGAGATGCAGGAGCTGCGCGATAAGTACCTGCGCCTGGCCGCCGAGTTTGAAAACTACAAGCGGCGCACCAGCAAGGAGCGCGCAGACTTGTTCAAAACCGCTAATCAGGAGCTGATGGTGGCCCTGCTGCCGGTGCTCGACGATTTCGAGCGGGCGCGGCTGCACACGGCGCACTCGACCGACGCGGCTGAGCTGCGCAACGCGCTGGATATAACATACAGTAAGCTCAGCAAAACCTTGCAGCAAAAGGGCCTGACGGCGATGGAAGCCAAAGGCGGGGCCTTCGATGCCGAGCTGCATGAGGCCATCACGCAGGTGCCCGCGCCGAGCGAGGAATTGCGCGGCAAAATCGTGGACGACATTGAGCGCGGGTATTTTCTGGGCGATAAAGTAATTCGCCACGCGAAGGTGGTGTTGGGCCAGTAGCGCGGGTTTCTGACCCGTTTTCTAAATTATATCGATAAGCTGCGGGTCGGAAACCCGCGTTATATTATGGCAACCAAGCGCGATTATTACGAGGTATTGGGCGTGGCGAAAAACGCGGAGGGCGACGTAATTAAGTCGGCTTACCGCAAACTCGCTATCAAATATCACCCCGATAAAAACCCCGACGACCCATCGGCCGAGGACCAGTTCAAAGAGGCGGCCGAAGCCTACGAAGTGCTCAGCAACGCCGACAAGCGGGCGCGCTACGACCGGTTTGGTCACCAGGGCGGCAGCGGCGCGCCCAACATGGAAGACATCTTCTCGCAGTTCGGCGATATTTTCGGCGGCGCTGGCGGCTTCGACGGCTTTTTCGGCGGCGGGCGCGGGCAGGCGCGGCGGGTACGCAAAGGCTCAAATTTGCGCATCAAGCTCAAGCTCGATTTGGAGGAAATCGCCAACGGCGTCGAGAAGAAAATCAAGGTAAAACGCTTCGTGGCTTGCTCGCCCTGCCAGGGCACGGGGGCCAAAAACGGCACCGACCTCAAAACCTGCCCCACTTGCCAGGGCCAGGGCCAGGTGAAGAAAGTGGTGAACACGATGCTCGGCCAGATGGTGAGCGCCAGCACCTGCCCCAATTGCCAGGGCGAGGGCAAAACCGTGATGGCCGCCTGTGACGTGTGCCGCGGCGAGGGCCGGCAGCTGCACGAGGAAGTCATTCCGATTAACATCCCGGCCGGCGTGGCCCACGATATGCAGCTCAGCATGAGCGGCAAGGGCAACTACCCCGAGCGCGGCGGCGTGCCCGGCGACCTGCTCATTCAGATTGAGGAGGAGCCGCACGAATTTCTCAAGCGTGATGGCAACAACATCATGTTCGAGCAGTATTTGTCGTTCGTAGATGCCGCGCTCGGCACCGATTTAGAGGTGCCCACCATAGAGGGAAAGGTCAAAATAAAGGTCGAGCCGGGCACCCAGCCGGGCAAGATTCTGCGCCTGCGCGGCAAGGGCATCAAGGACCTGAACGGCTACGGGCGCGGCGACCAGCTCATCCACCTCAACGTCTGGACCCCGAAACACGTGAGCAGCCAGGAGCGTGAATTACTCGAGAAGCTGCGGCACTCGGATAATTTCGTGCCGCAACCGGGGAAAAATGAGAAAGGGTTTTTTGAGAAAGTGAAGGAGTATTTCCAGTAGATTGACCGCAGATTTAACTGATTTCGACGGACCGACGGATTTTTAATAAGTTTTTTTGGGCCTGCTCTTCTGATTGTAAGGGCAGGCTTTTTTACGTTCTATCCCCGCCACTTTCAATTCGGTTCATTTTAATTCTTCTCAATTACCGGAACTGGTTTGATGCCGGAGGCGGGCTCAAACGTGCGCGCCGTGTGGGTAACGACGGCGGCCATCGTGGGCTGCTGAGTCGCCGGGTATTGCCAGATGAAGGTGGCAAATGTGCCGTGTCGAAGCTGCGTCTTCTGATAAAAGATGGCTTTGCCGAGATAGCCCGAAAGCACGAAGCCGTCGGACAGTTGCTGGCTCAGGGTGAGGGTGGCTCCCTGGGCTCGCCAAGCAGCCTGCTCCGTCCTCATCTCTTGCTGCACACTCTTCTCCAACACATTATAACTGCCGAAGACCGTGAGCGTAGTTTGCTTATCGGCCGAGACAAAGCGGCGGCCGTCGCCGTTATCGGCCTCGGGCTGGGGGCGCACTAGCGCGGGCGGATACGCCACGCGGTAGCCAAAACGGGCGTTGGAATAGGTTTGGTAGGCGGGTGCCGGGCCAGCGGGCACGGGCGGCGCGAGCAGTAGCGGCAGCAGCCAGCAGAGCGACAGGTACATCATGGCAGAAGGAGAGCAGTGAGGCAAGAAAGCGAATAAGGCGCAAGTTCGGGCGAAGGAGCGCCGCGCCCGGCCCGCTGATTTTCGCGGTTGGCTGTAATGCCAGCCCAGACCGCGCGATATACCCGGTACTTTTCTGCTTCCCTCCTCGCCGACCCGTGCCGCCGACCAGTCCGTCCGCCGATTTTCTGAGTCTCATCCGCACCCATGAGGCGCTATTGCGGCGGGTGTGCCGGCTGTACTACCCGACTTCGGACGCGGCCGACGACCGGCAGGACTTGTTTCAGGAAATTGTCTTGCAGCTTTGGCGGGCCTGGCCGCGCTACGTGCCGGGCGCGGCGCGGGTCAGCACCTGGCTCTACCGGGTGGCGCTCAACGTGGCCATTTCCGATTTGCGCCAGCGCACCCGCCGGCCCGCCGCCGCCCGCCTCGATTCCGATAACCCACCCGAACTGCCCCTGCCACCGCCCGACGGCCCCGACCCCGACGAGCTGGCTCAACTCTACCGTGCTATCGAACACCTGAGTAGCGTGGACAAAGCTTTCGTGCTGCTTTATCTCGAAGACCGCGACTACGCCGAGATGGCCGATATTCTGGGCATCACCCCGAATAACGTGCGCGTGAAAATGCATCGGGTGCAGGAGCGGCTGCGCCAACTGATGCAGGTAAAAATGATGCAGGTAAAAATTGTCAGGTAATTCTTAACCAATACTCGCTATGGAACTTGCTGACTTGCGCCAACAGTGGCAGCAGCCTTCGCTGGCTGATGCGCCGACTCCGCTTAATGCCGTTGCGCTCAACCAATTACTGGCCCGACAATCCGATAGCATCCTGGAGAAACTGCGGCGTAGCGCCCGCCTGGAGCTGTATCTGAACTCTGGCTTGCTGCTGGGCTCGCTGGCGCTAGTCGGGCTGGCGCGGGTTTTTTGGGTGCGAGTATTTGGCGGGGTGCTGGTCGTGCTCGGGCTGGTGTGCGTCGCGTACCTGTTGCGCAAGCTGCATTTGCTACGCCGCTTGGAGGGCCCCGTTGATGACCTGCGGGCGCACTTGCGGCGGCTGTCCAGCGGCCTGCGCTCGCTCATCCGCTTTTACTATCGCCTCACGCTGGCCATGCTGCCGGTGTCCGGCGTGATAAACGCGCTGATGGCCTTCTCGCAGTTCAAGCGCGGCCTGAGTTTGACTTCGCCATTTGGTATCGCTTTGGTGGTAGGATTTGTGGTCGTGATGCCGGCGCTGCTGTACTTGCCCGCCGCCGCCGCCACGCGCCGATACCTCCAGTACCTCTACGGCCGCCACCTCGACCAGCTCGAAACTGCCCTGCGCGAGCTGGACGAGCCGATTGAACCAACCACGCCAGCCGCGCCCACTGCCGCTCAGCCCTGATTTTCACCGCCTGGGCGGCGTTTACTGCCGCTCAGAAAAATAAGCTGGCGGCGCACCGACGCGGGCGGTTACTTTTACTTCGTCATTTCTTTTTTTTCTGCTTTATGACTCCCTCACCCACCAAGACGCCCATTCTCGAAGCCGTCCACGTGCGCAAGCAGTACGCGAACCATACGGCCCTCGAAGACCTGAGCCTGGCCATTCCGGAGGGCAGCATTTTCGGGTTGCTCGGGCCGAACGGGGCCGGTAAGACGTCGCTCATTCGCATCATCACCCAGATAACCGGGGCCGACTCGGGCGAGGTGCGCTTCCGGGGGCAGCGGCTCAGCCCGAGCCACATCGGCCAGATTGGCTATCTGCCCGAGGAGCGCGGCCTCTACAAAAAGATGAAAGTCGGCGAGCAGCTCATTTACCTCGCCCAGCTGCGCGGCCTGAGCCGGGCCGAGGCCGTGCGCCGCATCAAAAGCTGGCTCGACCGCTTCGAGATGCAGGGCTGGACCGACAAAAACGTGGAAGACCTCAGCAAAGGCATGCAGCAGAAAGTGCAGTTCGTGGCCAGCGTGCTACACGAGCCGAGCCTGATTATTCTCGACGAGCCGTTTTCGGGTTTCGACCCCATCAACGCCAACCTGCTCAAAGACGAGATTCTGCGCCTGAAAAGCGAAGGGGCCACGATTATCTTCTCCACCCACCGCATGGAGTCGGTCGAGGAAATGTGCGACCACATCGCCCTGATAAACCGCGCCCGCAAAGTGCTCGACGGCCCGGTGTCGGTCATCCGCAACGAGTTCAAAACTAACACTTACGAAATTGAGGGTCAGGGCCGGCTCGTGCTGCTGCACCCCGACTTTGAGGTGCTGGAGCAGCGCGAGCGCGAAAACGACCACTTCTACGCCCGTGTGCAACTGCACGCAGGCACCAGCCCTAACGACCTGCTGCGCTACCTCATCGGCCCCGGCCAGGTGCAAGTGGACGCTTTCCGCGAGAAAATCCCGAGCATCAACGAGATATTCATTCGCCGCGTGAAGGAAACCATGCCCGAGACGCTGGTCGAGGAAATGAGCCGATAAAGAATCGGCCATCAATTATCTGCCAAAATCTACCTGAGATGAATAAAATCTGGCTTGTCATTCAGCGCGAATACCTGACGCGGGTGCGCAAAAAGAGTTTTCTGATAATGTCCTTGCTAGCCCCGCTGCTGCTGGCGGGCGCGTCGGTGCTCATCGGCAAAATCAACGCCCACGACGGCCCCGACCAGGTATTGGTGCGCGATGACAGCGGCCTGCGCATCGGGGCCCGCCTGGCCGACACCGACGAGCTGCGCTTCGTGGCCGCGACCGAGGCCACGCTGGCCGAAACCCAGGCCGCCTACGAAACAGCCAAGCCCCGGCCCGCCGGCCTGCTCGTGTTTCCGGCCGGCTACGTGCTCGACAGCGCCACCGGCCCGCGCCTGCTGGCCAAAGGCAACGTGCCCCTGAACCGGCAAAGCAACATTCGTAAAGCCATCAACAAAGCCATCAGCGAGATGCGGCTGAGCCGGTCGGGCTTGCAGCAAAAAACGATTGACAACCTGCAAGCCCGCGTGGAGCTGACGGCCATCAACCTGGACGAGAAAGGCGGCAAGCGCAACAACGTAGGCGCTACTACGGTGGCGGCTTACGGGTTGTCCATCCTGGTTTACTTCTTTATTTTTATCTACGGAGTGCAGGTAATGCGCAGCGTAGGCGAGGAAAAATCAAGCCGTATCATGGAAGTCATGATTTCCTCCATCAAGCCATTTCAACTGATGATGGGCAAGATTGTGGGCATCGCGGGCGTGGTGCTGACCCAATTCGGGCTGTGGCTGGTGCTGACCTGGGCCGTGACGGCGGTGGCCGTGCCGCTGCTGGTAGGCAAGCCCGACAAAGCTCCGGCCACTTCAGCTACGATGGCCACCGCCGCTCCGGCACAGGCGGCCGCCACCGGCATGAGCGCTGCCGTCGAAGCCAACACCCCCACGGCCCGCCCCGTTTCCGACGGTACTCAAGCTTCGGCGGCGCAGGCCCCGAAAGAGTCGCTCTGGGAGGCGCTCCAGCAGCTGCCTTTCCTGAGCATCGCGTTGGGCTTTCTGTTTTTCTTCTTCGGGGGGTATCTGCTGTACTCGGCGCTGTTCGCGGCCATCGGCTCAGCCGTTGACGACCAGACCGATGCTCAGCAGTTTATGCTACCAGTTACCATTCCCCTCATCTTGTCTTACGCAGTGAGCATCAACGTCATCATCAACGGCGACCCCAACGGGACACTCGCCTTTTGGCTGTCGATGATACCCTTCACCTCGCCCATCGCCATGGTTATGCGGCTACCATTTGGGGTGCCGACCTGGCAGCTGCTGCTCTCGGGCAGCCTGCTCGTACTCGGCTTCGTGGGCACGACGTGGGTGGCAGCACGCATCTACCGGGTGGGAATTCTCATGTACGGCAAGAAAATAACCTACCGCGAGCTGAGCAAATGGCTCTTTTATAAAGGCTGAAGAAAGCCTGGGCTGATGGAATCGGGCGCGTGCGGAGCGAACTTTGCGGCTGCTTTGTTCCAGTCCCGGCGGCTTTCCTTTCTTCGCTTCAGCTTTTTATGAATACCCTGCGCTTCAAAACCAACATCAACTGCGGCTCCTGCATCCGGGCCGCCACGCCCACGCTCAACCGCGAGCTGGGTGCCAACAACTGGCAAGTGGATACGAGCAAGCCCGATAAGCTGCTCACCGTGTATTCCGACCACCTCAGCGCCGCCCAGATTCAAGCCGTAGTCGAGGCCGCCGGCTTCGTCAGCTTCCCGCTGAATTAGCTGTAGCGCCAAGCCCCAGCTGCCACCGGAGGGGTGTATCGCCATGCGTATGTGCGCGAACAATGTACCCCTCCGGTGGCAGCTAGGGCTTAGCTTCGCTGTTCTTCGGTTGGTGTTACACAAAAAAGCCCGGCTCGACCGGGCTTTTTTATGCTTGAATAACTCACTCTTCCGCTGGCTCATCAGCCGAGGGCATCGGCAGCGCGGCGGCCAGCTTCCGCCGCAGCTGCGCGCCCGAATCGGGGGCGACCAGCTCGCCGATGCCGTACTGCTTTTGCAGCGCCCGCCAATCTTCGATGGCGATGAAAACGCCCGTCAGGGTGCCTTTGGCATCGGTGAGGTACTTGAGGTCCATCGTTCGGGCGCGCTACAGCGTCGGAATTTCGTTGATGAGCGCTTGCAGCTCGTTGTCGGTAAGCGAGTCTTGCTCGGCTTTGTCGTAAATCGAAAGCAAATAAACCTCGGTCGTGACGGCGATTACGCACGTAATGACCCGTGCGCCACCGCTTTTGCCCTGGCCTTTGCTGGCGATGCCCAGGCGGATTTTGTAGCTATTACGGCCCAGGCTCGTGCCTTGCTTTGGGTCAGTTTGCAAGGAGATGGCTAATGCTTCCAGCTCTCCTGCTAGAGAAGCATACTTCTTTTTCAACCGTTTTAATTGCCGCAAAAACGGCGCGATGGGACGAATGTCAAACATCGCGAAGCTCGTCAAGCAAATCTTTAAGGGATGTTTTCGGAATTTCCCCCGCCTGCATCCGCTTCATATCGCGCACGGCTTCCCGAAACTCTTCTTTGAACTGCTCTTTTTTGCTGAGCTTGGTGCCAGCGGACACTTCGACGGTGGCCACCACGGCCTCAATTGGGGGCTGCTGCTGCAAACGCTCCCACTCCGCAATGGGCACGAGCACGGCCGTGCGGTTGCCGGCCTCATCGGATACATACTGAACGCTCATAGCCGAATAAATTTGTGTGCCTCAGAAAAGCTGCGACAATCCGCGGTTTACGCCGAGAACGACGAGCCGCAGCCGCAGGTGCTCTTGGCCTGGGGATTGTTGAAGACGAAGCCGCGCGCGTTGAGGCCGTCCTGAAAATCGACCTCCATGCCGAGCACGTACATGGCGTACTTTTTATCCATGATGAGCTGTACGCCGTCGAGGTCGTACACTTCATCGGCCTCTTTGGCCTGGTCGAAACCGAGCAAGTAGCTCATGCCCGAGCAGCCGCCGCCCTGCACGCCGATGCGCAGGCCGTAATTTTCAGGGACACTTTTGTCCTGGATGATAACTTTGACTTCGGCCAGGGCGCGGGGCGTCAGGCCGATGGGGGGAGCGAGCGTGGTGGTAGCCATAAAAAAGCGTTGATTAGGTCGGAATAAAGCAAATGTACGCCACCCCTTATGCTGGCCCTGGGGTAGCTTGCTCCCGTAAACAGGTTGGTGCGGGCGCGGGTTCGTGGGGTGAGCTTTAGCTTACCGTCTCATCGTCTACACGTCCTAGCCAAAGCCTACCGCACACTCAACGATATGCCAGAGCCTACCGCACAAGCCTACATGGATTCGACCACCTACGTCTTCGAGCTGCTTAAGACGACGCTACCCGCCCTCATCGTGGCCGGGGCCATTTACCTGCTTTTCCGCCAGTACCTGGAGCGCGAGCAGCAGCGCCGCCTGATTGAATTGCGCCTGGAAAGCGGCAAAACCACGCTGCCGCTGCGCCTGCAAGCCTACGAGCGAGTGGTATTGCTGCTTGAACGCATCGCGCCCAACAACGTGCTCGTGCGCCTGAGCAGCGCCGGCCAAACGGCCACCGACTACCACCGCTTGCTCCAGCAGGAAATCCGGGCTGAGTTCGAGCACAACTTCGCCCAACAGCTCTACCTCAGCCCCGATGCCTGGGAAGCCGTCAAGCAAGCCAAAGAAAACGTCCTCACGATGGTCAATAAAGCGTATCACGGCCTGCCCAACCCCGGCCAGCTGCGCGGCACCGAGCTGGCCAAGCGCGTACTGGAAAGCCTGATGACCGACGCGGCCGACCCTACTGCCGGCGCGCTGGCTTTCGTGAAGCGCGAAGCGGCCGGGCTGTTTTAGGAAGTGTTGTCAGCTGTTAGTTGTCTGTTGTCAGGAAGCAGATGACCTGCTGACAACCGACAACTAACAACTAACAACTGACAACCAATGACTAAGCAGCGCATTGCCGTGGATATGGACGAGGTGCTGGCCGACTCCGTGTCGCGGTTTCAGGACTGGTACGGGCGCGACTTCGGGCGCGCGCTGACGGCCGAGGACATGCACGGGCGGCATTTGCTGGAAGTCGTCGCCCCGGAGCACCGCGTCGCGTTGCGCGCCTACCTCGACGCGGACGGCTTCTTTCGCGACCTGCCGCTCATCGCCGATTCGCAACGCGTGATGCGGGAATTAGCTGACCGCTATGAAATATTCGTGGCCACGGCCGCGATGGATTTTCCCAACTCATTCCGCGATAAGTACGACTGGCTACAGAAGTATTTTCCGTTTATTCCGACGCGAAATTATGTATTTTGCGGCGATAAAAGTATTCTCAACGCCGACTATTTAATTGATGACAACGGGTATAATTTCGAGCGGTTTCGGGGCGAGGGATTGTTATTCAGCGCGCCGCACAACGCGCGCGAAACGCGGTTTCGCCGGGTAAATAACTGGCTGGAAATAGCGGCGGCGCTGCTGTAGCTTTCACTCCGGCAACCACAGCCCGGCGTAGTCGTGGACCTGGTGCGTAGATTTTTTATCCGCCGGATTGACCGTAAAAAACAGCCGGCCCGCTTGTCGCCGTAGCTGCACCGAGGTTGGGGCGAGGGCGCGAATTCGCAGGCTGTCGGGGTTGAAGCGTTCCCAGGCAAAGTGGCCTTTGCTGAGCGTCAGGCGGCGCACTTCCCAGGCGGTGCTGTCGTCGGGGGCCGGTTGGCTGAGATAATAGCGGCCCCGGTAGTGACGCAAATGGGCGTGTTTCGGCTCGCGCAGATTTAGAATAGTGCTGACTTCCTGATAGCTGAGCTGTACCGAATCCGGCGTAACCGCGGTCAGCCGAAACCCCAACCTGGGGTTGGCGAGGAATCGGGCCATGCTATCGGGCTGAGCGCGGGCGAGCGAACCCCATTCGTGGCGCGGCATCCAGCCCCGGAATACTTGCCTGTTTTGGAGCGCCGTGCGCGTCACCTGGAGCCGCCGGGTGCTATCGACTACGTCCGGGTACTGGCCCTGGTCGCGGGCTGAGAAGGCTTTGAGGTCGGGGCTGTCAGACGGAAAAGGCTGGGCGAAGCGCACCGTAACAACCGGCTCCATCTCAGCTAACCCAGCGCACCCGCTCAACAGCGTTAGCCAAATTCCCAGCAGCCAGCACCCTCGCTTCGTCATGCGGCTTTATCACTCGCCGGGGCCGAAGTAACCCGTCGGCGGACTGTTCGGGAAGTTCCCGCAGAGGTTCGCAGAGGTAAAGCGCGGAGGTTCGCTGAGAAAAATTAACTATTCCCCATTGCTGCATTAACCAGTAAAGAAGCCCGCTGGTAGTGCGCCTCGTAAAGCGGCACAATCTTGTCCACGGCGAACTCCTCGGCGCGGGCGCGGGCGGCGGCTTTGAAGCGGGGCAGGTTCGCGTCGTCGAGCACGTAGAGGGCGTTGCGCACCATGTCGGGCACGTCGCCGATTTCGCTCAGCATGCCGGTTACGCCGTGCACGTTCAGCTCGGGGATGCCGCCGGCGTTGGTGCTCACCACGGGCACCTCGCAGGCCATCGCTTCGAGGGCGGCCAGGCCGAAGCTCTCGTTTTCGCTCGGCATCAGAAACAAGTCGCTCACGCTGAGCACTTCTTCCACGGCTTCGAGCTTGCCCAGGAAGCGGATGTCGGCGTGGCAGGGCAGCTCGCGGGCCAGCTTTTCCATGCGCGAGCGGTCGGGGCCGTCGCCGATGAGCAGCAGCTTGGCCGGCAGCTGCTCGCGCACTCCGCAGAAGATGCGCAACACGTCCTCAACCCGCTTCACGGCCCGGAAATTACTCGTGTGCAGCAGCAGCTTTTCGCCCTCGGGCGCGATGGCGGTGCGGAAGTGGCTCTTTTCCTGCTTTTTGAAGCGGCTCAGGTCGATGAAGTTGGGGATGACCTCAATCTTGTGCTCGACCGGAAACGACTCGTAGGTTTCGCGGCGCAAATCGGCCGAGACGGCCGTTACGCCGTCGCTCTGGTTGATGCTGAACGTGACGACCGGCTCGTAGCTGGCGTCTTTGCCCACGAGCGTAATATCGGTGCCGTGCAGCGTCGTGACGACCGGCACCCGGATGCCGCGCGAGGCCAGAATCTGCTTCGCTAAGAACGCCGCCGAAGCGTGCGGAATGGCGTAGTGGACGTGCAGCACGTCGAGGTGCTCGTTCTGCACGATGTCCACCATCTTGCTGGCCAGCGCCGACTCGTAGGGCGGAAACTGGAACAGCGGGTAGGTCGGCACATAGACCTCGTGGTAGAAGAGGTTTTCGTTGAAAAAGTCAAGCCGCACCGGCTGGCTGTAGGTGATGAAATGCACCCGGTGGCCGCGCTGGGCCAGGGCCTTGCCCAGCTCGGTAGCGACGACCCCCGAGCCGCCAAAAGTGGGATAACAGACGATGCCGATGTTCATGTGGAAAAGAATTGTGCGGTAGGCTTCAGCCTGCCGTTAGGCGTGAGGTAAGCTTTAGCTGCCACCGGAGGGCCGTTTATAAAATGAAATGTTTGACGGCAAGCTAAAGCTTACCTCATGTCTAACGGCAAGCTAAGGCCTACCGCACTTGCCGCGCACCAACGTACATTTCCGGCCGGATGCCGTCGTCAGACGCGCTGCACCCAATTATACTTTGTTCGCTCCCGCATGAAAGCGTTGTTACTATCCTTGTGTTTGCTGAGTGGGGCTGCTCTGGCCCAACGCCCGGCCCCGCCCAAAACAGCTGCCGCGCCCGACGCCCGCGCCGCCATCCGCGAGGCGGATATTCGGCGCGACTTGTTCGCGCTGGGCGGCGACCGGTTTCGGGGCCGCGAGGCGGGCACGCTCGACGAGTTGCGGGCCTCGGCCTGGCTGGCTGAGCAGCTGCGGACGGCGGGTGCCGCGCCGGCCGGCGACGACGGCACCTACTTTCAGTTCTTCCAGATTCAGCGCCTGCGGCTGACCAAAAACAGTCAGCTCAGCATCGGTACGCACGCGCTTCGGCCCAACTACGACGCGCTGCTTTTTGCTCCGGTGCGGGCGGCCGTGAGCGCGCCACTTGTCTGGGCCGGCGCTGGCTCGGCGGCCGAGCTGGCTAAGCTCGACGTGAAGGGCAAGGCCGTGGCGCTGCAGTTCGGGGGCGATGAGCAGGCGGGGCTGAGCTTCCGGCGGTTTCTGACGGCGAGTCTGCGCGAGCGCTCGGCCGAGCTGGCCAAAGCGGGCGCGGTGGCCGTTGTCTGGGTGAGCGACGCGCGCGCCCAGGCCGTGTACGCGCACTGGGGCCACACCTACGAGCGCGGCCGCTACGACCTGCCCGGCGGCCCCAACGTGCGCCTGCCCACGGCCGCGCTGCCGATAGTCTGGCTGCCGGCCGACGCGGCGAGTTGGGCCCAAGCACCGGGCCAGCAATTCACGGCCGACTTGCAGCTCGAAACCTTCGCCTATCCGTCGGTAAATATCGTGGCGAAAATCGCCGGCACGGATACGCAGCTGAAGACGCAATACGTGCTTTTCAGCACCCACCAGGACCACGACGGGGTGCGCGAGGCCGTGGCAGGCGACTCGATTTACAACGGGGCCGACGACAACGCGACGGGCTGCGCGGCCACGCTGGCGCTGGTGCGGGCGTTTCGGCAGCGGCCGGCGCGGCGTTCGGCGCTGTTCGTGTTTCACGGGGCTGAGGAGCGCGGCTTGCTCGGCTCACGCTACTTTTCAGCTCACCCCACGGTGCCGGCCGAGAGCCTGGTGGCCGTGCTCAACGCCGAGATGATGGGCCGCAACGCCGCTGACAGCGCCGCGCTGTTGGGCCGCGTCCGGCCCCACCGCAACTCGACGGATTTGGTGAGCACGGCCCTGGCCGCCAACCTGGCCGGCCCCCGCTTCAAGCTCGACTCGCTCTGGGACCGCGCCGACCACCCCGAAGGCTGGTACTTCCGCTCCGACCACCTGCCCTACGCGCGGCTGGGTATTCCGGCCGTCATGTTCACTTCCCTGCTGCACCCCGACTACCATACCCCGCGCGACGAGCCAGCTCGCATCGACTACCCGAAACTCACGAACATGACCCGCTGGATGTACCTCACCGGCTGGGCCGTGGCCAACCGCACCGAGCCACCGGCCCGCGAGCCGGGCTTCAAGCTGGAGCGATAGGCCGCTCAGAAGCCCTGAGTCTATTTTCTACTGAGTCCGCGTCGGCCGGGTATTATTTTCCGTCGCATCTCGGTTGGGGCTTTGACGTACAAGGCCGTCGCGGCGCGCCTGCCGCAGACTATCCCGTCATTTTTCGTGCGAAAAACCTTATTTCTGCTCGCCGCGCTGGCTGCTCTGGCTGCGTGCCGCGAAACCAACCCCAGCCAGCAGAGCCGCCCCAGCGCCGCCGACGGTAGTGCCCCGGCCCGTACCCTGCGCTTCGACACTACGTTTCTGACCTCGCTCCCGGCGCGTACTTATCGGCATTCTTTTACAACCACCGTACCGCTGGGACGCTCGGGCAAGGCCAGCTTACCCGTTGACATTGAATGGCTGACCACGCAGACACAGGGCTGCGCCCAGGTGGCGGCCGTGCGCGTGTATCAGCTCGGCCGGGTAGATGCCGACGCGTCCCTGAGCGCCTGTGCCCGGCGCGATGCCCATTGCCGGCCCGGCCGGCCGCCTGTCGGCAGCGCACTCCGCCCCGATGGGCGTCAGCCCGCCTACACCGGGCTCGTATTGTTACAACTTACGGGCGTGTCGCACCCGGCCCGCACATTTGCCAGCGTCAGCCTCACCCTCAATGGCTTGGGCTACCACGACGCACCGACCAGCCCCTCGCCCACCCCGAAGCTTACCGGCGGCCGTTAGCAACCCGACACCTTTCAGGAGAAAGCCCCGACCGCGCCAGGCTGGCACGGTCGGGGCTTTTTTAATTGACTCGGAGCGGTCAGTTATCGGCTGTTGATTAATTCAGGTACAAGCGGTGCGTCAGCTCGAAGCGATGCGGCGCGAAGGCGTTGTAGTAGGGCGCGGGGCCGTCGAAAGTGAGCACGTGGACCAGCGGAATGCCTTCGAGGCGGCTATCGACGATGCGCACCGGGTAGACGCGGCCCGCTTCGGGCCAGTCGCCGGCGTGGTTGGCGGGGCGGCTCCCAGCGTCCACGCAGCGCGCATAATCGAGGTAAGGAGCGGCGGCGGTGGCTTCGGCCAGGGTGTAGCTTGCGACTTCCATCGGGCAAAGGTAGCGGGGTAATGGGTTTATTGGTAAATGACGACCCGCCAATAGCTGCTAATTACCGAAAACAGGAGCAGTGCCCGGCGGCGGGAACAGCCCAACGTGCAGGCCATGCCCAAAGTTTGACGCGCGCTAAAACCGCGCGTAGCGCCGCTTGCGCCGCCAGGCACGCACCGCCCCAAACGCGGCCAGCAGCACCAGCGGCAAGCCCAAATTGAGCACTTGCCAGCCGCGACGGCCCTCGGCGAGCTGCACCTTATCCAGGGGCCGGAGCGTGATTTGCTTGCCGCGCACGGCAATCAGCCCGGTTTCATCGAGCAAATAATCGGTGGCGTTGAGCACCAGCTCACGGTTAGCAAACTCGGTTTGAGCGAGGCGGTCGTAGCCCAGGCGCAGCGGGCGCTTAGTTTTCGCGTCCACGTCGTTGCGCACGAAATCGCCGTCCGCAATCACCAGCAGCTTACTGGGTTGGGCCTGCGGGTTCTGGTCGGGCTCGTAGCGGGTGGTGCCGGGTACGGCGCGGTTGGCGAAGAGCGAGCGGAACTTGCCCTCCAGCAAATAGCCCACTGGCTGGAAGCCTTTCTGGTAGAGCTGCGGCTTGGGTTCGAGGCGCGCGTCGTTGAAATTGATGGGCACCGGCGCGGGTAGCACCCGCGTGTAGCGCGAGGTGGTGAGCAGCGCCGTTTTGCGAATACCCACCGCTTTCACCGTGTCGATGTTGCCCGTAAATTTGAGGTACACCGCGTCGAGGTTGCGCGTTATCGGGTTGGGGCTGAAGCGGTTCACGAGCGGGTAGAGCTGCCAGGGCAGCGGCTCGATTTTGGGCTTGTCGCCGCTCGTGCCCGTCACCAGCGGAATCTGCCCGCAATTCAAATCGAGCAGCAAATTCGGATTGAGCCGCACGCCGTAGCGAAAAAACAGGTCGTCCAGATTTAAATTATACGGCGTGGCCAGCGCGGCTCCGTTGCGGCTCACGCTGTCGAGGTCCACGCGCAGCGCGTCCACGAAAAACAGGGCGCGTCCGCCGTGGGTGATGTACTGGTCGAGGCGGTATTTTTCCAGCTCCGAGTACGGGCCGGTGGGCTTAGCCACGACCACCGCGTCGAGCACCCCGCGCAGGTCGGGCACCTGGGCCAGGTTCACCCGAAACACGTCGTAGTTCTGCTGCCAGGCCGTGAGCATATCGGCCAGGCCGAGGCCGCCGCTGACTTCGCCCAGCTCGCCGTGGCCCACCACGAAACCAATGCGCTGCCGCCGTCCGCCCGGCGGGGCCACCTGCCGCACGGCGCTCGCCAGCTCGTATTCCAGGCCCTCGATGCTCTGATTCAGGCGCTGCTCGGGAGCCACCGTTTGCGAGCCGCGCAGCAGCAGCACGTTGCGCCGCTGCGCGCCGGCCTGCACCACGGCCCACGGAAAAATAATTTTCTCGACCCGCTTGCCCTGCTCATTTGCACCCAGGTTAGTCGGCTTCAGTCCTTGCTTGAATAAGGTTTGGTAAAACGCGTTGCGCGCCGCCTCGGTACCCGCCGCGCTGGGGTCGATAAATATAAAATTCAAATTCGCCCCGCCATAAATCTGCATTTCATTAAGCGTTTCGCGCACGCCTTGTTCGAGCCGCCGAAACGCGGGCGGAAAGTCGCCGGCCAAGTAAACTGTCACGGTTACCGGCTGCTTCAAATTGCCCAGCAGCTGCTTGGTAGCGGCCGACATGGTGTAACGTTTTTCCTGGGTTAAATCGAGCCGAAAGAAGAATTTCTGGGCGATGAAATTCAATAATAACAACGCGAGCAGCACGCCGCCGAAGCGCAGCAAATCGCGGCGCTTATTGGTAGAGGAAGAATAGCTGTCAGCGACTAGCTTTTGGTCTGTTTGCACGAATTGAAAACAATGTATTTCAAGAAATTAACCGGACTGCTTATTGGGCGCGCTGTTCGGGAAGTTCACGCAGAGCGCGCAGAGGTTAAACCGCAGAGGGCCGCGGAGCTGTCGGTTGAAAACTCTCACCAAGTGCGGCTCCGCAGCGCCAGTCGCGTTCCCAGCAGCGCCACCACCACAAGGGTCAAAAAATACAGCACGTCGCGCGAGTCCACCAGCCCCTTGCTCAAGTCCCGATAATGCGCCGCGATGCCGAGCTGCGACACGTAGTAAGCCGGCGCGCCGTCCAGCACCGAGGCCAGCGAATCGAACCCCGCGTACACCAGAAAACACCCCACCACGGCCAGCACGAAAGCGATTATTTGGTCGCGCGTCACGGCCGAAGCCAGCACGCCCAGCGCCGCAAACACTGCCGCCAGCAGCCCCAGCCCCAGATACGAGCCGACCGTCGCGGCCGAATCGATGTTGCCGGGCGGCGAGCCGAGTTTATAGACCGAGTAATAATAAAGCAGCGTGGGCAGCAGCGCCAGCAGCGCCAGCAGCAAACACGCCAGGTATTTACCGCCCACAATCTGCCCGTCCGTTAGCGGCCGGGTCAGTAATAACTCCAGCGTCCCAGCCTTTTTCTCTTCCGCGAACGTGCGCATGGTAATGGCCGGAACCAGCAGCAGAAACAGCCACGGCGCGAGGTTAAACAGCGACTGCAAGTCGGCGTAGCCGTAATCCAATACGCTGCTGTCGGGGAATACCCAGACGAACAAGCCCGTTGCCACCAGAAACACGCCGATGACGACGTACGCCACAGGCGAGTTGAGAAAGGCGTTGAATTCTTTTTGAAGGATAGTAAGCATCAGTAACGCCAAGCTCTAGCTTGGCGAATCGTTATTAGGTTAATTTGGGCCGAGTTAATATCGTAGACTTGTTCCCGAATAAATAAAGGTCAGAAAATCGTCCGTCATATTTTCTTCTTATTCGGGAACAATTCTCGTTAATAAATTTAATTTCAACCTGAGTTTTCTGGGCAGTTTATGCGAGCGCTCACCCCTCCGGTGGCAGCTGGAGCTTAGTGTTACTTCGTCAATTCCGCAAACACGCTTTCCAGACTCTGCTGCTCCTGCCGCAGCCCAAGCAGTAGCCAGCCCTGCTCAACGGCCAGGCGCGAGACGGCGGCGCGCACGTCGCGGCCCGGCGCGGTGCGGATGAGCAGCGCGCCGGGCGCGCCGGCGGCTTCGACGGCCCGCACGCCCGGCAGCGCGGCGAGCGGGGCGTGCGGCACTGTGCCTTCAAACTCGGCGCGGAGTACGGTTTCGCCGGCGGCGCGGGCGGCCAGCTCGGCCACGGGCGCGTCGGCCACGAGCCGGCCCCGGCTGATGATGACGGCCCGCGAGCAGAGCGCCGTGACTTCGGGCAGGATGTGGGTGCTGAAAATTACGGTCTTGTCGGCGCCCAGCTCGCGGATGAGCTGCCGGATTTCAGTTATCTGGTTCGGGTCGAGGCCGGTGGTGGGTTCGTCGAGGATGAGCACTTCCGGGTCGTGGAGCAGGGCCTGGGCCAGGCCCACGCGCTGCCGATAGCCCTTGCTGAGCGCACCGAGCGGCTTGTTCTGCTCGCGCGTGAGGCCCACGCGGGCCACGAGCGCGGCCACCCGCTGCCGTAGCGCCCGCCCGCGCAGCCCGTGCACGGCCCCAATAAATTCGAGGTACTCGTGAACGTACATGTCCAGGTAAAGCGGGTTGTGCTCGGGCAGATAGCCGACGCGCCGCCGCACGTCAAGCGGGTCGGCTTGCACGTCGAAGCCCGCCACGCGCACCGTGCCGGCGGTGGGCGGCAAGTAGCCGAGCGCGATTTTCATGGTCGTGCTCTTGCCCGCCCCGTTAGGCCCCAGAAAGCCCACGATTTCTCCCTTATCAGCCCGAAAACTGATGTCGTCCACCGCGTTTTGCGCGCCGTAGGTTTTGGTGAGGTGGGTTATTTCAACCATAATTTTTTTGGTGCTTGGTGCTTGGTGCTTGTGCTTGTGCTTGTGCTTGGGGTCGTTGTCATGTAGCGCGCAGCGAAACATCTCGCGTGGCGCAGTAAACTCAAGCCGTTAGCAACGAGTCGAGCGAGATGCTTCGCTGCGCGCTACATGACAACGACCCCAAGCCCCAAGCCCCAAGCACCAAGCACCAAGCACCAAGCACCAAGCACCAAAAAAATTATGGTTGAAATAACCCACCTCACCAAAACCTACGGCGCGCAAAACGCGGTGGACGACATCA
>JANXNW010000148.1 GCA_025353905.1 Hymenobacter sp.
AGCACCACGCCCACGATGAAAAGTACCGTGCGGCCCAGCCCGGCTTCGGCCGCGCCCTCAGTGGCAGGACGGCGCAGCAACAACGGCGTCAGTCGCCGCGACTGCGCGGCCGGGGCAGGGCGCGCGTCGGCCACGGTCGAAGCATCGAAATAGCTCGTAACTGCTGGCCCCGGCGGCTGGGAGGATTTTGGTCGGCGCGGGCGGGCGACGGCAGCTTGCCTACTGCCGCCCGCCGGAACCGGTGCAACGGAACTCGCCACGCCCGGTGCGGCAGATTCAACGAGGAGGGGTTCCTGAGCTTGCGTCGAAACTTGGGCTAAAGCCAGCGGCGCGGCGGGCGCGGGCTGAAACCGGAACACAACTTGTTCGCTGCGGCAGCCGGCCAGCAGCAGGAGGGGCAGGGCCAGCACTAGAATTTTCTTCATGCGGCCTTATACTCAAAAACTGCGGATAACGTCGGCAATCAGGGCGCAGGCTTCGCGCAATCCGGCTTCGGTGATGACCAGCGGCGGGGCGAAGCGGATGATGTCGCCGTGGGTGGGCTTGGCCAACAGGCCGCGCTCGGCCAATGCCACGCACACGTCCCAGGCGGTGCGCCCGTCGGCAGTTGGCTTGATAATCACGGCGTTGAGCAGGCCCTTGCCGCGCACCAGGGCCACGAGGTCGGGCCGCTCGCGCTGGAGCTGCCGCATCTCGCCCCGGAAAATCTCGCCCAGCCGCCAGGCGTTTTCGGCCAGCTGCTCGTCCATCAGCACATCGAGCGCGGCCTGCATCACGGCGCAGGCCAGCGGGTTACCGCCGAACGTGGAGCCGTGCTGACCGGGCCGGATGGTGAGCATGATTTCATCGTCGGCCAGCACTGCCGACACCGGTAGCACCCCGCCGCTGAGCGCCTTGCCCAAGATGAGGATGTCGCCGCGCACGGCCTCGTGGCTGCTGGCCAGCAACCGACCCGTGCGCCCCAGCCCGGTCTGAATCTCGTCGGTAATCAGCAGCGCGCGGTGCTGCTTGCAGAGCGCCGCCGCGCCTGCCAGATACCCTACGGCCGGCACCAGCACCCCGGCCTCGCCCTGAATCGGCTCGACCAGAAAGCCGCACACGCGCGGGTTTCGCAAGGCGGCTTCCAGCGCCGGCAGGTCGTTGTACGGGATAATCTGGTAGCCAGGATTGTATGGCCCGAAACCGCCCGTGCTGTCGGGGTCGGTGCTGAAGGAGATAATGCCCGTCGTGCGCCCGTGGAAGTTGCCCTCTGCCACCAAAATCAGCGCCTCGTTCTCGGCGATGCCCTTGTGCTCGTAGCCCCATTTGCGGGCCAGCTTGAGGGCGGTTTCCACGGCTTCGGCCCCGGCGTTCATCAGCAGGGCTTTGTCGTAGCCAAACAGCTCGCAGAGCTGCTTTTCGGCGGGGCCTAATTTGTCGTTGAAAAAGGCGCGGGAAGTGAGCGTCAGCTTTTGAGCCTGCTCGGTGAGCGCGCCGATAATGCGTGGGTGGCAATGCCCCTGATTGACAGCGGAGTAGGCAGACAGAAAATCAACGTACTGCCGACCGTCCACGTCCCAGACATGGACGCCCTCGCCCCGGCTCAGCACCACGGGCAGCGGGTGGTAGTTGTGCGCCCCGTACCGGTCTTCGAGAGCCATGAGCTGCTCGGCGGTGGCGGTGGTCGGGATGGGGGCGAGGGTGGCAGTGGACATAAGCGGGCAGGTAAAAAGCGGGAATCGCCCAAATTTACAACCGAGCGGCCCGGCCCCCAGATTTTGCCTGCCACTTGGCCAGCCACGGTGCCTGCCGCTTCGCCTGACCTGGCCCGGCCGCTAACTTTGCGGGCCGCAAGTGGGTCGGATGAGTCGGCTGGTGGTTGGCTTGATGACAAGCTGCCGAAATCCAAGCGTTTGTTGGCTCAATACCTGACACCCGATACCCCGCACCTACTCATGGAAATCCTGCACCACCCCGATGCCCCCGCCGCCGTGGGGCCGTACTCGCAAGCCATCGTGGCGGGCGGCCTCGTCTTCTGCTCGGGCCAGACGCCCATCGTGCCGGCCAGCAGCCGCATCGAAACGACGACCATCGAAGACCAGACCCGGCAGGTGCTCGCCAACCTGGCTACCGTACTCTCGGCTCAAGACTTGAGCCTAAGCCACATTGTCAAAACGACCGTTTTCCTGAAAAACTTCGCTGATTTTCCGCGCATGAATGCCGTCTATGCGGAAGTCTTCGGCGCGCACCGCCCGGCGCGCAGCACGGTCGAGGTATCGCGCCTGCCGCTCGACGCGCTGGTCGAAATCGAGTGCGTGGCCGCTCTGCCCGATGCCTAACAAAGCCACTGCCACCGCCCGCCACACGGCCCGCCTGGCCGAGTTCGCCGCCCGGCCCCTGCTGCCCGGCGACGCCTACTACACGCCCGAAGGCTACACCGTGTTCACGGCCCAGTACCACCTGCGGCGGGGCTACTGCTGCGGCTCGGGCTGCCGGCATTGCCCGTGGCGGAGCGGTAGTGAGGTGGTGAAATAATGAGGTGGTGATTTTTTGTGAGTTTTTGCTGCCGAGACTTTGCCGACTCATTGGCGGCCTGAAGGCATTTAGTAGCCTTTCATCGGCCGCGAGGCTGATGTAAAACTCACCATCTCACCAATTCATCCCCTCCTCAGTTTGGTGGTTGGCGAATTTTTGCCGATATTTGCGGCCCGTTTCGCATTCGTATCAACTTCAACCGACTACTATCATGGCCCGAGTTTGTGACCTCACCGGCAAGCGTACCCGCGTGGGTAACAACGTATCGCACGCCAACAACAAGACCAAACGCAAATTCTACCCCAATTTGCAAAAAAAGCGCTTCTACATCCCCGAGCAGGATGC
>JANXNW010000201.1 GCA_025353905.1 Hymenobacter sp.
TGGTCGCGCTGGGGGGCATCCTCGCGCATCAAGCACAAGTAAGAGACAGCAAAGGCCCATTCTTCATCTGACACATCACTGGGGTAACTTCGCGTAGCAGTCATACCTCAAATTTACTCCCAAGTGCATAACAGGCTCTAGCCCCCTCTCCAAAAGAGAGGGGGGACTAGTTTCTAGCCCTAGAAATCTAGCAACTAGTAAGTTAGGCTCTAGAACTAGTCCCCCCTCTCTTTTGGAGAGGGGGCTAGGGGGTGAGGTTTACGGGCGACGAACTGCTACACTAATCTGAGAACCGCTCTAATCACTAACCACTAACCACTAATCACTACTAACTGTGTTCGACCAGCTCCTTGCCCGCGCCGTGCAGCTCGGCAGCCTGCCGCGGCTGGCTCAGGTGCGGCAAGAGCCGCTGGCCCGGCAGGCGGCCGTGCTGCGCTATTTGCTGGGCACGGCACGCGGCACCGAGTGGGGCCGGCGCTACGGCTACCACGCCGGGCTGAGCGCGGAGGCCTTCGCGGCGCGGGTGCCGGTGAGGACCTACGAGCAGCTCTACCCCGAGCTGGAAAAAGTGCTGCGCGGGCAGCCCGACGTGCTCTGGCCCGGCCCGGCCCCGCGCTGGCAGGCCCGCAGCAGCGGCACCACCAACGCCCGCAGCAAGTATCTGCCCCTGACGCCGGCTGCGCTGCGCGACAACCACTACCGCGCCGGGCGCGACATGCTGGCCCTAGCCACTCATCTCTACCCGGCCGCGCGCCTGCTGGCCGGCAAAACGCTGAGCCTGGGCGGCAGCGTCGGGGCCAGCCCGTTTGAGGGTGCGCCGGGCAGCGGGGCGCTCACCGGCGACGTGTCGGCGCTCATCATGCGGCAGCTGCCGGGCTGGGCGCAGGCCCTGCGCACGCCCCCGCTGGCGCTGGCCTTGCTGGATGAGTGGGAGGAAAAAATCGAGCGCATCGCCGCCCATGTGCGCCGCCAGGACGTGCGGGTGCTGGCCGGCGTGCCCACCTGGATGCTCGTGCTGCTGCGCCGGGTGCTGGCCCTGGCCCAGGCCGACGACCTGCGCCAGGTGTGGCCCCGGCTGGGACTGTTTCTGCACGGCGCGGTGGCCTTCGGACCTTACCGACCGCTGTTTGAGCAGCTTATGCCGGGCGAGCAGCTGCGCTACCTCGAAATATATAATGCCTCGGAGGGCTACTTCGCCTTGCAGGACGAGCCCGACTCGGCCGATTTGCTGCTGCTGCTCGACCACGGCATCTACTACGAGTTTCTGCCCGCTGAGCAGTTCGAAAGTCTCGACCCGCGTCCGGTGCCGCTCGAAGCCGTGGAGTTGGGCCGCAACTACGCGCTCGTTATCAGCACCAGCGCCGGGCTCTGGCGCTACCTCGTCGGCGACACGGTGCGCTTCACCAGCCTGCGGCCGTATCGGGTGCGCATCACGGGCCGCACCAAGCACTTTCTCAATGCGTTTGGCGAGGAGGTAATCGTGGAGAATGCCGAAGCCGCCGTGGCCGCCGCCGCCCTGGCTACGGGCCTGCTGGTGCGCGACTTTACGGCCGCGCCGGTGTTTTTCGCCGCTGGCCCCGGCTCCTCGCGCGGGGGCCACGAGTGGGCCGTTGAGCTGCTGCCCGCCTCCGCCGCCCAGTTAGCCCCGCCCGACCCGGCCGTGTTTGCCCGGCAGCTCGACCAGGCCCTGCGCGCGCTCAACTCCGACTACGATGCCAAGCGCCACCGCGACCTGGCCCTGGCCCTGCCGCGCGTTCACTTCGTGCCGCCCGGCACGTTCGAGGCCTGGCTGCGCGGCCGCGGCCGACTCGGTGGCCAACTCAAAGTACCCCGCCTGGGCAATTCGCGCCAGGTACTGGAGGAAGTGCTGACGATTTCGGAGGCCGTGAACGGCTGATTGCGCGTTCGTTTGGCATTGCCCGGCTTTGCTCACTTTGCCAGACGAACCCGCACAAGCCCCTCCGGCCACGAACGCAAAAAGCCCGCCGATGGCGGGCTTCAAGTGACTAATTATTGGATAGTTAGTGGGCAATGCCGGGCTCGAACCGGCGACCTCTACCATGTCAAGGTAGCGCTCTAACCAAACTGAGCTAATTCCCCAAATAGCCGGCTGCCCAATGGGGGCAGTGGTAGCGCAAAGATAGCCGCGCCGCTCAGAACACCACCAGACCGGCGGCGCGGTGCCGGGCCTTTTCTTTGTACTCTATGTTTCCCTCTCTTCCCGCGGCCGTGCCGACCTGGCTGACCATGTATCAGCACCATGAGCTGGCGCTGGGCCGGGGCCTGGCTGTGCTCGGCGGCTGGGCTTTGCTCAATTTGCTCGTCAGCGGCTACCAGCTGCCGCGCGCCGACGCCCGCGCCTGGCCCCACCACTTCCACCTGATGAACTGCGGCTGGGCCGTGGTGAACGCCGTGCTGGCCGCCGTGGGCATCCTGCGCACCCACCCCGGCGTGCCGCCGCCCGGCTTCACGGCCGCCGCTGCGCTGGCCGACCAAACCCTGACGGGCTACATTTTCGCCGGCAACGCCCTGCTCGATGTCGGCTACGTGCTGCTCGGCGCGTGGCTGCTGGCCCGCGCCGCCGCGCCGGCCACGTCCGCTGCCGCCCGTCGCCCCGAGCGCCTGTTCGGCTACGGGCGCTCAATTCAGCTGCAAGGCGCGTTTTTGTTCGTGTTCGATGCCGCGATGTACGTCTGGCTCAGGTGAAAGAAGCTTCTGGTTTCTGGCTGAATCTGAACAAGACAACGCCACTTTAACTTTGCCAGACTCCTCTCCCTCTGTGGAACTCTGCGCGAACGGACGACCTGAAAACAAGAAACAAGAAACAAGAATAGGACTTACGCACTCGGTAGTATCTTGAGGCAAAACTGTGCACCATGCTCACGCAAGCGACCTACATCGAGTACCTGTTGAGTACGCCCCGCAATTATACGTGTACGCATCTGGCCGAGCACCTGCCCCACATCAGTC
>JANXNW010000209.1 GCA_025353905.1 Hymenobacter sp.
CCACGGCCACCGCCACGCCGATGTTGATGACGTGATTCTGGCGAATTTTATCGCCCAGCCACGATGAGTTCACGACTGGGTGCTGACGCAAAGCCACCGCCGAAGCTTTGATGACGAGGTCGTTGAACGAAAGCTTGATAGGCGACAATTCGTTGAGCCGGGTACGCGCCTCCATCGCCCGGTCCATCCGAATTTCCATCGTCAGGTAGAAATGCGGGGCCGTGAACAGGCTCTCCGACAAGCGCTTGGCAATAACCTTGCGCATCTGGGACACGGGCGTGTCGGTGAAGCTGGTTGTTGGTTGTTGGTTGCTGGTTGTTGGTTGTTGGCCAGTAGGCTGGGCCGCAACTGGGGCCGCTTCCGGCAACGCGGCCCGGACGTACTCGTTGGGCGCGGCAGCCGGCGTCGCAACGGGGGCCGCCGCGGCGACTGAGGAGCTGACTTGAGGCGCAGGCGTAGCGGCCACTGGCTGGGCGTTTTCCAGGTCGCGGGCCACTATGCGGCCGTTTTCGCCGCTGCCTTGTATCTGGCGTAAATCCAAGCCCTTTTCTTTGGCAATGCTCTTGGCCAGCGGCGAGGCGAGCAGGCGGCCGTTGCTTTGGTTGTTAGTCGTTGGTTGTTGATTGTTAGCCTCAGCGGGCGCGGCGGCAGCTTCGGTTTCGGTTTCAGCCAGAGCAACCGGAGCCGCGCCGCCGCTTTGCCCGCCGATAAGGGCCTGCACATCGGCACCTTCCTCGCCAATGACGGCGAGCACGGCATCGACGGCGACGGCCTCGCCGTCTTTCGGGCCGATGTAGAGCAGGGTGCCGTCCTCGTAGTTTTCCAGCTCCATCGTGGCTTTGTCGGTTTCGACCTCGGCCAGCACGTCGCCCGCTTTCACCTTGTCGCCTACTTTTTTCAGCCACGCGGCAATGGTGCCCTCAGTCATGGTGTCGCTCATTTTAGGCATTCGCACCACGGTGGCTTTCTTGCCATTAGCAGCAGCAGCGGGTGCGAGTGCGACTGGTGCGGCGGCGGAAGTCGGCGCGGCAACAGCAGCCGGCGCGGCAGCCGGCACCTTCGTCGTGGCCGGAGCCGGAGTCGCGGCGGGAGCCGCCACCGGAGCCTGGGGGGCGCTGCCCCCGGCCGCGCCGCTGAGCAGGGCCGAAATATCCTCGCCTTCCTTGCCCACGATGGCCAGCACACCGTCTACCGGCACGGAGTCCTTTTCTTTGGGGCCGATATAGAGCAGGGTGCCGTCCTCGTAGTTTTCCAGCTCCATTGTGGCCTTGTCGGTCTCGACTTCGGCCAGAATATCG
>JANXNW010000273.1 GCA_025353905.1 Hymenobacter sp.
ATGCGGCCGATGCCGAGGCCCGCGCCAATGATAGCCAGACCAGCACCGATGCCGGCACCCATCACGGCCAAACCAACGGAATTAACAACTTGCAGCAACAACGAGAGAAGCATGGTAAAGGAGAGAAAGTGGATTTAAAAAAAGGAAACAAAAAGAATAAGCCCGACCACCCGCCACGCGAGCCGCCGGGCCAGCAAACAGGCTTAGTGCGCGCCGGTCCGGGCGAGGTTGCCGATGTTCGAGCCGCCGTCGCGCTCAGCAGCGGTGCCGAAGTCCGCGGCCGGGTCGTGCTCGTGATGGTGCTCCTCGACTGCCCCGCCGATGTACATGGCCGTGAGCAGGGTAAAAATGTAGGCTTGCAGCAGCGCCACGAGCAGCTCCAACACGCTGATAAACAGTCCAAACGGCACCGAGAGCAAGCCGGCAAACGGCGTACGGAAAATGAAAATCAGGCTGATAAAGCTCAGGATGATGATGTGGCCGGCCGTGATGTTGGCAAATAGCCGCACCATGAGCGAAAACGGCTTGACGATAATGCCCACCAACTCGACGGGCAGCATGATGAAGCGCAGCAGAAACGGCACGCCCGGCGTCCAGAAAATGTGCTGCCAGTAGTATTTGCCGCCGCTCACGTTGGTGATAATCAGCGTCACGATGGCCAGCATAGCCGTTACGCTGATGTTGCCCGTGAGGTTGGCCGCGCCCGGCGTGAGGCCCAGCAGGTTATTGAACCAGATAAAAAAGAAGACCGTGAGCAAATACGGCATGTAGCGCTCGTACTTCGGACCAATGCTTTTCTTGGCCACCTCGTCGCGGATGAACACCACGACCGGCTCCAGGAAAGACTGCAAACCAGACGGGGCCTGCCCGGCGCGGCGCTGGTAGGCGCGGGCCATCGACGTGAACACGACTAGCAGCAACAGGCTGCTTACCAATAGCGAGGCCACGTTCTTAGTGATGGAGAAGTCATAGACTTTGCTGCCGTCCTCGGCCATCAGCTTGCCTTCTTCCAGCTTGAAGCCGTGGTGCTCCTTGTGCTCGGCCAGGTGCTCCGAAGAGAACACCGATACGCCCTTGCCGGGCTGGTAGGCGATGACGGGCAGATAGGTTACGAAATCGTGACCGCCGGCGCTGAACCAGTGCCACTCGTGGGCATCGCCGACGTGCTCTAAAATAACTTCGCCGGGGTTGAAGCCACCCTCTTTTTTGCCGGTTTCGGTGGGTTCAGCCGCAAAAGCGGCGAACGAAAACAGGCACAAAAAAAGAGTCAGTAACCGCTTCATTCAGCAAGAGTTAAAGTATGGGAGTGGTGGAAAATCAGGCGCTTTTTAGAGCCTGCCCCCCTGAAAACGGGCGCAAGTTACGAAAAATGGCCCAAATTTCAAACCCGGCGCACCAGAAATAGGCCAGGAAGAACGCCCCGAGGAAGGTCAGCAGCCCGTGATTATCGCGTAGCGCCGGCCCCCGGAAATAGGCCAGCATCACGCCGATAGCCAGCACCAGTCGCAAGCCCACGCCTCCGAAATAAGCTACTAAAAAGTTGTCGGCCGAGCGCGCCGTGGCCCAGGCCGTCGCGAGGTAGCCCAGCAGCGTGAGCGTCAGCAGTGCCGTCAGCAGCCACGGGGCCAGCGGATGCACTACGGCCTCGGCAAAAGCCGCCCGCAACCCGAACAAAACCGCGAAGCTGGCCAGCGCAAAAGCGGTGAATTGCATGAGAAAGCTTTTAGTCATAAGAAAGTGGGAGGCCGGGCGGGGGCGCAAAGGTCGGTGGTATGGTGTCCACAGGCGCGGCGGCGGCTTTCGGGTGGTTTCCAGTCAGTGGGCTCGCCGCGTGCAGACTCGGAATTTGCGGTAAACGACGGGCTACTCCGTGTTGCGGCGCAACTCCCGCCCGCACCCCGAGCTTTGCAGCCCGGCCAGTTGGTCGGTTGTCAAAACGTTATCGGATGAAAATTGCCGTTGTGGGAGCCACCGGATTGGTGGGCACCGAAATGCTGCGCGTCCTGGCCGAGCGTGGCTTCCCCGTTACTGACGTATTACCCGTGGCCTCGGCCCGCTCGCTGGGGCAGGTGATTCAGTTTCAAGGTAAAGCCTACCCGGTACTGAGCCTGGAAGCGGCCATCGCGGCGCGGCCGGCACTGGCGCTGTTCTCGGCCGGCGGCAGCGTGTCGCTGGAATGGGCGCCGCGCTTCGCCAAGGTCGGCACGACGGTCGTAGACAATTCCAGCGCCTGGCGGATGGACCCCGGCAAGAAGCTAGTGGTGCCCGAAGTGAACGCCCACGTGCTCACGGCGGCCGACAAAATTATCGCCAACCCCAACTGCTCGACTATTCAGCTCGTATTGGCGCTCAGTGAGTTGCACAAAAAATATCAGGTGCTGCGCATCGTCGTCAGCACCTACCAGAGCGTGACCGGCACCGGCAAGCAAGCCGTGGACCAGCTGCGGCAGGAGCGCGCCGGGCTGCCCGTCGAACACCCCGCCTACCCGCATCCCATCGACCTGAACGTGCTGCCCCACATCGACGTGTTCCAGCCCAACGGCTACACGAAGGAGGAGATGAAGATGGTGCTCGAAACCAAGAAGATACTCGGCGATGACAGCGTTCGCGTCACGGCCACCTGCGTGCGGGTGCCCGTGCTCGGCGGCCACTCCGAGGCCGTGAACGTAGAGTTTGCCCGCGACTTCGACCTGGCGGATGTGCGCGAGATTTTGACGAACACACCCGGCGTGGAAGTG